>WVXJ01000076.1:20299-27482 GCA_011773575.1 Armatimonadota bacterium | reverse complement strand
GCCACCCAAGAGATAAAGAAACCCGGCCTTCGCGTGGTCATGGATCTGAGCCGTTCGACCGATTGTTATTCCAGAATCTCGGAGGACGGCTGTCGTCTGTCCATACGCATTCCCAAGCAGCCGGGTGCCCCGCCTGAACCCGAAGCGTTTCTGGAGGAGATATCCTTCAAGGCCAACTCCGACGAACTGGTGACATTCACTCTTTCGTTGAGCGCTCAGACTGTGGTGGACTCGCAGATGCGCGTAGGAGAGAACACCCTTCTGGTGAGGATTTTTGAATCCGCCAGCCGTCTCGAGGAACTGCCCGAGATTCCCGACAACGAGGTTGTCGCCGGATTGAAACTGCGCACCGCGGGTTTCTCCGGTGAGGTGCAGGAACTCCAGATAGAATTGAAGAAAGAGGTGAGACACCTGCTCGCCGCGGAAGGGAACAAGGTGCGGCTGATGATGGGAGAATTCTCGCTCACCGGATTGAAGATCATGCTGGACCCCGGTCACGGAGGCCCCGTCTCCGGCGCCCCCGGTCGTACCGGATTGCTGGAAAAAGATGTCAATCTTGACGTCGCTCTCCGCCTGGCAGAGATACTGAGACGGGCGGGGGCTGAGGTCTTTATGACTCGAGAGGGCGATTACCTGCTTCGCTCCGTGGAGGATAAAGAGGGAAAGGTGGACCGTGAGGCCTACAAGGTGGAATTGTACATGAGGCCGGAGAGAGCAAATGCCGCGGAGGTTGACATCTTCGTCTCCATTCATGCCAACGCAAATGCTAATAACAATCCCCGGCGGCGTACCGGCACCGAGGTCTATTACGGTAGGCCGGAGAGCCGACTTTTGGCTGAGACGATTCAGAAGGCAATGGTGGAGGAACTGGGACGCCATGACGGGGGAATAATCTGCAATGAGAAGCTCGTCGTCACGCGAGAGACGAAGATGCCGGCGGTATTGGTAGAGGTCGCCTACCTGGACAACGAAGAAGAGGAGAAACTGCTCGCCAAACCGGAATTTCGCGCCCGCGCGGCAAGAGCGATCTTTGACGGGCTCCGCCACTATATAGAGAAGGGCGGCCGCCTCGGATCCTAGAATCTATCTCGCCTTATCTGTGTCAAATACTATAGGAGCGGCAATTATTCGTTGGGCAGGACCTTGTGTCCTGCCATCTGCTTTACAATGACAGATCCAACCGCACCTATCGGTGTCTTCGATTCCGGCGTGGGAGGCCTTACCGTTGCCCGCGCTTTGCTTCATCTATTGCCTGGAGAACGGCTGCTCTACTTCGCCGATACTGCCCATGTTCCTTACGGCCCGCGTCCGCCGGAACAAATTAAAGATTTCGCGCTCGACATCAGCGCCTTCCTCATAGAGCAAGGGGCGAAGGCGGTCATCATGGGCTGTAATACCTCCTCCGCAGTGGCCCTGGAGCCGGCACGGGAGAGCCACGGCCCCCTCATCTTTGGTGTCATCCAGCCTGGGGCGAAGGCCGCCTTGCGCGCCACGCGAAAAAGCCGCATCGGGGTTATCGCCACCCAGGCCACCGTGTCCACCGCGGCCTATTCCTCCGCCTTGCGAGGGCTTAAGCCGGCCCTCGAGGTGATAGAACAACCCTGTCCGGAGTTCGTCCCTCTGGTCGAAAAAGGAGAGTTGAATTCCGCTCATACTCGCCAAGTGACAAACGGTTACCTGGAACCTGTGCTGCAATTCGGGGTCGATACCGTGGTTTTGGGGTGCACTCAATATCCTCTACTCAGACCGCTCATCCAGGAAATCGCGGGGCCGGAAATCACCCTCATTGACCCGGCCGAGGAAACCGCCAAAGAAGTGGCCGCCGCCCTGCGGGAGGCGAAACTCGTCAATCCCGGCACTCCCGATGCATCCGCCCATCGCTTCTTCGCCAGCGGTGACCCCACCAGCATAAAGACTGTCGGCGCCCGTTTCCTGGGCCAACCCATCGAGAATATTGAATCCGCCTCCCTCTGGAAGTAGGGGTGTGGGTCTCCTTTACCCCTGTCTACCAGAGGCCAATTTCCGCACAAGCGCGATTATCTCATCGGTTGCCTTGGGCCGGCCCAAGGAGCGGCTTGCCTCCGACATCTTCTCCAGGCGCGCGGGGTTCCGCAGCAAGTCTTTCAATGCTGCCGCAAGCCGGCCTGGGGTGAGTTCATCCTCTCTCATCAGGATGGCGCCTCCCGCCTGCGCCAAGGGCTTGGAATTGAAATACTGTTCGTTATTTGCCGCCCCCGGCCAGGGGACGATGATGGCGGGCAGACCTCTGGCGCTGAGTTCGGCGATCGTGGTTCCACCGCCGCGACAGATGGCCAAATCAGCCGCCGCCAGAGCCAGCGGCAGGTTATCCAGATAGGGGTGAGCCTGGTAGCGGAGTCTTGCACGCCGGGCGATCTCGCCCAGTTCGGTTTGCTCCGGTGGAGCCCCCGCCGGAGAAGATGGCTTGCCGGTCACGTGCAGAACCTGGATGCCGCTGCGAAACCAATACTCATCTGCCAACATCTCTAATGCTTGCAGAGACACGCGGTTAATGATCGGTGATCCCAGGCTGCCTCCATAGATGAGCAGAGTCCGCCTTTCCGCGCCGAGCCCGAAAGCAGCCAGCCCTTCTCCTCTCCGCGCGGAGAGAATCTCCGACCTCACCGGATTGCCGGTCACCACAAGTTTGGGTTTCCCGTGGCGGGCGAAACGTGCCTTTGGAAGGGGATAAAGGGAAAGCGATTCCTCTGTTACCAGAGCGGCGACATCCACCAGGCGGGCGAGAATGCGAGTGGTCAGGCCGGGCCGGATGTTCTGCTCTACACTGAGAGAGGGGATCCCCATCAGCCTGGCGGCGAGGGTGACGGGCCCACAGACATAGCCGCCGGTGCCGACCACGACATCTGGCTTGAATCGCCACAGCGCGAACATCGCCTGCCACAGCGGGATTCCCAATGCAAGCAGGAGCGCGGAGTGCAGTTTGCGGAGCAGAGCAGAGAAACTCCAGGGCCCGGTAAGGCCGCGCACCGCGATGATTTTGAGAGGGAATCCTGCCGCCGGAACTTTCGTCGCCTCCAATCTGGCCGTGCCGATGAACAAGATTCGGGAATCGGCGTCGAGTTCCCGCAGCCTCGTCGCCAGCGCCAGAGCCGGATAAAGATGTCCACCGGTGCCGCCACCGGTGAAGACGACAGAGAGACCGGACACAGCAGGTTCACCCTTCATGGTCCGCCGAAAGAGCATGACCGACGAAGTCTGCGGCTGCTATTCGCCGGAGAGTCTGCGATAGAGTATCCATTCTTTCTTGCCCCGGTCAAGGTAGAACTCGAATTCCTCACCCTCTTCAGTGACCACTTGATAATAGTTGCGGTGGCGCCGCTGCCACCAGCGACGCCCTCTGGCGAGAGTGCCAAAGCCATAATCGGCCCAGGTCTTCATCACCCGTTCAATGAGATAAGTCCGACCACGCCAAATGAAACGAACAGGGGGACCGGGTTTGTGGTCGAACTCAACGCTGATCTTCTCGACTATCAGTTGGCCCGACATATCCGCCCTTGGCTTGGGGAGGGCTCAAGGCCCGAAGAGATGTTTCCACCATCCGAGAACGCGGGTCCCGAGGTTCGGCTTTGCCCGTGACCAGGCGGAAACCGGGGTGGAGTGGACCTGTTCTTGGGAGCCATACAACAAAAGCCCTACGCTGGTGGAGAGACGAGGATCTTTCAGGTTCGCAGGCCCTCTGGCAGAGGGTCTGCCGAGACGAACGGGAAGCCCGAATATCTGTTTCGCAAGTGGAAGGATGCCTTCCAACTGAGAACCCCCGCCGGTCAGTACCGCGCCGATGGAAAGACGATGGAAATATCCGGAGCGCACCATCTGGTCTTTTACCAGAGAAACCATCTCCGCGGCTCTGGGCTGAATAATCTGCGCCAGCAGCCGCCGCGGAATCTGGCGAGGACCCTCCGCGGAGAGGATATTAACGGTAACTTTCTCGTTCGCTCCCACCATATCAACCAAGGCGCACCCTTTGGCGATCTTGAGCGCCTCCGCTTCTTCCACATCAATCTCCAAACCTACGGCGAGATCACGCGTTATATGACGCCCCCCTATGGGGACTGCGGCTGTGCAGCAGACGGAGCCGTCCACGAGAATGGCCATATCCGTAGTGCCCGCGCCGATATCCAGCAGGACGGTTCCAAGGTCTCGCTCCGCCTCACTGAGGACGGCGTCCGCCGAGGCGAGAGGCTCCAAGACAACCCCCTCCACGCCCAGACCGGCCTCCTCCATGCAACGCTCCAAATGCCCGAGAGAGGTGGTAGAAGCGGTAACGACATGGGCTTGCACCTCCAGCCGTCTCGCCGCCATACCCACGGGATTGGCGATACTGTTACAAAAAATGGGAGTATGCTCGATAGAGGCGTCTTTCGCCGATTTCGGGCTGGAGTTACCGGAGGTGTCAACCGCGAAACTGCGTGCTATCACATGTACTACTTCATGTCCGGAGGGGAGTTCAAGAGATCCAACGGCAGCCCGCATCACCTGTTCCACATCACGCGGAGAAACAGCCCTCCCGGGACGGGATATGGGGATATCCGCCCGCGGGTTGAAACAGCGTACATGGTCACCGGTAATCCCCACCCAGGCCCGGTGCGGAATCCTCGGGACCGCGACAGAGCGGTCTACTGAGGTCGCAATGCCTTTGGGCCGGCGGGCATTCAGACCGTCGATCGCTTGGCTGATTGAGGAAGCCGCTTTTTCCAGATCAACGATTTCCCCTCGCCGCAAACCTTGCGAAGGTGCCAGCCCCACCCGGTCAAGGCTCAGTTTGCCGCCATCCAAGCGCCCCAACAGCGCAGCAACCTTGTTCGTCCCAAGATCAATACCAAGAATCAGGTTTCCGTTGCTCACAATATCGTCCACTGACAGCTTGAACATTACGAACTGCTCTCAACCTTCCACCTTGTTTCAAATCTTTTCCGCCTCCGAGGCGGAGAGGCGTCGGTGAAGAAGGCGTGCCGTCAGATGGCCGCGGATGCGGCCTAGATTTTGGAAAATGCGCACCCCGAGAGCGACCACTACCGCCAGGTAGAGATTAATCCCCATGCGATCTCCAGTGTAGGCGAGCAAAGCGGCCAGCGCCATATTCACAAAGAAGCCCGTGGTGAAGATATACTCTTCGAAGTTCTCCTCCAGCTTAGAGCGAATGCCCCCTGTAATAGAATCCAGGCCGGCGAGAATGGCGATGGCGAGATAATCGGCATAAGAAGCCGATACGTCAATATGCAGACTGTAGACCAGAAGAAAGCCAATGACCAATGCGAGGACGGGGATCAAGAACACTTCAGCACCTCCGGGTTATTTGCCTGCGGCTCGCCGCTTGCGCGTATCGCTCACGGCATGCGGAGAAGTGGAATCTGTCTCTGTCGAGGCGCTTGTCTCGACAGGGCGAGCGTACTTGAACTTCTTAGCGGTTGGAACAGCCGGTACAACCAGTTCTGTACTCTTCTCCAGTTTGATGGGAAACTGCACCAGGCGAAGGTTCTCCAGTACCCCTCCGGGAATATTCAGCGCGCCGGCGAGGGTATCCGGATCTCCCAGGGCGATGAACTTGTAAGGTGCGGCGATGGGCACGCTGTTGACCTGGGTAGTGGGCCCGCTGCAGCGGATGGCGGTGCCTCCTACGAGACGCTGGTCATTCAAGGAGATGGCCTCCGCGCCGGCCGCCCACAGTTCATTCATGATCCGCAGAAGATCATTATCGTGGATCAGCAGCCCGGTTTGCGCATACTGATGCAGATCCTCCCCCAGTTTCAGTATGGAATCATCCACCTCCAGAACTATGCCGGGCCCTTTCACCGCGGTCAGCCCCAGCGCCACCTTGGCATTCGCCAACTGTTCCGCCATGGGTTTGACGATATCTTTCTCTTTCGCCATGTGTTCTTCATATTGAGTGATTAGCTCGCGCTGAGCGGCGATCTCTTCCGCCTGATCTTCCACCTGTTCTTGGGTGGCCGCCAAGACCTGGCTGAGAGCGCCGAGAGGACCTCCTCCTGTCACTCCGAACCGCGTGGAAAGGAGCCGCTCCTCCGGGGTGCGAGAGCGCACCTGGATGGCCAAGAGGGCGCCCATTACCAGGCAGATACCCGCCAGACTAAGAATCCAGTGCATCCTGGCGCGATCGAGATGTGCTTCATCCTTTTTCATGCCCGAATACCCTGTCCGCCGCGCCAACCTTCAGCGCGGCTTCCACACTGCGGCCTCCAGTACGGAAACATCGAAGTACTCCGCCGGTCGAGAGGCCCCTGAAGAGGCGAGCACCGCCTCCACCACGCGCAGTTTCTCCTCCAGCTGTTGAGCCGGTCCCAGGCGCAGTTCAGTGCCCGAAACCAAATGAGCCGTAAGCCAGCCGCGCTCATCCACAACCAGCCTCTTTGCCTTTATGGTAGAATTCTTCGTCAGGGCGGCCAAACCCTTGCACAATGCAGTCGCCTTTGTGCCGGAAATCGGACGGCCGATGCTCTCGGCGCTGATTTCGATACCGCTGAGCTCAGGAATTCCTCCGGGAATCGTCTCCTGAAGAAGGAAGGCGATGCCTGCGCCATCTACAAAGACCGTCTGCCCTTTCTGCTTCAGATAGGCGATAGGACGGCGTTCTTTCACTCTTATTATTAAGGTTCCGAAGGGCCGTCTTTTCAAGTCGACTTCCTCAACAAAAGAGAGAGCCTGAATCTTGGAGGCAATCTGACGCCCGGGAAGAGAGAAGAGATTCGGGCCGGGGGAGGGGGCATGTTTGAGTACGAGAGGGAGAGCGGATTCAGAGACTCCCTCCACCTTTACCTCCCGCAGCGCGAAACGATGCGAAGTGAAAAGCGCAACCGCGCACTCCGCGGCAAGAACAATACTCAGCAAGACCACGATGCACAAGAGTGCCCTTCTGAAGCGTAAACGGCGGGAACGGCCGGGCCGACCCCGGCTGCGAGGCGAGAACTCGAGCCCCGAAGACCCTCTCAGCAAGCGAGAAGCGCTGCTCTTACGCCGCTTGCCCCTCGTCTTGGAAGAGTCACCGCCCATCAGCCTTCTCCTCAAGAGCAAATCGAATAATCTCGTCCAACAGAGCAGAGTAGCTCATCCCCGCGGCAAGGGCGGCGCAGGGAACCAGGCTGTGGTCACCGGTCATGCCCGGAATGGTGTTGACCTCCAAGACGAA
>WVXJ01000076.1:20038-20253 GCA_011773575.1 Armatimonadota bacterium | reverse complement strand
GCGACCTCCGTGGAAAGACGCGCGGGAACGATCTTGTCCGTGTCCGGAGCGATGTATTTGGCGTGATAATCATAGAAACCGCTCTTGGGCACAATCTCCACCAGGGGAAGTACGCGGGGCGAAGTGTTACCTATGATGGCGGCGGTTATCTCCTTGCCGGAGACAAATTCCTCCACCAGAATATCAGTGTCATAGCCAAGCGCGGACTCCATGGC
>WVXJ01000076.1:19779-19936 GCA_011773575.1 Armatimonadota bacterium | reverse complement strand
CGGGTTTGACGACCATGGGAAGCCCTGGAGATTGCAGCGCCTCTTTGGCTGCTTTCTCCAGTTTCTCCGGCGTCAGACCAGGAAAGTCCTTTCCCCGCGGACACGGAATTCCCGCCTCCTGAAAAACGCGCTTGGCGGCTATCTTGTCCATCGCCTG
>WVXJ01000076.1:18836-19716 GCA_011773575.1 Armatimonadota bacterium | reverse complement strand
GCCATCTTCGCCCGCGCCCCCGTGGAGCGCGAGGAAGGCCAAATCAACCTCACCATCACGCAGCAGCGAGGGAAGTTCATCGGGGTCGCGCGGCACGCTCTCCAAGACTACCGGTATGGCCGTGTACTTATCGCGGTCAAGGCCCTCAAGGACGGCCTTCCCGCTGAGAAGGGAGACCTCTCTCTCCGCCGAGTCCCCGCCCATCAATACGGCAATACGCAATTTCACCATTCGCCCGCGAATTCCACCTCTGGTTCGAGTTCTATTTCATAGGTTTGCAGGACCAGTTGCTGGCACTTTTCAATGAGAGCGCGAACCTCCGCCGCCGTCGCGCGGCCGCGGTTTATTATGAAATTGGCATGGGTCAGCGAAACCTCCGCGTCTCCTACACTCATCCCTTTGGCTCCCGCCCTGTCGAGCAATTTGCCGGCGGCGATCGCCTCCGGGTTCTTGAAGATGGAGCCCGCACTCTTGTCGTGGATGGGCTGACGGGCGGAGCGTTTCTTCAAGAGCCGGTTGATTTTCGCTCTCACATCTTCAGGCGCCGCCGGCTGAAGGGAGAGTTTCGCCCCCAGGATTATGAGTTTCGCACCTGAGAGACTGCTCCAGCGATAACGATAAACGAGTTGGTCGCGGGGATAGCCCGCGATAGCGCCATTCTGATTCAGGGCCGTCACCTCAATCACCAGATCGCCTATGGAGCCGGTGTCTGTGCCCGCATTCGTCGCCAGCGCGCCTCCCATCGTTCCGGGTATCCCCACTGTCGATTCCAGGCCGCTGTAGCCGGCCTTGGCGGAGGCGTCCACCACACGGGCGAGTTTCGCCCCTGCCCCGACAACCAGGCCCTCCGGGGGAAAGCGTATCTCATCAAAACCGGAAC
>WVXJ01000076.1:15169-18800 GCA_011773575.1 Armatimonadota bacterium | reverse complement strand
CTTCGACCAGAAGAGGGCAAGACGAACATCATCAATATGGGAGGCGTGCAAGAAGAGGTCGGCGTTACCGCCGACGCGAAAGGTGGTATGCCTGCTCATCGGCTCATCAACGGAAATCCGTCCCCGCAAACCCTCCTGGAGTTGGCGCAGTTCAGCGAGGCTGACGGGAATCTCCGCGGTTGTCCGTGCAGTTCTAGGAGGCATCATCGCGTAAGGGCCCTGCCAGGCTTCGGGCAATGCGGTCAACATCTCCTGCTCCCATCGTTACTACTATATCACCTTCGCGAAGTTGCGGCATGATCTTTTTCGCAATCTCTCCAAAAGGAAGATATTCGACGTTTCCATCGAAATCCTTTCTGGCAGTCTCCGCGATACAGGCCGCTTCCACTCCAGGGATGGGCGCTTCCCGCGCGGGATAGATGTCAGTCACCCAGGCCAAATCAGCGGCCGACAAAACCCGCGCGAAATCCCGCATGAAAGTCTGTGTGCGGGTATACAGATGCGGCTGAAAGATCACCAGAAGCCGGCCGGAGAGATTCTCTCTCGCGGCCGACATAAGAGCCTCGATCTCCGTGGGATGGTGTGCATAATCATCCACTATCGTAATTCCCTTTGCGCTGGCGACAACTTGAAAACGCCGTTTCACCCCGGGAAACTCCTCCAGGGCGACGGCGCAGTTCCCAGGCTGAATCCCCGCAACTGAAGCCGCCGCAATGGCGGCGAGGGCATTCAACATGTTGTATCGGCCCGGCAGGCGAAGTCTTATCCGCGCCCGGGGCCGGCCGGATTCGAGAAGTGTGAATTCACTTCCCTCGGGATAGAAGACCATATCCGTCGCGCCGAAGAGAGCCTCTGCCTCCAGGGCATAGCCGACCATATTCTCTATTTTGGCCTCTCGAACTAGGGCGGTCAGGTTGGGATCATCCGCGCATATAACCGCGGTTCCCCCCGGCTTCAGCCGGCCCAGGAAATCCAGGAAGGCGCGCCGCAACGCCTCTTCGGAGCCGTGATAATCGAGATGTTCCGCTTCGAGGTTGGTAATAACCGCCACAGTCGGGGTCAAATCGAGAAACGAGGAGAATGCCTCACACGCCTCCACCACCGCCCATTCCCCTCTGCCCGCACAGAAGTTTCCACCCAGGGGAGGATACTCTCCGCCCAGGAACATGGTCGGCGAGAGGCCCGCATGTGTCAGAATCGCTGCCAGCATCGCCGTAGTCGTAGTCTTGCCGTGGGTGCCGGAAACGGCGATCGTGCGCATATCCGCGGTGAGCCTTCCCAACAGTTCGGAGCGGCGCAGCAGGGGGATCTCCTTTTTGCGCGCAAGGGTAAGTTCAGGATTGTCGGGGGAGACCGCGTCAGTGTAAACCACTAAATCCGCCTCTCCAAGGTTGCTGCCGTCGTGGCCGATGGAGATGTGAGCTCCCAGTTCGCGTAAGTGTGCGACCGCAGCGGAATCAGCCAAGTCCGAGCCTGAAACCTGCCACCCTCTGGCGAGAAGGACTTGGGCAAGCCCGCTCATACCTATACCGCCGATTCCGATAAAGTGGGCACTGCGGCCGGTTGCAGGAACCGAATTGAGGAGATTATTCAACGACGCATGTGGGGCGTTTCTTTTCATCTTTAACCAAATACCCGCAGTTTTTCGGAAAAGCCGCGCTTATCTAGACTTCTTGTTCGCGGCCCGCGAGAGATGGGGCGCCCTCAATGGTGAGACGCCTCCGATCTCAACAGTATGTCGAGAGATATTCGCAATAATACCCACCGCAATGAGACTGAAGAGAAGAGAGGATCCGCCGTAAGAGATGAAAGGAAGCGGAAGACCGGTCAAAGGCATCATCCCAACATTGACCATAAGATTGGTGGCGGCTTGAATAAGGATCAGGCTCGTCAATCCCGCCGCAGCAAGAGAGGAAAACCTGTCTTCACTCAATGTCGCCGCTCTCAGACCTCGCCAACCCAACCAGAAGAACAGAACCAGGACTGCCAGGCAGAAGATCAGACCGAGTTCCTCTCCGATGACGGCGAAGATGGAATCTGTGTGGGGCGTAGGAAGATAGAAGAACTTCTCCCGGCTGCGGGAGAAGCCCAAGCCGAAAAGCCCTCCGGAGCCGAGCGCTATCAGCGACCTGGTGATCTGATAGCCTCCGCTGTCAGCATAGGCCTCGGGATTGATGAAAGAGATAATACGCTGCAGGCGATATGGCTCCATGCGGATAAAGAACGCGCCTATACCGGCGGAGGCGATAGACAAGCCCAGCAGATGGCTGAAGCGGGCGCCGGCGAGGAAAAGCACGACAAGAAAAGCGAAAAAGGCCACCGCGGTCGTGCCCAAATCTCTCCCCATGAGCACCAACCCGCAGACCAGCCCTCCCATCAGCAGCGGAACCAGCAGGCCCTTGAAGGTGGAGAGTATTCCGGGATAGTCAGCCAGCAGTTTCGCCAAAGCGAGTATGAGAGCCACCTTCGCCATCTCCGATGGCTGGAACTTGAACGGGCCCGCATCATACCAGGAGAAGGCTCCCTTTGTTGCCCGGCCCACTACCAGCACTCCCGCCAGCAGCAGGATGGAGACGAAGAGCGCGGGATAGGCGATTCCGCGCAAGTATTTCAGTCGCAGACGGCTGAAGATCCAAAGCGCGAAAAACCCTGCCACGGCGAAGCCGGCCTGGCGTTTGGCATAGTACCAGGCGTCCCCATCGCGATACTCCAGAACCGTGGGGTAGGAGGCGCTGAAAACCATTGCGATCCCGACTGCAACCAACAGAAGCGTCGGCAGAAAGATACCCATATCCATGCTGGGCAGGAAGGAAACCCTCTCTCTCCCTGACGGCACACGGCTCAACCGAAAGGAAGCGCTTTTACTCATTTGACACTCTTCTCCATCTCCAGGTCGCGTACCGCCCGTCGAAACACCTCGCCGCGGTGGGCCATATTGGTGAACATATCGAAAGAAGCGCAGGCCGGAGACATAAGCACTATCTCTCCCGGCTCAGCCAGGGAAAATGCGGTCTGCACGGCCTGGGGTAACGTGGCGCTCTCATGAATGGAGGAGAACCCCGCCGCCCTCGCTGCGGTGGCGATTGCCGGTCCCGCCTCCCCGATAACAACAAGGGCCTTTGCCCGCTGAGCAATCGCCTTCGCCAATGACGAAAAATCTGACACCTTCGCACGCCCTCCCGCAATCAGAACAGTGGGCGTTTCCATCGCCTCCAGAGCCACTTCGACGGCCTGTGGAATGGTCGCCTGGGAATCATTGATGAATGTAATCCCATTGACCACCGCCACCTCCTCCAGGCGATTGGCAACCCCGCGGAAATCGGCAAGCACCTTCTCCGCAGGCTCCAGGCTCACCTCCGCACAATTCACCGCGGCAACCGCGGCCAGGACATTGTAGAGATTGTGCTTTCCCCGCAGTTTGATCCTGTCCATGGCACAGACCGGCTCTCCACCGATTCGCAAGAAACCATCACGTATTTCCGCTTGTGCCGGCGAATCGAGAGCGAACGACACTGCCTTGCTCTGAACATCCTCGGCAAGACTCCTGAGAGCGGGATCATCGAAATTGAGAACCGCGAAATCGGTCGCCTGCTGGTTGGCGAAGAGTTTCACCTTGGCTTCCCAGTAGGAG
>WVXJ01000076.1:13391-15161 GCA_011773575.1 Armatimonadota bacterium | reverse complement strand
TGCGGACAGAAATCCCGCGTCCCTTCGAGTTGAAAAGAACTCACCTCTGCGACGAGCAGATCCTCGGGTTTCGCGCGATTGGCAAGTTGAATGAGCGGAGTGCCGATATTGCCTCCCACCAGCGCGGAGCAGCCCGCCGCCTCCAGGAGTTGGCCTATCAGTGTGGTTGTCGTCGTCTTACCTTTCGTGCCGGTAACCGCGATTATGGGGCAAGCCGCGATCCAGTAGGCAACCTCAATCTCGCTCACAACAGGGATGCCCGCCTGCCGCGCCTTCTCAAGCGCGGGAATGTCCAGGGGCACGCCGGGGCTGGGAATGACGAGCTGTGCCTCTTCGATAGCGGAATAGGCTTTTTCCCCCAGATGAAGGGTAATGGGCAAATCCGAGAGAGACGCAACCTGATCGCNNCGCGCGCAGGCCTGCCCGGTTCCCAGGCTGCCGAGACCGATGATATGGACCCTGAGGCCGGAGAGATCTATCATCCGAACCCCCATCCCATGTAGGTTCCGAGAAGGCAGCCCGCGGTGATGAGCAGAGAAGCGCCGCAAAACGCCCTCACCACTTGAGTTTCCTTCCAGCCGGAGAGTTCAAAATGATGATGCAAAGGACTCATCTTAAAGACCCGTTTACCCGTGCTCTTGAAAGATATTACCTGAATGATAACAGACAGAGATTCAATGAAGAATACCGCACCAAGTAAGAGAAAAACGATTTCTACATGCAGCAAAATGGCGATACCGGAGAACGCCGCCCCCAGCGCGAGAGAACCCACATCACCCATGAAGACGCGGGCGGGATGGCGATTGTAGAACAGAAATCCCAAACAACCACCTAACAGAGCGCATGAGAAAACCGCCAAATCCGGTCTTTGCAGCCACACGGAAAGCAAGACAAAGGCCGCCGCGCAGATCGCGGCAAGACCGGCGAGAAGGCCGTCCAAACCGTCGCTTAGATTGGTTGAGTTTGAGGCCCCCACTATCAAGAATGCGGCAAAGGGATAATAGACCCAGCCGGGGATCGCCAGCAGATACGATGAAAATGGAAATCGCAGCAGCCCTCCCTCATATGGAGTCCTGCTGAGGGCGAAAAGAAAAAATGCAGCCAATATGAACTGCAATATGAGTTTATGGCGAGCCCTCAGTCCCAGATTACTCCCCCGCCTTAACATCATCACATCATCAGCCAGCCCCAGCAGCAAGAATCCCAAGATCAGGCCTGCCAGCAAAACGAGAGAAAGGCTAAAGTTGCCTATGAGCATGGGCATACCAAGGCCCACCAAGAGAGCCGGGGGCAGGAAAAGCAGCCCGCCCATGGTGGGGGTTCCCGCCTTTTCGTGATGGCGCTGCGGGCCTTCATCACGAATATATTGGCGGCAGCCATGCTGCCCCAGCCATCTCAAGGCCAGAGCGCCGACAGCCAGCACGAGGCCCGCGGCTAAGGCGATCGTGAAAACGAGATATATCTGAAATTGTAGTGAGATCGGAAAAGGCTGCATCATTCTAATGCCATCAAACCCTCCACTACCTTCTCCAGGCCTATCGCGCGAGAGGCCTTCACCAATACCACATCTCCCTTGCGCACCAGACTGGAGACGAGTTTCAGCGCCGCCTCCGCGTCAGGCACAGATTCGATGGCCGCAGAAGAGAGGGCATCCGCCGCGCCGACGGCGATCTCTTTTCCTAGTTCCCCGATAGTTACCAGAAGGGACAAAGCGACGGTCGCCGCCTGCCGGCCCACGGCGCGGTGCAGACTGGCGCTGTCCTCGCCCAG
>WVXJ01000076.1:12695-13229 GCA_011773575.1 Armatimonadota bacterium | reverse complement strand
TCGCCTTTTTTGAGGCCGAAGGTGATTGTGCGGCTCGCCCTTTCCTGCAAGAGTGAGAAGTACTTGCTCTCACGGGGAAGAACCGCAAAACCATCCTTTCCCATTACCTCCAGCAGTTCCGCCTTCGCCTCCGCAATCGCCTCAGGCCCGGAGAGCAATTCGAGGTGGGAAATACCGATNNGGGCTGGCATTATAGGCGTCGTCCAAAATCGTGAAACCCGCGGGCGCCTGTAGAACCCGCATTCTTCCGGGGACACTCATAAACGCCTCCAGGCCGCTTACGATTTGCGCAGGGGAAGCGCCCACACATCTTGCTGCCGCGGCCGCTGCTGTTGCATTGACTACATTGTGCTTCCCGGGACCTGCCAGTACCACCGGGTGCCATTCGCCTTTTTCACCTGTTGCTTCTGTTGGCAGCCACAGGCGGAAACTCACACCTTCATCGCTTGCTCGAATCTCATCCGCACGAACATCGCCTTTTTTGAGGCCGAAGGTGATTGTGCGGCTCGCCCTTTCCTGCAAGAGTGAGAAGTA
>WVXJ01000076.1:6384-12675 GCA_011773575.1 Armatimonadota bacterium | reverse complement strand
TCCGCCTTCGCCTCCGCAATCGCCTCAGGCCCGGAGAGCAATTCGAGGTGGGAAATACCGATATTCGTGATCACCCCCACATGGGGTGAGATGATTTCCGCCAGATAGCGAATCTGTCCGCGGCCCCGCATGGCGAGTTCGAACACCGCCGCCTTGTGGTTTGATGTGAGGTTGAAGACGGTGAGGGGAACGCCTATCTCATTATTGTAATTCTCCGGCGTCTTCAACACCTCGCCGGTCTGGGCGAGGATGGAGGCGATCATCTCTTTGGTGGTGGTCTTGCCTACACTTCCGGTAACCGCCACCACGGGAAGATCGAACTTCCGCCTCCAATGCGCGGCGAGGGTCCCCATGGCGGGAAGAGTGTCTTTCACCAACAGAAGACAGCCCTCCACCGGCTCTTTCGGGGAGGCGCTGACAATGGCGGCGGCGGCGCCCTTCCGGAATGCCTCAGAGAGGAAATCGTGGCCGTCGAACTTCTCGCCCCGCAGCGCAATGAAGAGCTCTCCCGCGCGAAGAGCGCGGGTGTCTGTGGAAACCCCTGTTACCTCTCCTTCAGCCTCACCCTGAAGGAGAGTGGCGCCGACAATATCTTTGACTGCAACAATGGACATCATTTCTGCAATATCACTTTGTTTGACGAATGGAGCGTCCCTTTGACTCAGAGCAATCTCAGGGTTTTTCCTCCAGTGCCTCCTGGGCCACCTCCCGGTCATCGAAGTGGATGGTGCGGTCGGCGAAAATCTGATAAGTCTCATGCCCCTTGCCGGCGAGCAAGACGAGGTCATCACTCCCCGCCCGGCTGATGGCGGCGCGGATAGCCTGCGCGCGGTCAGGCTCCACCAGACACTTCTCCTTATACTGGGCCGGAATCCCGGAGAGGATTTGCGAGATGATGGCCTCGGGGTCTTCACTGCGGGGGTTGTCGGAAGTAATCAAACACACATCCGCCAGCCGGCTTGCCATCTCACCCATGACAGGCCTTTTGCCCTGATCGCGGTCTCCCCCACATCCGAAAACAACAAAGAGCCGGCCCCGACAGAAATCTCTCGCGGTTTTCAACACTTTCCCCAAGCCGTCAGGAGTATGGGCATAATCAACCACCACCGTGCATTTATCGGACGGCAGTCGCTGAAAGCGTCCTGTGGGCGCGTCCGCCTTTCCGAGCACGGAAACGGCAGTCTCCAGGGGAATCTCCTGGGCCAGGGCGACACTCAGTGCGGCGAGAACATTATAGATATTGAACCGCCCCAGAAGCGGAGTGCTTATCCGCGCTTGTCCCCAGGCCGTATCGAGGGAGAACTCGCTTCCCTCCGCAGAGAGATTGAGGTCTGATGCTCTCACCTCTGCAGCGGAATCAACTCCATAGGTTATCGTATCTCCCAAAGCGGAAGAGGCAATTCTCTTTCCGGCCTCGTCATCAGCATTCACGATATTCACCCGCTTGCCCTGAGCGGGCAGAAAACCGGAGTCCGCGAAAAGCCGCAGTTTGGCGGAGAAGTAGTCCTCTTCATCCACATGATAATCCAGATGGTCGCGGCTCAAGTTGGTAAAGACGGCGATACGGAAAAGGCATCCATCCGCGCGATACTGAGCCAGAGCATGGGAGGAGACCTCCATGGCGACATGGGTGATTCCTTCCCCGTGCATCTCCGCCAGCAGCGCCTGCAGGTCCGGCGCTTCGGGGGTGGTGCGTTCGGCTGGGCGGGACTCGTCATTCAACCTGTAAGCGAGAGTGCCTATGGTCCCGCTGGAGAACCCCGCCGCTCGATGCAGCAGATCAATGAGATGAACCGTGGTGGATTTGCCATTGGTGCCGGTGACGCCGACCAGATTCAGATGGGCTGTGGGATGATCATAGAACCCGGCCGCGAGCTTCGCCAAAGCCATACGAGTATCGGTAACGGCAAAGGCGGCCGATGTCTGTGCGGGAAGAAGAGATTCCTTACCTTCTCGAACCATGATGGCGGCTGCGCCGCTGCTTAGCGCCTCTTCGATATGGAGATGTCCATCTGTTTGCAGGCCGGACAGGCAGGCAAAAAGCGCGCCCGGACACACCTTGCGGGAGTCATAGGCGAGCCCTTCAACAGGGGTTCCCAGGTCTCCTCTCAGGTGTCGGTATTCCAGGCCTTGAAGAAGTTCGCACAGCGGTTTGGACACTACCGCGCTCCATGCCGATTATATCAGAATACCCCGACTCAGGGCTGAAAGTCGACGTTCAGGCCCAGCGGGTTCGAGCCTTGTGCTTGCATTATCACCGGACTTGGTGGAATCTCGAAATAAAGCAGTGCCTGTCTGGCTATCTCGCGAAAGACGGGTGCCGCCACCACCGCGCCGAAATGTGGATGGGCGGGTTCATCTATTATGACAAGGAGGGCCAGCCTGGGGTTGTCCGCCGGTACAAACCCGACGAAAGAGCCGATGTATTTGCCGGAGCGGAAACCCAGCCCGGGCACGGGCTTCTGAGAGGTGCCGGTCTTGCCCGCCACCTGGTAGCCCTCAATGGCGGCGGCCTCTCCGGTGCCGCGCTCCACCGCATGGACGAATATTTCACGCATTCGCTGTGCAGTCTCTGGTGACAACACTCGCTTGGCCGGCTCCTCTTCATCGGTTCGCACCAGGTGGGGCCTGACCAGCAGTCCGCCGTTTGCCACCGCGCAATAGGCGCGCAGCAGTTGCAGCGGTGTGACACTGATACCCTGGCCGAAGCCGATGTTAGCTATGCGAATATCCGACCAGGTGGAGGGCGCCGGCATTTGCCCTGAACTTTCTCCGCCGAGTTCAATGCCGCTCTTCTCGCCGAAACCCAGAGCCTCAATGTGATGAGAGAACTTCTCTCGGCCCAATTGCTGCGCGAGAGCAGCCGCGCCGATATTACAGGACTCCTCTATGATCTCATCGAGATCGACCTTACCATGATCACGTTTTCCTTCGTGCAGGGCGCAGTGAATAGTGCGATGGCCGATGCGCCTCTCTCCGATGCACGTCATTTGTGTGGAAGAGAGCGGTATCTTTTCCTCCAGGATGGCGCAGGCGACAACGAGCTTGAAAGTCGACCCCGGCTCGTAGGCGCCGACCACGGCGGGACTAACCCAACGATGAGAAGGTGATTCTTTGAATCGATTGGGGTCGAATGCCGGCTGGGAGGCGAGGGCGAGGATTTCGCCGCTGTAGGGATCCATCATCACCACAGTCCCTCCAACGGCGGAGGCATTCTCGATCCCTTCAGCAAGGCCGGCCTCGGCGACCTGCTGAAGGGAAGCATCGAGAGTGAGGGTGATGTCACGGCCCGGCTCCGGCGGAACGCTGACAGTACGAGAGCCGGGGATGTCCCGGCCTTTGCTGTCAACCTCCATGGAAATCTTGCCCGGACGGCCCGCCAACTTATCATTCAAAGCAGATTCTATTCCTCCCAGACCGCGTCCGTCAGTGCTGACAAAACCCAGAATATGGGCCGCCATCTTGCCGTGAGGATAGACACGCTTCTCCTCGCTCTGTAACCCGACCCAGCGAAGTCTAAGGCGCTGTATCTTTTCGGCGAGTGCGTCTGCGACAGGCCGTTTCAATACGCGGAACCTTCCCCCACTGTCCAACTTGCGCTGGAGAGTTCTCAGGTCCATTTTCAGAAGAGCAGCAAGTCTGTCGCAGCCCTTCTTCACCGCCGCCGTGGCTGCCTCATCATCCTTCGCCGCTTCCATGCAGTCATGAAAGAGCTCGGGATCCACGAAGACGAGCTCTTGAGAAAGGTTCATAGCGAGAGGTTTCCCGTTACGGTCCAGGATGGCTCCCCTGGGAGCGGAGACTGTTCGTTCACGCCCATGGGTCTTGATGGCTCGTCCTCGATAGTAGTCGTGGCGAAAGACTTGAATCTGGATGAGTCGTCCGGCCACCAGACCAAACAGGGCCAGCATGAGAAAAGCCCAGATGCGCAAACGGGAAAGAAAAGAACGGCTCATCGCGCGCTTACTGGGGGAAGAAATGTTGCTGGTCACTCGCGGCTTATTACAGCGCGACCCGCTGGCCCTTCTCATGTGAGATCCTCTTCAGCCGTCATCGGCCGACATTGCTACTCTAGCAGACAAAGTCGGTCAAGCGCAAAACATCTTGGCTCAGGCAAAACGCTCAGCGTCTGCTCGCCTCAGCGTCGGAGGGGCTGGCCTCGGCACGGTCGCTGGGATAGGCGCCACCCAGTTGACGAGCGAGCGCGGCGATGAGCATAGGACCGTTGTTAAACCAAGTGATGCCCTGAGCCTCGGTCCTGGATTGCGCTGGGGTGAAGGAGAGGAAATCGGTTTCAGAAGCCGGATCAGCGGGACGCATGTTCGCGGCCAGAGCGAACTGCCTGACTCGGTCCAGGTTCGCGGCCTGGTCGAGTTGACAACGCAGAGCTGCATTCTCATCACGCAGAAGCGCGGTTTCTCTTTGCAGTCGTTGACGCTGGTACTCGGTCTTAGCAGCAAAGGCGTTGGCGGACACATAGAGTATGGCAAGGGCCAGCAAGGAGGCGGTGAGCCCCATGGCAGCGAGGGTGAATACAGCGGGGGATAGTCGGAGGTAACTTCTGTTACGCAGATTGTGCCGTGATAGGCCGGGCGGATCAGCCCTGCGTCGGGCTGTGCGCGCCTGGTCATAGTCTGCGTCCGGGCGAAATTGGTAGACCCATTGCTGCTGCGTCAGTTGCTGCGACATTTCCCACCGCCTCTCTGGCCGGCTTTTACTTCAACTTCCAATTAATTTCTGTCCTGATCTACAAAACTGTTGCGGCTCGCAGTCTGGCGCTGCGGGCGCGCGGGTTGCGGGCGATCTCTTCCGGCGAGGGGCGCAAAGGCCGCCGCGTCAGGATCTTCACAAGAGGCCTTCCCTCACACTTACAGGAAGGGAGGAACGGTGGACAGCGGCAGGATCTGGCAAGGTGACGGAACGTTCCTTTCGTTACCCCGTCGCTGCGACTCTCGTACGACAGTACTGCAATGTGGCTGCCGGTTTGGCTGTGACTGACGGCTGTGGGAAGTGCTGCGGCGAGTGCGTCGAGTTCACCATTTACGGCAAATCTTAGAGCCTGAAAGGCCTTCGTAGCCGGATGGATCTTCCGCGGACGCTCTCGGGCTGGGATGGTTGCTGTGACAATTGCGACAAGCGCTGCTGTAGTTTCAATCTGCGATCTTTGCCTCGACTGTACTATCTGCCTTGCCAGCCGTCCGGCCCACCGTTCCTCTCCACCCTCCCGGAAGATCTTGGACAGTTCCCTCTCCGGGAGACGATTTATGAGATCGGCCGCGGTTTGTGGGCTTCTCTCGTCTATCCGCATGTCAAGGGGTCCGTCTTTCTGAAAAGAGAACCCTCGCTGCGGATCATCCAACTGTTCAGAAGAAACACCAAGATCAAAGAGAAAGCCGTCCGCTTTACCGATCCCTGCTTTGCGCAGTATCACCTCCAGTTCGCCAAAATCGCCCTGCAACAATTCCACTGGCTTTCCGGCAAATCTCTGCCGAGCCCTTTCCAGGGCTTGCCAGTCTCGGTCTATTCCGATTATCCTTCCTTCACCCTCCATCCGCTCCAGCAGCGCGGCGCTGTGGCCTCCAGAGCCAATGGTGCAATCAACAATCACTTTTCCCGGCCGGGGGTCCAGAAACCCCACTACCTCCTGAACCATCACCGGCACATGTTCACGCATGAGTGTGGTCAGATTTCCAGACCTAATGCAGCGACCTTCTCCAGAATCCCGTCCAGCGANNGCTTTCGACCACACTTCCACGCGGTTGTTCGCTCCCAGAGTGAAGATGTCTTTCTCAATCTCTGCATACTCTCTCAGCGCAGGGGGAACCATGAGCCGCCCTTGTCCATCCGGGTTGCTTTCTACACCCGCGCCGAAAAAACGCTGTAGGGCGAGAGCGTTCAAGTCGGTGATGGAGGCGGCATTGAGTTTCTCTTCTATCTCCAGCCACCTCTTCCAGGGGAAGACAAAGAGGCAGCGGTGAAATCCTTTAGTAACAAAACAGGCCGGCCGCAATAGTTCGCGGAAGCGCACGGGAATAATCAATCGGCCTTTGGCATCTACTTGATGTTCGTAGCCGCCTCGAAACATTTGGAGAAGGGCTCCCCCGCCAGTTTAGGTCTCCACAATACTCCACTGAAAACCCCGACATTCTACAACTCTCCACTCAGGCTGTCAAGGTGCGGCCGAAAAAAACTTTTGAGGCTACATCTGGGGCTGGATCCGGGGCTGCGGCGTTATTCTGCGACTAGATGTTCTACTGTGAATAACGTTGTTGTGAATATATATGGAAAACG
>WVXJ01000076.1:5444-6212 GCA_011773575.1 Armatimonadota bacterium | reverse complement strand
ACGACCACCTCTTCACCGGTCAACTTGAAATTGGAGAGGATGCTTCCCGCCCCCAGGTTGGCCTTTGCGCCCAGAATGGAATCACCCACATAATTGAAATGCGGCGCCCCTGCTTTCGGCAGAAGAATGGAACCTTTTACTTCAGTGCAGTGTCCCACCACCGCCCCGTCTCCAATCAGACATACTCCGCGGATATATGCTCCTTGGCGAATCTGACAGTTCCTTCCGATTATGGTGGGCCCCATTATCATCGCCCCTGGCTCTACTATGGTGCCTTCACCAATAAAGACGTCTTCTTGCACAACTGCGGTCTCGGCGACCTGACCTTTTATCTCCGGCCGCAGGGTTTCCTTCAGATACTCCTGCAGTCTCTTCAACGGCTCCCACACATACTCCGCCCCGTCAAATACCGCGCGGTGTTCACATCCTTCCAAATCGAAAAAATCCTCAGGCCTCAACATGGCCGTCACTCCCTTAGATCAGTTCTTATCACTTTTCCATACAAAGCGGCAAATTGCCTTCCTTCCACACAAAGAGGTGTTTGCAGAGGAAGGAGAACCGAGTCTGCAGAAGGAACAAGTCGCCAGGGACAAGATACAAAATAGTTGACTGGTCAACTTGTCTGAAGGAGGTACTGGACAATGACCCGCACTGGTGATTGGCTGAGCAAAGCCTGGGAGATGGTTACCGGCAAGGGGAATTTCTGGGCCTTTGTACTCATCGCGTTCCTCTACACAGTTGTATTATGGGTCATAGGCGGCCTCACCG
>WVXJ01000076.1:0-5413 GCA_011773575.1 Armatimonadota bacterium | reverse complement strand
TGGAAGAGGGTTTCCGCGTCTTTGTGCCGGCCATGCTGGTGGGGATTCTGGTTTGTATCTTCACTATTCTCGGTTTAGCCTTCTGCATCGTCCCCGGTATCATCGTCGGTTCGCTCTATCTCTTTCCACTCCTTCTCGTCATTGACCGCAGGATGTCTTTCTGGGATGCCATGGAGGAGAGCCGCAAGAAGGTGCAGCCGGATCTGTTGGGCTTCATAGGTTTCTTCCTCGCGCTCATTGGTATCAACATACTCGGCGCCCTCGTCTGTGGTGTCGGCATCTTCGTCAGCCTGCCTGTCACTTGGTGTGCGACGGTCATCGCCTATCGCGAACTCTGGCCCGAACAAGAGACGGTAATCACACCTCCTGTGCCAACCGGCCGGAAGGCGGATTCTCCATCGCCATCATCCGAAAAATGAAGCCGCCATCTCACCATCGAGTACTTCAGGGGCGGACCTGCGGCCCGCCCACAACCTGCTCATAGAATCGGACAGCCGTGAACGTGAACAACTCTCAAAACAGGGACTTGCGACAATGACACATACTGCTGCTTGGCTCCGCAGCGGCTGGCAGATGTTCACCGCCAAAGAGAACTTCTGGCGCTTTGTCCTGCTCGCGTTCATCTATACAGCGGTAATGATGATAGCAGGCTTCACAGGTATAGGTGGATTCTTGCTCTGGGGGCCTCTGATGGCAGCGATATATTTGGTCATCCTCCACCTGATGAGTACTGACCGGCTGGATGTTAACAAGTTGCAGGAAGGCTTCCAGTTTTTTGTGCCCGCAATGTTGGCTGGTTTGCTCGTGAATATCTTCATCAGTGCTACCCTTTTCCTCTGTTATGGAGTGCTGATTACCTTCTTCAGCATATTCTTAAATCAGATAGACGGGGGCACTGCCTTTTCATTCTTCTCTCTTCTTCTCTTCCTAATCACAACATCTCTCAGCATACTAATTACCCTTGTGCCCACCTCCATCATCACAGCGCTCTATCTGTTCCCTCTTCTGCTCATAGTGGACCGCAAGATGTCCTTCTGGGAGGCCATGGAGAAGAGCCGCAAGAAAGTGCAGGCAGACCTGTTTGGCTTTTTCGGATTCACCCTCGCTACCATCGGGATTAATCTCCTCGGCACGCTCGCCTGCGGTGTCGGCTTACTGGTATCGGCACCGGTTACCTGGTGTGCAATCGCGGTTGCCTACCGCGAACTCTGGCCGGAAGAGAAGCAGGCCGCCCTCTCTCAGCCAACTGAAGCCTGACCTAATCTTGCCTTTCGCTTTTCAAACCACTCGCCGCAACAGGGCTTTCATTCTTTGTTGTCAAAAAAGATTACATTGGAACAAACCCGAAAATGCACGAGAGATTGAAGATGAACTCTGAACATTCAACCCCAACTGTAGGGCGGGGGCCCCTGTTTACCCTGAGCCTGTCGCTTGCCTCGAGCAAAGTCGAGAGGAAGGGCCTCCCGGCGAAGGGATTCTTACTCATCGCCTTATTGGTCATCGCCGCTCTTGCCGGGTGTGGCGGGCTGTCCGGACCAAAGGATTTCTCCGCGCCTCTGCAAGAATGGGTCGAGCAGCAACAGTACTCCTCCTGGGAAGCCTTCCGCGGACCTGGAGAGAAAGCCCCCCGCCGGCCCGACGGCCTGACATTGGGCAATCGTCACATCTTCGCCGGAATCGGCTGTTCAACCGAAGACCTCAGCCAAATTGAGCCCCTCTTCGGAGACGAAAAATCTCTCCGCGCTCTCGCCTCACCACTCACATTGACCATCGAAAAGGGCAATGAGGCACTGCCCCTGGCGAAACTCGATGAACAGCGCCTGCGCCGCGTAGAATCCACTTCCATCGCGGTCAGTGAAAGCAAGTCTGCTGACTTCTTGGTTACTACTGTTGATTACGCTCCGACCGGCGAAGATCTCAACTGTCTCGTGCGCCTGGTGCTGGTAAGCAATGAGGGTGAAAAGGAGGAATTCGGCCTGACTTTCTCAAGTGCACTTGGGGACCTGAAACAGGAGAATTCCTCCACCATCACAGCGGGGCGGCTGGGAATCATCTCCGACCACCGCTTGCGGCTTGAAGAAGAAGGCATCTCCGCAGTAAAGATAAATCTGGGATCCATCCCCAAGGGAGAGAGCCGCTCCGCGGCCATCGTCTTCGTCCCCGCGCGAGATGCGCAGAAGATGCAAGAAGGCCTCGACCAGGCGAAGAAGATTGTCCTGCAAGATCCTCTCGGCGTGCTGGAGACCACGCGCAAGGAGTGGGAGGACTGGCGGGGACAGGTGAAGGTCAGCAGCGGCAAAGAGAAACTGGATGATTTGATTGACAGCATCTTGTGCCTTATCAGGAGCCATATCGGCTTTGAAGCCATCCACACCGGCTCTCTGCGCTATCCACACACGCGCGCCTGGGTGAGAGATAACTACTGGGTGCAACGCGCATTACTGGAAGCGGGCCTGGCCCAGGAAGCCAAACTGAATCTTGACTTCTTCTTCTCAGCCTGGAAAGAGAGCGGCCTCTGCTCATATTACGAAATTTCCACCCGCCGCGGCGAACCTTATGGCAACCCGCGCGTGGAACTCCCGCATTATCTCGTTCTCATGGTGCGGGACGCGGAGAAGATGGCGGGTGTTGACGCCAAGCCTTACTGGCCCATGGTAAAGGGATGTCTGGAAGGCGCGGGAATGGCCGAGAACGGCCTCCAGCCCATCAATGCGGACGAAACCTGGCTCCTCGCCGCCGGTATCGATCAGCTGGACTATGTGTTGGACAACTCGCTGCTCTTGATCGCCTCCAGTGAATATGGAGCGAATCTCGCCGGCCGCGTGGGAGACGGAGAATCCGCGCAGAAATTCGGTGACCTCGCAAAAAAGGCGCGGCAGGCAGCCGAGTCATCTTTCTTCTCATCGCGGCTGGGCCGGTTTACCATCGCCAGAGCAGGCTCCGGATCCTCCGACCGGGGGATGGACGAATTCCCCAATGCCGGAGTCCTCGCCCGGCCGGTCATCTTTGCGCTTTATCCCGCGGATGACCCTCGCATCCGCACCGGCCTGCTCCATGCCTGGCGAGACCTCTTTGATATCAAAAAAGGGCTGCGCGCCTATTCCCGTTCTAATGTGGTTGACGGCGGAACCCCGGGCTATTTCCTTTACGCCGCCTCCGAAGCGCGCCTGCCGGTTTCTCACCTTCTCGTAAACCGAACAATGTTGATCTTCTGCTCTGCAACCGGCAATGTCTGGGAACTCCAGAGTGTAGTCGATCCGAAGTGGGGACTGGAAAAGCGCCGTTTGTGGGATTCCGCGGTTCTTCTCATGGGCCTGCTTAAATATTGCCGCCTGCAGGACTCCATCCCACCCTACACCGACCAGCCGCCGGTGGAATCCGCAGTGCAGTTGATTACACAAGCGAAAAGCGGCCCCGCCATTCTCGAGCAGAACTCTCCCAATCACGCCCGAGAACTCGTCACTCAACTCGCTCGCCACTTCGGCGCAAAACAGATGATGGGCGAGTGGTCAGGGACACTTCCCTACTATTCAGGACATGTAATCCTGATCTCCCCGACTTTGCCGCATCCGCTGAAGATAGATGCCTCCAGACCCGGGGGTGATAATTACTACATATGTAAGAGCAAAGTCCCTATCGCTTTCGCGAAAGACCGGCTGCTCGTCTGGGTGAAGAACCGCGGCGATGTCTTCGCTGATTTGCGCGGCCTGGAATATGATCTGTTCCGCGCGGCAATCCCCGTGCGAGACCCTGCCGCCTTCCCCGATTCCGATCTGAAACTCCTCTCTCCTCGATTCGCACGAGGGAGTCTCGGCTCAGCCGAGGTTAAGATAACCTGTGATAAGCCCATACCTATGCCCGGTGCGGGTGAAGACGAAGAATCGCAAAGCGCGCAATTCTCAATGGAGCTGTCGGGCCATTCCGCCGCACGGGCTTCATCCGTATTGGAGATAAGTTCCAAGAAAGATGATCCTCTGGCAGGTGCTGTGTTGAGCGTTTCCGCGCACGGCGGGCCGAAGGCCCTGGCGAAGGTGGAAGTAGCCTTCCCGCCCGGCTACTGGGTCGTGGAGGCGCGGGGTTTGGACAGCAAATGGGATCGGACTACCGACCCCATTGATGAAATCCACCGCAAAGATGGAAGCCGTGTCTTCGTCTTCCAGATTCATCTGGGCCCGGGAGTGGACAAATCTTTCAACTTCAGGCTCACCCGCCCGGGGACTATTGAAGTTCCCGAATAACCAACACCGCCCCGCCGATGATCCCCGCGTCATCCCCCAAAGCCGAGGGCACGATCTTGCAGGTGCTCGCAGGAACCATCCGGGCGCGGGCGTTTACCACTTGCTGTAGAGTCGGCTCCATCAGAGGAAGCGCTCCCGCAATACCGCCTCCGATAACCAACACCTGGGGATTGTAAAGGGTAATCAAGTTCACACAGCCGATACCGACCCAATAAGCCGTCTCATCCAGGACCGCCTGTGCCAGTTCATCTTCCTGCTCCGCCGCCTGGGCGATGAGAGACGGGGTGATCGCATTGATATCCCCCTTTGCCAGTTCCATGAGAAGCGATGATTCGCCCTGCTGGAGTTCGAAGACGGCGCGCTCGATGATCGCATCTTTTCCCGCCAGTGCTTCCCAACAACCGTGATTCCCGCAGCCGCACTGGGGCCCCTCAGGGTCAATAATCATATGGCCCACCTCGGCGAAACCCTCCGTGGGCCCGACACGCAGTTGACCGTCAACCACCGCGCCTCCGCCGATCCCTGTCCCCAGGGTAATCATCACCATATTGTCATATCCTCGGCCCGCGCCAAAGCGGTGTTCCCCCAGGGCCGCCGTATTCACATCATTCAACATATAGGCGGCCAGACCGAGAGCCTTTTCTATCGGCTCCAAAACAGGCACCGGAAAGGGCGGCGCAAAATTGGGCGAGTAGAGACATATTCCCTCACCGGACTTATGATTGCCCGGCACGGCCAAACCAATGCCGCATATCTCTTCTTTCTTTATACTTCGGCTCTCAATGACTTCACGGGCGGCCTCGATTGTCATCTCCACGCTCTTCTTCATGCCTTCCTCGGCATGAGAAGGCCGGTGCGCCTCACCCAACACCTTCCCTTCCAAATCCACCAGACCGGCGCGGAGATTGGTCCCGCCCATATCCACGCCAATCAGATATTTGCCCTTCTTGTTCGGCTTCAGTTTGCCCATGATTGCTCCTGGGATGATTTAATGCTCTGTCAAGCGATTTCTCCGGTCACAACCTTGACTCCTGCCGGCTCACAAACCTATACTTTCAAACACTTCCTGCAATGAGTTCATTGTTGCGCGCCTCAACGAGAGATTGAGATGATACTCGAAGCCACTGCACCTGTCCGCGTCGATCTCGCCGGAGGCACCCTGGACCTCTACCCAC
>WVXJ01000112.1:7023-8477 GCA_011773575.1 Armatimonadota bacterium | reverse complement strand
GTCATCACCGAGATGGTGGTCCCGGCAGGCCGGCGGCTCAGGCCGGTTGACCTCGCCGGTCTTCTCGCCGCGGGATTGACCCAGGTGGATGTAAAGACCATGCCCAAGGTGGTAATTTATCCCACCGGCGCGGAGATTGTCCAACCCGGCCAGCCGCTCTCGCCTGGCAGTATCATCGAGTTCAATTCCCGCATGCTCGGCGGCCGGCTCCGCGAACTTGGCTGCACATGGGAGACAGGGCCCACCCTGTCCGATAACAGCGAAGAGATTGCCGGCACTCTGCAGAGGGCCGCCGAAAAAGCCGACATCGTGCTCATCATCGCTGGAGCCTCCGCCGGTTCCCGGGATTTCACCTCCACCGCCTTGCAGCAAGTTGGAGAACTCGTCGTTCACGGTGTCGCCATACGCCCCGGCAAGCCCATTGTGCTGGGGCGGGTGAACCAGACTCCGATTGTGGGAGTGCCGGGTTATGCCGTCTCCGCCGCCCTTTGTTTGGATCTTTTTATCGCGCCGCTCATAGGTCACATGCTGGGCACCATCGAAGCGAAGCGTGAGACTCGCAAAGCCCTTCTCAGCCGCAAAGTCTTTTCTCCCGCGGGTATGGATGAGTTCCTTCGCGTCAGGCTGGGATTGGTGGATGACAAGCTGGTGGCGGCTCCCTTGGGCAGGGGCGCGGGGCTAATCATGTCCCTGGTGAAGGCCGATGGCCTGGCACATGTTCCCGCTTTCAGTGAAGGGGTTCATGCAGGCGGAGAGATAGAAGTTCAACTCCTGCGCCCCTGGGGTGAAATCGCCGGTGCTCTGTTGATGATAGGCAGCCACGATCCATCCTTAGATTTGCTTGACCACCACCTGCGCCGCCGAGACCCCAACCTCTCTCTGTCCTCCATCCATGTGGGCAGTCTTTCCGGTTTGCGGATTTTGAAAGAAGGCTATTCTCATCTCGCCGGTTCCCACCTATTGCAGGAAGACGGAGAATACAACATCGGCTATGTAAGACAACTCTTCGGCGGCGAAGAAATGGCGGCGGTGTGTCTTGCCCACCGGGAACAGGGATTCATGGTGGCCCCGGGCAATCCCAAGAATATCCACTCCTGGCAGGATCTGACCCGCTCTGAAGTGCGATTCATCAACCGCCAGCGCGGCGCGGGCACGAGAGTGCTTACCGATCATGAATTGCAGAAACAGGGGATCAATACACAAAGAATTGTCGGCTATGAGAGAGAAGTGTATACTCATTTGGCCGTGGCCGCCGCCGTGAAGAGCGGTGAGGCCGATGTGGGAGTAGGAGTATTAGCCGCGGCAAAGGCCCTTGGGCTGGATTTCTTCCCACTGGCGAAGGAGCGCTATGATATCATTCTGCGCCGCCGCCAGATGGAAGCCGCTGGAGTGCAATCGCTCTTATCTGTGCTCGCTTCCGAAGAGTTCAAGCAAGAACTGCTTTCCCTGGGCGG
>WVXJ01000112.1:6581-6960 GCA_011773575.1 Armatimonadota bacterium | reverse complement strand
TGCCCACCGGCTGTATTGAACAACACGGCCCGCATTTGCCCCTGGACTGTGATTGCGGTTCGGTTGCGCCCTTTGTTGAGCGCGCCCACCGGGAGCATGGTGTCAGGGCGCTCCTGTTACCTGTGGTTCCCTATGGGCCGGCCCCTGAGCATATGTCCTTCTCCGGCACTATTTCTATTAGTTACGAAACCTGGCTCCATTACGTGGGAGAGATCCTGGACTCGCTTCTCCATCACGGCTTCAGACGCATTCTGCTGCTGAGAGGTTGTGGCGGACATTTCGGCTTGGAGACAGTCGTATATGAGCGTTGGACTGCACAGCGCCGCGAAGGAAGAGATGTCATAATGGAGATCGCTCCCATCTTCGCGGGAATGCCGCA
>WVXJ01000112.1:1091-6474 GCA_011773575.1 Armatimonadota bacterium | reverse complement strand
CGCGCCTCCGCCGAAGCGGGGCGCGAAATAAATGAGGCAATAGAGAACGCCTTTATCGAGTGGCTTGCGGACTTCGGCGCGCGGACCAAACGATGACAACCTTCAAGCGTTTGGAATAAGTATGGGATATCTTTGACGAGCCTCGACGTTGACGAGGATTCGCAATTATACAGGAGGAAAAGAATGGAAATCTCAGAACTCGGCTGGCCTCACTATGTCGGACTCGTGGTGCTGGGAATATTCGTAGGCCTGTTCAGCGGGCTTTTCGGCGTGGGGGGTGGAATCATAATCATCCCTTCATTGGTGCTCTTTATGGGAATGACCCAGCAGACCGCGCAGGGTCTTTCCGTAGCCTTCATGGTGCCGGTGGCGCTGGCGAATGCCCTTACTTATTACCGTGAAGGTGCCACCAATATGACCCATCTGCCGATTCTATTAGCGGTAGTTATCGGTGCACTACCCGCGGGTGTGTTCGCTTCTTGGGCTGCAAACCAGATTTCTCAAGCGACCCTCAGGTCAATGTTTGCGATCTTCATGGTGGCGGTGGCGGTCCGCATCATGCCGGCGGCGACTTTCCGCCCCACAGGTGCCGCGGCTCTCATCGGGGTGCTGGTCATAGCCGTCGGCATCAGGCTGATCATGATGAGGTCATAGGTGGAAAAGGCTTCTTCCGAACAGAGCCAAAGGGCCCGCTTTCATGCCATTATATCCGGGGAGGTGCAATGGGTCGGGTTCCGCGCCTTCGCCGAATATCACGCGCAGCGTCTCGGTGTAACCGGCTTTGTGCGCAACCTTCCTGACGGCAATGTAGAGGTAATAGCCGAAGGGGAGAAACCCGCTCTGGATGCTCTTTTGGAGGAACTGCATCGGGGACCTGGGAGCGCCCGGGTAAAACATGTCGCCATCTCCTGGCAGACACCCACGGGCGAATATCATAGTTTCTACATTCGCTATTGAAAGGCCGATCAGAAAGAAACCGCAATCCGTTCCAGCATCTCGACTTCAAGGTCCCCGATGACCACTATCAGTACCTCGCCTCGCTGAGACGCGGCCGCTTTCAATCCGGGAATGGGGCTTGGAAAAGGTTGACCGGCGTTTTCCGCAATGCTGTCGGTAAGGCCACATTCTTCAGTATGCTTCATCTGAAATACCGAGAATCCCCTCACTTCATCAGTGAAACGCAAATGAGCAAAGACCGTGCCACACCCACACGGACAAGGGAAGAGATAACTCTCTCGCAGCCGGAAGCCCTTGGGCAGCCGGCCTGGCAGCAATACGTGGAAGCCGACCCTGCGGGAAAGTTCCGGCAGACTCATTCGCTGCCCGGACGCAGGCGGAAGACCTTCTCCGGTTTCCACGTCTCCATCAAGTGCTCTTGATCTTGGAGGAAGAAGCGAGATCTGCAAGAACTGGGTGGAGGAGATGAGCCCGCCGCCTTCTCCTAATCGGTCCTGACGGAGCATAACCTTGCTGGCCTTATCTACCCAGAAGACCCGCAGCAGACTGCCGCTCTTTCTATCCTCCAGCCCTATTATCTTTACTGGTCGGCCCGCTACCATATCGCTCCCCAGATGCCTCACCCGGTAATTCGCCAGTGATGTCTGGATGGAGGTGGGCTCTCGGGAGGGCGCTCCTGTCCTAATCACTTGCGGGAGGGCCTTCTCACCGACGGAGGCTTCCTCGAGATCGCTCCTTCTCCACAAATAGCCGCCTTGATGGGCAATGCGCGCGTTCGCCAGCCGGGGGTTTAAATACTCTATCTTCCATTCTTTCGGACTTCTGTAGTCAATCCTCGCCTCGCTGACCAGCCATCCCCCCGGTGTGCTCACCATGGTGCGGGCAATGCCCTGTCGTCCCTGCAAGTAGTTGGCATAGAGAGCGGTGCGCAATTCCGCCGCCGCCAGAGAATCCTGCAGCATCCAATAGCCCTTAACCCCGGCCGCGAAGAGCGCCGCCGCCAGACAACCCGCCAGGAGCACTTTCAAGGGCTTCAACTTCATCTCTCTTGCTCCACAACCGGCTCTCGACTGGTGAAACTCACCAGCCCGAGGCTCACAGGGTCAGACAGTGCATCCCGGGTGGAGATAGCCGCATGCTCATTGAAAATGTTCACCATCTCGCTCTGAGACACAACGGGTTGTCCCGAATAGACTGTCCTCGCAGGCAACTCAGTCAGGACCTGAGGCGGCTGGGGGCCGAAGAAGCGCAGAGAGAAGAAGACAGAAAGGAAGAAGATCAGAACCGCCGCCATCGCGGAAGCAAACGCCCACCGCAGCGCCCGCGGGCTGGGAGCCTCTTGCTTGGAGGGAGCGGCAAAGAACTCCTCTCCACCCGCCCGAATCTCCTGCCAAATCTCCGCCGGTGGTTCCAGGCTTTCCATCCCTTGCACCAACTCGCCGACCTCAACAAGGCGCGCCAGTCGCCTGCTGCACTCCGCGCAATCCCGCAAATGCTCCTCCACCATGCGCGCGGCGGAGGCCTCCAGGTTGTCCACACTGTAGTCCGCCAACATCACGCTTATCTTCTGGCAATCCATTGCTCTCAACTCCAGGTGCTCAACTCTTCAAATACTTATCCAGCAATTGACGCAGGTTCTCCCGCGCTCTTGCCAGCCGGGATTTTACCGTTCCCTCGGAGCAGTCCATAATTGCCGCAATCTCTTTCACCTCTTTACCATCCATATGGTGCAGCAAGATAACCGCTCTGTGGTCCGGGCTCAACATCGCCAACGCCTCATGCACCTGTTCTCCCAACTCCCTCGCAATCAACTTCTCTTCAGGACCGCGAAGAGTGTCAGCCGGCTCCACAGGCCTCCCCGTTCCTTCCTCGGCTGAAGCCATTTTCTCCAGAGAAGTCGTGAGCGGTGTTCTCCGTTTTATCTGATCAAGACAGAGGTTTACCGCCACCTTTCTCAACCAGCCTCCGAAGGCCTCATCTGTCTTCAGATGCTTAAGATTCTGAAAAGCCCGAAGAAAGGTCTCTGCCGTAAGATCTATCGCGTCCTCTCTCTTTCTCATCATGCGATAGATCAGATTGTAAATCCTGCGATGATGCTGTTCATAAAGCCTGCGAAGAGCCTCCTGGTCACCTGCCCGCGCAAGGTTCACAGTGGCCGCATTGGCCTCCGCTTCGGCAGATCCTTGTCCTTGTGGAGATTGACGAATCACCGGCCTGAGGGTTCCTTTCAAGTAACCCCAGATTATCGCTTGGCAGACAACAAAAATCAACCTGCCCCCATATATAGAAACCGCAAGAACGCTTGGACTCACTCGGACAGAAGAGCCCGCGGCCTTCACAAAGGCCGCCGCCAGAACCATCAACCCCTATTGAGCTCCAGGGGCTTACGATTTGCCCCAACGGGTTTTCTGTAGGGCGGGGGTGCCGGCCCCCGCCGAGCGGTATTGAACCGCAGATTCACGCGGGTCTATGCAGAGCAACCGTCGGGGGAGCCCCATGTTGCTGCCCCTGCAAAATTCGCGAATACCCCGTTGGGCAGGACCTTGGTCCTGCCATCTTCCGCAGGCGAGCATGGGGTTTTGAGGGCGGGCGCCTCCCCGCATTCTTGCCATATTTTGAAAAATCCCTCTTGACAAACAACTGAAATGTGGTACACTATTACTGAATATTGTAATAATGTACAAGAGGAGATGAGATGAAGAGAGAATGGAAGAACGCCCCTATTACCACAGCCGCGCTGTGGGGGACTGAGCACAGAGGCCCGCCGCCCATCGAACAGGAGTGGCGCGAGCTCTGTAAGCAGGACAACGACACCATTGTTCTCTGGGCCGGGGAATGGAATCGCAGCGGCGTTCCCCTGGGCTGGGTATGGGCGGAGATGAGAGTAGAGGAGGATGAGGTACAGCCATCACGCAAGAACCCCGCTGCGGCTACTCCCGCCTCCAATATCGAGCGTATGCTTACTCCTATCGCTCACGAGGCAAGAATTCGCATCATGCAGACCATGCATGACGGGCCAAGGTCCTCCGGCGAACTGTCAAGTGCCACCGGACTCAAAGGCGGCAACCTCTACTATCACTTGAAAGAACTTATCCACGCCGCCTATGTCACCGAAAAGGACGGCGGCTATGATCTCACACCTCTTGGCTGCCAACTGCTGCTTACCTTCGCCTCCATTGCCGGCAAAGTTGTGAAGGACCGCGGCGAAGAAGGTCTCCTGGTAGCCTCAGACTGGAAAGGCCGCAACCAGTGAATGTCTAATAAAACAATCGACTGCTTGAATAGAGAAGAAGATTCTTGCCACAGAGTGAACCATTTTGCCTATTTTACGCATCATATAGTATGGAGGACAGTGGCTGGCAAAGGGCGGTCTGTTCTCTTTTCACCCATGCGCCTGGCGGTGGCGCGTCAGGCGTATGCCATACCTTCAGGGAAAGCGCCCAGTGGCGAGGGCGCTTTCCCGACCTCTTGTGGGCGTATCAAACAGAATGCAAAGAGTTGACCGGATGGAAGCATTATCTCAAAGGTTCCCTTGTCGCTTTGATAACAGAACATTGTGTTGGCTGGCGATGATTTCAGCGCTTGCTATACTGCTCATCGTGCTTTTCAGCGCAACCGCCGTTTCCGCGGCAGTCATCGGCGAAGGGGTGAAACTCCGCAAACTCACCAATGACGGCCGCTCCTATCTTGAGAATGGCGCGGGCTGTTCCCCTGAGGGTAATCGCGTCGCTTATTACAGGACGATTACCGACAAGACCCGCGAATTATGTGTGCTTCACCCGGAGTCAGGCAAGACGCAGACCATCTCGGATGTGGGCCAGCCTTTTGGCGCGGTCTGGTCGAGAGATGGAAGCAAACTCGCCTTCATCTTCTCCAACTCCACACAGTCAACATCAGATACCAGGCTGTTGATATGGGACGCTGCCTCCGGCAAAACCACCCGCACCGCGCTGCGGGACAAGCGAAGCGAATTCCAGGTAACCTGGCAAATGACTACTCCCAATTGGTCGCCTGACGGTTCCCGCTTGCTCGTCGCCCTCCGTCGCGAGGATTCCACCGGACGCATTCTCATCGTCCCCACAGACGGTAGCCGCTGTACCGAAGTCGCCCCGAATCATCCTTCCAACCTTTTCGCCGAGAGCCAGTTTCTGCCGCCCAATGAATGGTCGGCCGATGGTTCCCGGTTCGTCTTTGCCAGTTGGCAGCCGGGTGAAATCGGACAGGTATGGTCTGCTGATGCCAAGGGTGAGGACTTGCGCGCCCTAACCGATGAAATGCCGAACATCTGGAGCGTTGCTCAGAGTTGGGACGGCCGCCGTATCGCCTTCACTACAAGCGAGGGGCGGCTGGAAGAAGAACGCAAGAGCGGCGACCGGGATATCTGGGTGATGAACGCCGATGGCAGCGATCCCCACCCCCTCACCCA
>WVXJ01000112.1:0-975 GCA_011773575.1 Armatimonadota bacterium | reverse complement strand
TTGGGCCGATTCCTGGGATGGCAAACGAATTGCTTTCAAAGGCTACAAATACACTATCCGCGGCCCTCGCGGCGGCGAACAGCACTATGAAAACGCCAGGGCTATACTCAAGGTTTTCTCCATTCATGACCGCGAAATGACGGATCTGCTCACATACTCGGTGGAAGATGACCGCGAAAACCTCAGCTACGCTCCCGGTTGGACATCGGACGGCCGCCACCTGGTGATAACAAAGACACGTACTATCAGCGCTGCAGAAGGAAAATACGAGAGCGATCTCTTCTTAGTATCTGTTCCAGGTACTGAAGAGGTCGTTACAGCGCCTGCTGACACACCAAAGACGGCAGAGCCGACCCCAGCGGCTCCGGCCGCGGTAGCTGCCGCCAAAGACTTGGTGGAGTTGAGCGTCCTCCACCGCCGCGCCGCGGAAGCGGCGGAACTGCTGCCGGCTGGCCACAACGGCACCTTCACCATAGATGAGAACCGCAATGCGCTTTTGGTGGCGGAGGACGCGCCGAATCTGGAGGCCCTGAAGAAATGTCTGGCGGCGGTGGACCGGAACGTGCCCCACATCATGGTGGATGTGCTGGTGACGGAGTTGAGCAAAGAAGCGAATAAAGAACTGGGGCTGGACTGGGAATTCGCCAGAAGCCGTTTCGGCGGGATGCTGCCATTTGGCCCTGAATCCACCCCCGGCTACATGTTGTGGCAGGGAGTGGGGCAACTGGACGAGAAGTTCATCGGCACCCTCTCCATGCTGGCCCAAAAAGGCGAGGCCACCGTGCGCGCGAATCCCCGCGTCTTGGCCACCTCCGGCAAAGAAGCCAGTATCACCATCCGCCGCACCGATTTCTTCCTGTACACCTCCGGTGTTGACTGGGAGGGGAGGCCGGTGCGCAGCCGCAGCGACATCTCCGCGGACACCATTCTCAAGATCACACCAATACTCTTGGGAGACGGCCGCATCAGTGTACA
>WVXJ01000163.1:5764-14701 GCA_011773575.1 Armatimonadota bacterium | reverse complement strand
TCAGGATAAGGAAACCGTTCGTAATCCACCACCGCGCCCGTGAATCCGGCATTCCTCAGCCGCTCTATCTCCTTCGAGGCGCGGTTCGCCGCCGCAGTAATATGCGCCGCTTTCCGGTTGGAGATAAGACCCGCAGTGAACATCCCGCCTACACCCGTCAGGCCAACGCCCAACAGTAAGGCCACCATCAGCAATTCCACCAACGAGATTCCCTTTGAATTTTTCATCTCCATTCTCCAGATGCGCGCGAACGCCGGGGGTGGCGGGCCCCGGGCTTCTAAGGTATTTATTCCATAATCGGAGCATTTCTGGGAGAATAGGAAGACACAGCGACAAATGAGCGATCCCATGTTTGCCCGCTCAATCAGGGCCAAAGCAGTCTCGCCCTCCATCGGATATCTCGGACCCGGGCGAACAGGAGGCACACGATGAACCCGGACGAAAAGACCTATACCCTCTCCCAGCTGGCACAAAGGCTGGACGGGCAATTGGTGGGTCCGCCCGCCGGCCCTGCGGCGGAAATCCACATCCGCGGCGCCGCTGGTATCGATCACGCCGGCGCGGGGGATATTACCTTTGTTGACGACCCCTCCAAACTGTCCGCAGCCGAGAAATCCCAGGCCGCCGCAGTCATCGTCCCCGCGGAAATCGAGAAATCGACAAAACCCATAATCAAAGTGAAGAACCCGCGCCTCGCCTTTGCCGAAGTGCTGGGAATGTTCGCGCCTCCCATAAGCCTGCCCGCGGGTGTCCATCCCACCGCAATCATCGGAGATGAAGTCAGCCTGGGGGAGAATGTCGCCATAGGCCCCTATGTCATCATCGGCAAAGGCACCAAGATAGGCGAGGGGGCGGTCATTTATCCCCAGACACATGTTGGAGAAAATGTAAACATCGGCGCAGGGACGCTAATCCATCCCCGTGTCACAATCGGCTGGGGAACCGAAATCGGAGCGGGCTGTATCCTCCATTCCGGAGTCGTTCTCGGTGCGGATGGCTTTGGCTTTAACTGGGACGGCGAATGCCACCGCAAGATCCCTCAAATCGGCCGCGTGGTAATCGAAGACGATGTCGAAATCGGGGCCAACACCACCATTGACCGCGCCACCACCCATATCACTCACATCGGCCGGGGGACCAAAATTGATGACCAGGTGCACATCGCCCACAATGTGACCATGGGGGAAAACTGCATCATCGCCGGCAAAGTGGGAATCTCCGGCAGTGTGCGGCTGGGCAACCGCGTGACACTGGCGGGTCAGGTGGGAGTGGTTGACCACGTGAGTATCGGGGATGATGCCATCGTCATGGCCCGCGCCGCGGTGTTCAATGACTTGCCCGCCGGCTCCGTCTCCTCAGGCACGCCCGCCTACCCCCACCGCGAATACCTCCGCGTCGAAGCCGCCGTCCGCAAACTCCCCGACCTCCTCCGCCAAATCCGCGAACTCAAATCCCGCTAGCGGCCCATTAAACCGCAGATTAACGCAGATGTACGCAGATAAACTGCTTGCCCGCCGGAAACCCGTTGGGCAGGAGCTTTGCCTCCTGCCCTGGCCTTCTCCGCGTTCTCCGCGTGCCTTGGGCTGCGAAGCATAGGCGAAGCAGGCTTTGCGGTGAGAATCAGGGGTCTTTACTCTCAACTCTCAACTCTGAACGCTCAACTCTCGCATTCTCCGTCTCCGGCTGGAACCGGCGCTCATAGAGGCCGCGATACAGCGGGCTGGCCGCGGCGAGTTCATCGTGGCGGCCGCGAGCGATGATGCGCCCTTCGTCCAACAGCAATATCTGGTCCGCGTCCCGCACTGTGGAGATGCGGTGGGCGATGATGAAACTGACCCGATCCTTCAACAAGGTCTTCAGCGCCTCCTGAATGTGCGCCTCTGTAAAATGGTCAACCGATGAAGTCGCCTCATCCAGAATCAGGATGCGCGGGTTTCTCAAAAGCGCACGAGCATAAGAAACTAATTGCCGCTGACCGCCGGACAATCTCACCCCGCGTTCACTGATATCTGTATCATAGCCGTGCGGCAGCCGCATGATGAAATCATGCGCGTAAACCATCTTCGCCGCCCGCTCCACCTCTGCGTCATTCGCCTCCGGCCGGCCGTAGCGGATATTATCTTTCACCGAACCCGCGAAGAGGAAACTCTCCTGCTGCACCATCCCCATCTGTGTGCGCAGTGACTCCTGAGTTATGTCCTGGATGTCATCACCGTCAATCAGGATTGCGCCCTTCTGAGCGTCATACATACGGGTGAGCAGCTTCACCATCGAACTCTTGCCCGCGCCCGTCTTTCCCACCAAGGCCACCATCTCGCCAAAGCGCGCGGTCAGGTTGATATCATGCAGCACAGGGTGGCGATCATCATAAGAGAATGTCACTCCGCGGAATTCCACCTCGCGGCGGAAAGGAGCCAACCGCCTCGCCTCCGGCGCATCTCTCACTGACGGCTCCTGATCCAGAATCTCCGAGATGCGATTGAATCCCACCAGCGCCCGCGGCACACTCGCGAACAATTGGATAAGCCTTCTCACCGGCTCGAAGAACAGCCCCACATAGAGAAGGAAGGCCACCACCACTCCCACCTCCATATCACCTTTGGCGATCATATGCCCGCCATACCAGAAGACCATACAGGTGGCGATGGCATTGGTGATTTCCGCGGCGGGCATGAAACAGGCAAAGATTCCGCCCACGCGGATATTCGCTCTCTGGTTGCCGGCATTGAGAGAAGAAAATTCTTTCTCACACATCTTCTCCCGGGCGAGAGATTTCACAACACGGATGCCGGCCATCGTCTCATGCAAATAAGAAGTGAGCGCGGCAATCGCCTCCCGTGAACGCCGGAAGATCTCGCCGATACGCCCCTGAAAAAGATAGGCGAGCAGCACCAACAGCGGCAGCATGGCCACGACCATGCTGGCGAGAACCACATCATAGCGGAAGAGAATGATAACCACACCGACAAGCGCGATCATGTCCGCCAGCGCGCTGGTCACCCCTTCGGTGATGAGTTCGCTCACCGCGTCCAAATCATTGATGGCGCGGGAGATAAGCCGCCCCGGCTGCTGTTTCTCATGGAAATCGAGAGAAAGGCCCTGCAGGTGTGAGAAGAGAGCCACCCGCAGATCATGCACCGCACCCTGGCTCAGCCAACTCAGCATTTGGCCTTGCCAGAAACTGGTGATCACATACAAGAGATGAACCGCCAGGGAGAGCCAGACGATATTCATCAGGAATCGCATATCACCCGGGCGGATACCTTCATCAATCCCCCGCTGTTTCAACCACGGGCCCACCAGGATCGCGGCCGACATCACCACAGTGAGCGCCAGCGCGGCCACCCAATGCAGCCGGTAAGGCCGCAAGAATCCCCACACGCGCGAAAACGCTCCCGGCCGGGGCCGGAGGCTCGTCGTATGAGCATCATGGTCGTGAAAATGGTGCATGGTAACTTGAACTATCCAGCGCTGCAAGCCATCAATGCTTCTCGACGCCGAGTGATTTCTGTACCTCCAACAATCTCCGATAATGCCCGTCGGCAATGGCGGCTAGTTCCTCCGGGCTTCCCTCTTCGACTATCTCGCCCTCGTCAATAACGATTATCTTGTCCGCGATACTCACCGAGGCCGCTCGCTGGGAAATGATGAAAGTGGTCCGCCCCATCATCAGTTCCTGCAGGGCCTGCTGAATGAGAAACTCCGTATGGGCGTCAACACTGGAGGTGTAATCATCCAGAATCAGAATGCGGGGGTCAGTCAGCAAAGTGCGCGCCAGGGCCAGGCGCTGCTGCTGGCCGCCGGAGAGATTCAGCCCCCGCTCTCCGATGATGGTCTCATAGCCTCTTTCCAGGCCCACAATGAACTCATGCAGGGCCGCCCGCTTCGCCGCCTCCTCGATCTCCTCTTCGCTCGCCTCCGGCCGGCCGAAAGTGATGTTCTCCCTGATTGTGCCGGAGAAGAGGAACGGCTCTTGAAAGACCATTCCTATCTGCCGCCGCAGCCGGCGCAGGTCGTACTTCTTCAGGTCCTCGCCGTCTATCAACACTCGGCCCTGCGAGGGGTCATAGAGCCGTGAGATCAATGCCACCAGCGCGCTCTTCCCACTTCCCGTGGGACCCAGGATGCCGACTATTTCGCCCGGCTGCACCTCCAGGTTCAGGTTGCTCAGCACCGGCTCACCTTCTCGATATCCGAAAGCGACATCCTCGAAAGTAACGCGGCCTTGAATGCCCTCCGCCGGACTGATTCCAACGGCTTCGCCTTCCCGCCCTCGAATCTCAATCCCCGGTTCAGGTTCTTCCTCCAGCAAAACGAAGATTCGCTGCGCGCCCACTATCGCCCGCTGCATCCCGGAGACCATCCAGCCCATCATCCGCATCGGCACCAGCAGCAGAAGCAGATAAATCTCGAAGGCGACATATTCAGGAAGAGTCAACTCGCCGGCGATGATCAAACTGCCGCCATAAGCGAGGATCATCAGCCCGGCCAAACCCGCCCACAGGCCGGTAATGGGATGATAAGCCGCATCTATCCGGTTGGACCGCCAGGTCTTCTCCCGCACAGACTCCGAGGAGCGGGTGAGTTTGGCGGTCTCGTTCTGCTCCTGGGTGCACATCTTTACCACCCGGATACCGGAGAGCGTCTCCTCCAGCGCGGAGGTGAAGTCGCCCACCTTTTCTCTCGCCGTCTGCCAGGTGGGCCGGATGCGCATCCCCAACATAAATGCTGTGATACTTATCAGCGGCACAATGCTCAGGGAAACCAGGGTCAATTTGGCGTTCATGCTGAAACAGAAAATCAACACACCGATGAAGAGCAAGACACTGCGGAATATGAGCCGTGCCCCCCAGGAGAAGAAGGTGTCAATGGGTTCCAGGTCCGCGGTAACGCGGGAGAGCAATTCACCGGAGCGAATCCCGTCAAAGAACCGCAGCTTCAGCCGGCAGAGGTGAGCGTAAATATCCTGGCGCAGATTGAGCAAAATGCGCTGGCCCAGCCTTGTGCCCATCAGCGTTTCCGCCGCCGATAGTCCCCCTTTTATGATCGCCAACCCCAGAATCAACAGCGCCCAGGGAGCGATATTCTCGGGGGTCTTCTCCAGCGCATTCTCGACAATCTTCTGGATCACCTTGGGGGTGAGCAAAAGCGCGGCCTGGCTTAGCACTGACAAAACCAGCACCACCAGCAAAAGCCGCCTGCTCTCTCGCAAATAAGGAAGAAGTCGAAGAATACTGCGCATCCCCTCACTCTATCTCATACCGTGGAAGAACTTCAAGCGTAAATTGACGCCTTGCTTGCCCTGAGGGTACTCGAAGGGAGCCGAGTCGAAGGGGACACAAAGGAGAACTCGTAGGGCAGGACCTCGCGTCCTGCCATCTGCTGCTTGCCCTCCGTAGCCGCTTGTCCTACGAAGCCTTGTGCGAAGTAGGATGGCGGAGGAGGGTAGGGCGGGGTTTCCCAACCCCGCCGCCTCGTTACAGCACGCATCCACGCGGATGACTCACCTTGGCCGCCGCACCTTTCAAGGTGCGGCGAATTCTTGGGCAAAGAGATGGGGGTTTCCCCTTGTAGGGCGGGGTTTCCCAACCCCGCCGCCTCGTCACAGTGCGTAGCTACGCGGATGACCCACTTTGGCCGCCGCACCTTTCAAGGCGCGCTGGATTCCTCGCGGGGTGGGTTTCTTACTTCGCCTGCCTGCCACTGGCTGCTTCCTCGCCTTGCAGCAGCGAAAACACGCAATACCCGCCGCACATGGAGCATCCGCCGGGGTCGGCAGTCTTCTCAGGCGCGGGGCGGAAGCCGCGTCTTGCTTTTTCGGGGTCAATGGCGAGTTCAAACTGGCGCTGCCAGTCCAGCGCGTTGCGCGCCCGCGCCATTTCATTATCCCAGGCGCGGGCTTTCTCTCCCAACCGAACAACATCCGCGGCATGGGCGGCGATGCGCGCCGCCATCACGCCTTCTCTCACTTCTTCTGCATTGGGCAGCCCCAGGTGTTCCGCGGGAGTTACATAGCAGAGAAAATCCGCCCCCGCCATCGCCGCTACAGCCCCGCCGATTGCGGAAGTGATATGGTCATACCCGGGCGCAATATCCGTCACTATCGGGCCCAACACATAAAATGGCGCATCCTGACAGATACTTTTCTGAAGTCTTACATTTGCCGCCACCTGGTCCAGCGGCAGATGGCCGGGCCCTTCAATCATCACCTGTACACCGGCGGCGCGACAGCGCTCCGCCAACTCGCCAAGAATGATAGTCTCCGTCACCTGCGGCCGGTCCGTCCCATCGGCAAGCGCACCGGGTCTGAGGCCGTCTCCCAAACTCAGGGTGACATCATGTTCCCGCGCGATTTCCAACAGCCTGTCAAAACTCTCGAAAAGCGGATTCTCCCGCTGATTTGCTCTCATCCAACAAATGGTGAAGGCCCCGCCCCGGCTCACTACCCCGCACAGCCGCTGGGCACTCTCCAACTGACGGACACTCTCCCGGTTCACTCCACAATGTACGGTAATGAAATCAACCCCGTCCTCAGCTTGGCGGGCGATGACCTCGAAGAGGTCGTCTTCCGTCATGCTTGCGATATCGCCGTGCTGTTTCAGAGCCGCCACCGCCGCCTGATAGATGGGGACTGTGCCGAATGGCGCGGGACAAGCGCCGATGAGCGCGCGGCGAATATCATCCAGCCCTCCCGCGGTGGAGAGATCCATAACCGTATCCGCCTTTGCCTCCAGCGCCATCATCAGCCGCTTCTTGGCGCCCTCCGCGTCGGGTTCGACTTCTGAGGTGCCGAGATTGGCGTTGACTTTGACGCGGAGGCCGGTGCCGATGCCTATCGGCTGCAGGTTCGCGTGGTTGTGGTTTGCAGGGATGACAACTCTGCCTGCGGCAATCTGCGCGCGCAACTCCTCCGCGAAGATTCCCTCCGCGGCGGCAACCTGCTTCATCTCCGGAGTGATATTGCCTGAACGAGCAGCTTCAAATTGGGTCATGGTTTCACTTTGTGAGTTGCGAGTAATGAGTTCTGAGTTGAGAGAGTCTCCGATGTTCCGGGTTTCCAACTCTCAACACTCAACCCTGAACTCTCAACTCTTAACTCTATACTGCCCCACCAATCTTACCAAATTCGCGGTTGCCGCGGTCATATCCTCTGCCCCGCTGATGGCGGAAATCACCGCAATACCGTCCGCGCCCGCCTCCAACACTTCCCCTGCATTGTCAGCATTGATACCACCGATGGCGATTACGGGAAGTTTCGTCACCGCTTTCACTTGCCGGATGATTCCCACTCCTCGCGGCGGGCCCGCGTCCTTTTTCGAGGGGGTGGGAAAGATGGAACCGATGCCCAGATAATCCGCGCCCGTCCGCTCCGCTTCCACCGCCTCCTTAGGAGTGCTGACCGACGCGCCGATAATCAGTCTATCGCCGGCCAGCCCGCGGGCGATGGCAACCGGCATATCATCTTCACCCAGATGGACCCCCTCCGCCTTCGCCGCCAATGCCACATCCAACCTGTCATTAACGAAAAAGAGCGCCCCTGCCTGACGGGTGAGTTCCCTGATATTCCGCGCCGTTTTCAATAGTTCGCGGGTGGTGGCTTCCTTATCACGCAGTTGGATAATCGCGGCTCCGCCTTCCAGCGCGGCCCTTGCCACATCAATGTGGGTGCGCTTCTTGGCGGGGTCGGTCTGAGTAATTACATAAAGGCCTTGAACGCGAGGCTTGCTGTTACTCATCCTGCGCTTCTCCCCCTTCGTGGATCCGCTCCGGCCTCATGTGGGGGAAGAAGATGACATCTCGAATGGAAGGAGAATCGGTCAGCAGCATCACCAGCCGGTCAATACCGATACCCAGCCCTCCTGTCGGCGGCATCCCATATTCAAGCGCCCGCAGGAAATCCTCGTCCAAGCGATGCGCCTCTTCATCGCCGGCCGCTCGTGCCTCGACCTGCTGCTCGAATCTGCGGCGCTGTTCCAGGGGATCATTCAACTCAGAGAAGGCATTCGCCAGTTCCTGGTTGGCGGCGAAGATCTCGAACCTCTCCGTTAAACTTGGATCATCCGCCCGGCTCTTCGCCAGCGGAGACACCTCGGTCGGATAGTCGGTCACGAAAGTCGGCTGCACCAGGTTGGACTGCACATAATGTTCGAAGACCGCATCCACAAGACTCATCAGACTGCAATCACTCCCGGCCGGCAGCTCCAGCCCTTTGCAAAGTTTGCTCGTCTCCTCCAGGGTCTCGGCTTTGCGCAAATCAACTTTTGCGTATTTCTCTATCGCATCCCAATAGGCGATCTCTGTCCACGGCGCGCCCAAATCAATCTCTTTCTCCTGGTAGGTAAAACGCAGACCCCCGCAAGCCGCCTCCGCCGCCGCGCAAATCAGGTCTTTGGCGAGCTCCATCATCGCTCGGTAATCCGCATACGCCTGGTAGGCCTCCAACATCGTAAATTCCGGATTGTGCCGGGAGGAGACACCCTCATTGCGGAAATTGCGGTTTATCTCATACACCCGCTCCAGCCCGCCGACCACCAGCCGCTTCAGGTAGAGTTCCGGTGCAATCCGCAAATAGAGGTCAATTCCCAGGACATTGTGGTGAGTGACAAAGGGCCTCGCCGCGGCGCCTCCCGGAATGGGCTGCATCATGGGGGTTTCCACCTCCACGAAGCCGCGGCCGTCCAATAGATTCCGCATCGCGCGGGTGGCTGCTGTGCGCGCCTCAAAAGTCTCGCGCACTTGAGGGTTGGCGATCAAATCCACGTAACGCTGGCGATAACGGGTCTCCACATCTTTCAGCCCGTGCCACTTCTCCGGCAAAGCCCGCAGCGCCTTTGCCAGTACCACCCACTCCTTCACTCTCAGGGTGATTTCCTCCGTGCGGGTGCGAAACGGAGTCCCAACCACCCCCACGAAATCTCCCACATCCATCAGCCGCAG
>WVXJ01000163.1:5377-5659 GCA_011773575.1 Armatimonadota bacterium | reverse complement strand
CAGAATGTCAGAGGCGAGGTGGGTTCGTTGGAAACTGGTGAGCGCGAATGGATCTAAACCGGCCTGGCGAAGAGCCTCCAGATGTGAGACCCGCGAGCAGAATACTTCATCTTGATCATGCACTGTGCTCACTCTACGCTTACNNGGCTTACGCCCAATAAGCGCCTGTCCGACCGGAGACTGATTGGAGATTCGCTGTGAGGCGGGGTCGGCCTCCATTGCCCCCACAATGCGATATTCAAACTCATCGCCGCTGCCGGTGTCTTTCACGCGAACTGTGGT
>WVXJ01000163.1:3763-5326 GCA_011773575.1 Armatimonadota bacterium | reverse complement strand
AGTTCCTGGATGCGTGCATCTATGGCGGCCTGTCGGGCCTTGGCCGCCTCCAATTCGGCGTTCTCCATCGGCTCGCCGAAGTGCATCGCCTCCCGCACCCGGTCTAAGGCTTCCTTGCGCACCACGGATCTCAAGTGATCCAGTTCGCTCTCCACCTGGCGTACGCCCTCGGGAGTCAGAACGACCTCACTGGACTCGTCCGGAACCGCCCTTCGGCGTCGCTGAGGGGTAGCCTTTTTCTTCCGAGTGGAAGGAGTAGTTTTTCGCGTTTTTTTCGGCACCGCGGGCCACCTAAATCAAAAACCGGCTGAGTCCTTACGGACTTACCGGTCAAATCTCCGCCACCAGGCGCCAAACAGCCCTTACACCACAAAAAATCCTACCATGTCCAGCCCGTATTGTCAAGAAAACACGTTGAAATGCCTATCTTTGTTTGCAATCAGCCCTGGCAATTCACTCGGCATTCCTCCGTCACGACGCTTCTTCCCGAAGCTTTGCGCTCGTAGGTGCGGTAAGGAATCTCTGCTCCACTATGTCAGCCAGTCCCAGCAACAAGAGTGTATGAAACCAGAAGAGGGCCGGTACCGCTACCCAAGCGAGGAGGACCAGGGCGTCAAAGACCAGGATGCCTTCTTGTTTCCTGGTCCATCTGTCAGGGTCTCTCTCCATATTTCGGCACGCCCTAAGCACATCTCGCAGCACAATCCAAATGATCAGGCCCATCAGGATTGCTGCCGCCAGCACCACAATCCAAAATCCGGAACGTGCAGACTCCGATGTGCCTGGGGCAGCGACCTTACCTCTTGGGATCCCCCAGACCCGTACGGTCTTTCCCCACAGCACAAGCACATCCGCCAACAACACCCGGCCCAGGAAATACTCCTTTTCCCCCCGGATCGTCCGCACAGGAAGACCGAGCAACTCTATCGCCCGCAGCACCCCGCGCAGATTATCGACATCTCCATTCGCTTTCGCGGCTGCGGTCCCGAATCCCGTTGCCGCAAAGCCTGCCCCGCCCACAATTGGCCCCGTATCCGCGTCCATGGACCCCTTCTTCCCCGGCGGCCATTCGCGGATACCGGTCATCCCAAGGAAATGAATGAACCAGTTGTCGCGGTAGCGTTGATATTGTTGTTGCGCCAGATTGGGAGCAAAACCCGGCATGAAAGCCAAAGACCAGGAAAGCGCGCACCCGCGGGGAGATTCCAACACACCCCCGCTTATGCCCACTTGAGCCGGCATCATGCCCGATTCCTCGTCGAGATTCTCGAGCATCCATTCTTCCCAGCGTTCGCACGCCTCAGAATATCGCGTTCCGAAAAACTCGTCATGCAGCCTCAGGGATTCCAGCGCGCAGGCGCTGTCCACCGGCCATATCATTTGGGGATAGGTCTCGAGTGATGCGACCTTGCTCTTCATGAACTCTTCGTAAAGCAGCGCGCTCTGTTCGTGGAACCTATTTGCAATCTCCTCTTCTTCCACCCCCAGCAGAACATATCCCGCCCGCAAGAGATTGGCGTGTCCCGCCGGGATGATCCCACCCTTCGGCACCAGTTCCGCCGA
>WVXJ01000163.1:0-3714 GCA_011773575.1 Armatimonadota bacterium | reverse complement strand
TATGAGAAGAGTTCGCCTTCGGGGAAGTATTCGGCCATCTTCTCGGCCTCACCCTGTGCAAGCCGGTGCCGGATGGAGCGCAACTGCGCCCTCGCCTGTGGCGGAGGCTTGCCGTACCAGGCGCGGCCGGAGGTACCTATCAGGCCGATAAGCCAGGGGAGCGTGAACCAGAGCAGCAACCCCAGAACGAAGCATCGCACAAGAACCCCGCCGGGAGTCGCCGGGCGGCTCCTCTGGCTGTTCTTTGGTTGCTCCCTCATCTAGAACATACTCTACCCAATATCACCGGTTTAATAACAGTAATACCTGACGCAACAATCACGTTCTGCTAAACTGGTCGGCAGGGAAAAGAGCTTGTTCAAGGGGGAAATCGTGGTTAAGAAAGCGGACTTCCCGGTTAAGTCCGCGGCCGGCCTCAAGAAGCGCGCCCGCCGGGTGGTGGAGATTCTGCGCCGGACTTACCCCGACGCCTGGTGCACCCTCAACTTCAAGACCTCCCTGCAACTGCTCATCTCCACCATCCTTTCCGCCCAATGCACTGACGAGCGGGTAAATGCCTTGACTCCCGGCCTTTTTGCCAAGTATCGCTCCGCCGCCGACTGGGCAAAGGCGCCCCTCTCCCAGGTGGAAGAGGATATTCGCCCCGCCGGTTTCTTTCGCAACAAGGCGAAGAACATTGTTTCCTGTTGCCAGGATATGCTCGCCCGCTTCGGAGGCGAGGTTCCGGACCGGATGGAAGATTTGGTCACCCTCGCCGGAGTGGGCCGCAAGACCGCAAATGTGCTTCTGGCGACAGTATGGCATCATCCCGCTGTTATCGTTGACACCCATGTCCAGAGAGTCTCCCAGCGCCTGGGCCTGGCGACTGAGAAAAACGCGGACAAGATAGAACTGGAACTCCAGGCACTCCTTCCCAAAGAAGACTGGACATTCTACTCCCATTCCATCATCTTCCACGGCCGGCGCATCTGCACCGCCAAGAAGCCCGACTGCCCGGGCTGTCCGCTAAACAGAATCTGTCCGTCTGCTTCTATCTTCGGCACGATATCGTCGAAAGGGCGCAAGAAATAACACGAACGAAACATGGACAACGGTACGCGAAAAACCGAAACGACAGCCCAATCTGAATGGAGGCGCAGGCTCCAGGCCGGAGAACGTATCTACTTGTATCGCCAGCCGGTCTACTTCGTTCTCGCTGCTCTTCTGATTGCAGGAAGCATCGCATTCTGCGTCTGGTTTATTTTCCCCTTGCTGACGGGCGGGCCAAGCCGGATAGCGCCGGGAAAAACCCTTGCCAGCATCCTTTTCCCTATCGTATTTACTGCGATATGGCTCTTGATTACCGCCTTCATGGTGGGGACAGTCCGCTTTGCATCAGTCAGATTCGAACCGGGTGGTCTGAAGTTATGGAACTGGCGGAAAAGGCAGCAACAGGTGGACTTCGCGGATGTGGTTGCTATGTCTTCCCACTACAAGTATTCACAAAAAGGCGGTGGGCACTGGGTAGTGGCCATCCTTCACCTGACCCCTGGTATGAGAGGGGGCTCCTCTTGGAGTATCCTGTACGTCGCATCCCGAAAGGAGATTGCTGAAGTCTTCGCCGATGAGATCGCAGACCGCTGTCAACTGACGGAATCGCGCCCGAAGAGCGATGGGGACGAAGATGATGTCATCCGGCAAAGACCCGGCACTGAATACGATTTCAAGCCCATGCCCTGGTGGATGTCCTAAGCGCGCTCAGGAGCGCGCGCCCGTTTTCCGAGCAAATAGGCCGAGACAGGCCGGCATACTTCGACTTCGCCAGCCGCAGATAGAAAGAACCGCAAATGGATGACGGTACACAGAAAACCAAAACGACGGCTTTGTCCAAGTTCAAGTACAGACTTCAGTCCGGAGAACGCGTTCCTCTGCGTCGCGACCTGGATAATCTGGCCTCTGCAATTGCACTAACTTTGTTCGGGACAGGGATATTCTGGGCAGTAGTAGTTGAGTTCTTTCGAGATTTGAGGAGCGCCGCGCCTCTGTCAGATGCCCAAATCGGCACATATGTCATCATCGCAGTCGCCGCCATACCATGGGCGATTCTTGTTTCTTACCTCTGGTGTAGGGTCGCTTTTTCTGCAATACGCATTTCCGGAGGTTCCCTGGAATTATGGAATTGGCGCCGCCGCAGAACGGCCGTAGAATTGAGAGAGATAACTGCGCTGGCTTTTATAGAGGAACAGCGCAAGAAGAAGGACAGTCGCAAGAGCCTCAGCGTCTATGTTCGCCGCTTCGAAATTTGCGGCGGCCCATATTGGAAATCAATCTACGACGGCAGTCTTGCGATATGCCGGACAATCGAAGCAGTCATCGCCGATAGGAATAGTCTTTCCGAACGCAGTGAATTCAACGAAGCCTCCATATCCGGCTATTACCTGTTCAAACCGGGCACGGGCAACGATTTTCCGCCCTATGAAATACCGGCTATCACTCTTTACTAAGCCCGGCAGTTGCAGGGCGGGGGTGCCGGTTCATCCTGAGTGAAATCGAAGGGCCCCCGCCGAGTTGTCTCCTCTCCGTTAGGCAGGAGCCCGTTTGACTATGCTCAGGGTAAACCGCCAGACTCCTGCCAGGACCACCCTCCACCCGCATTCCCAAAATGCCAAGATAATGAGAGAATATCTCGTATGACCGCCTGCGACAAACTTGAAAAACTGAAGACCCTGCTTGCCGATACAGGCGGCCTGGTGGTGGGCTATTCCGGCGGGGTGGATTCCACCTTCCTCGCCGCCGTCGCGCATCAGGTATTGGGAGACAAGATGCTGGCCGTTTCCGCCCGGTCGGAGACCTATCCCTCCCGTGAAGCCCAAGAGGCGGGCCGGCTGGCGGAACAACTCGGCTTCCCACATATATATATTGATACTTCCGAACTCGGCATCGAGGGTTACTCGGAAAACCCCCCCGACCGCTGCTTTTACTGCAAGAGCGAACTCTTCGGCAAACTTATCGAGATCGCCAAAAAAGAAGGATTGAATTCTGTCGCCGATGGCGCCAACGCGGATGATGCTCACGACTTCCGCCCGGGCATGCGCGCGGCTCAGGAGTTGGGTGTGCGCAGCCCGCTCAAAGAGGTGGGTCTGACCAAAGATGAAATTCGCACTCTCTCACGGGAGATGAACCTGCCCACCTGGAACAAGCCCGCGTTTGCCTGTCTGGCTTCTCGGTTCCCTTATGGCACAAAGATAACCGCAGAACGGCTCGCCCTCGTCGAAGCCGCGGAGGAGTTCCTCCACTCCCAGGGCATCCACCAGGCGCGGGTGCGCATCCATCCTATCTCCGCGGAGACTCCCCCCACCCTTCAGCTCGACTCTGGTCAAGCCTCAGACCTCCCCCGCAAGGGGGGAGGTGATGCTGCGCAGGAGGCTGGCAGGAAGACTGTAGGGCGGGGATTCCAACCCCCGCCGCAAGAGAAGTCCGCCTACATCGCCCGCATCGAAGTCAATGAGGCCGACCTCTCCCGCTTCCTGGATGAAACATTCCGCCAGGCCGTGGTAACCAAACTAAAAGAAATCGGCTATCTCTATGTGGCCCTCGATCTACAGGGCTATCGCACCGGCAGCATGAACGAGGCATTGTCTTAGTTAAGACGAATAGCCCATCGAGAAGGAAGCCGCGAGGTTCCTCTCGGAGATTCCGCTCTCGTTTCAGGACTATTCCCTTTCGCCTGGCAGG
>WVXJ01000242.1:44154-44374 GCA_011773575.1 Armatimonadota bacterium | reverse complement strand
CTGGTAATGTTCATCACCCCCCGGCTCTCCGCACCTCAGCGGTGAGGTCTCGCAGCGCAATTGGAATACAGAATAGCACCTACCTGGTGGGCAAGCCCCCTGTGTCGCCGGGGAGGTGCTTTCTCCTGGCCGGGTTACTGTAGGGCGGGTGCGCCTGCGCCCGCCGGCCTTCGTTTAACCGCAGATGAACGCAGATTAACGCAGAGAATCTGTAGGGGCG
>WVXJ01000242.1:43152-44098 GCA_011773575.1 Armatimonadota bacterium | reverse complement strand
CGGGGGTGCCGCCCTCCGCCGGAATGCAGGACGAATAAACAAGCACATTATAGGTTCAGTGCCTGCCCAACATCAAGGAGGCATGGTTCCAGCCAGCCTTGACTACCCTATCCGAGTTAGATATAATGCCTCAAGCCCGCAACTAAGGGCATTTTTCTTGTTTTAGGGGCAAATCCCACGAACAGGCGTAACATAGAATGCAAGCACGACTGAGATGGTGGCTGACGGGAATCATCTTGCTGACACTGGTCTCGCTTATGGCGATACTGAGGCCGGTGACTTTGCGCCACCGGCTGGACGCCGACACCGGCGAGCCGCTTACGCCTGTACAAGAGATTTGGAGATTCAAGATCTACAATCCTTATCCTGACCTACGCCTGGGGCTGGATCTGCGCGGTGGGACTCAACTCCGCCTGCAGTTACAGAAATCGGGTATGTTCACCTATCAGGTGCAGGAAATCCTGGAGATGAAAGACGAGGAGGAGCGCACCGCTCTCCAGGGCGAGATCGGAGAACTACTTCCGGAAAGCAAGATCGGCAAGCGAGACATAGAAGTCACAGAAACCGGCCTCCGCATCACCGTCCGTGTGCAAAACAAGGCCGACATGGACCGCGTGAAAGAGACAATTGACTCCGCCGTGCTCTCGCGCTTTCCGGAGGCGAAACATCTGGAAGATTCTCCCGAATACATAGCCCTTGCCTCCGGCCAGTTGAAAGAAGTGAAGGAGATACTGGAAAACCGCATTAATGTATATGGAGTCTCGGAAGCGATCTTCCAGACGGAAGAGCCGGACAAGATTCTGGTGGAGATTCCGGGAGTGAAAGATCCGGAGCGGGCGAAGGAACTGCTGCAGACAACCGCGGTCTTGGAATTTCGCCATATCCCCCCGCGCTACAGAATTGGGGACCGGTTGACCGATCCCAAAACCGGCGAAGATATCTACAC
>WVXJ01000242.1:42363-43082 GCA_011773575.1 Armatimonadota bacterium | reverse complement strand
GTACTGCTTGAGTTCAAGCCCGCAGCAGTGGATAAGTGGGCCCGGTTTACCAGGACCCATGTAGGTCAACACGTGGCCGCGGTCCTGGACGGAAAGATAATAGTCTGCCCTGAAATCCGAGAAGGTATTGCCACCGGCGCAACTCAGATCACGGGAGGCTATGACGGCCCCGAGGGAGCCAAACGTGCACAGAGCCTGGTGATAAAACTCAATGCAGGCGCGCTGCCGGTTGACATTCTGCCGGTTGAACAGAGAGAGGTCAGCGCAACTCTGGGAGAGGATTCTCTCCGCAAGAGCCTGTTCGCGGGTTTGGTTGGTTTCGCCGCGGTGCTTGTCTTCATGATCTTCTATTATCGGCTTCCGGGATTACTTGCTTCTGTGGCGCTGGTAATCTACTGTATTCTGCTCTTGGCCGCGCTGAAAGCCCTGGACGCCACCTTGACTCTCCCCGGCATCTTCGGAGTCATCCTCTCCATCGGTATGGCGGTGGATGCCAATATCATCATTTTCGAGAGGCTGAAAGAAGAATTGCGCACCGGTAAGACGATGCGTGCCGCCATTGAGGCCGCCTTCAAGCGCGCCTGGACCGCTATTCTGGATTCCAATGTCTGTTCCATACTCACCGGCGCGGTCCTTTACTGGCTGGGGACCGGCCCCATAAAAGGATTCGCCATCACTCTCATCATCGGTGTTGCCGTAAGCATGTTTACCGCCGTTAC
>WVXJ01000242.1:32271-42337 GCA_011773575.1 Armatimonadota bacterium | reverse complement strand
AGATAGCGCGTCTCCCAGTACTGCGACACAGGGGAAAAGCAAGAAGTGGTTGATCTGTTTCGCGAACGAAAGTGGGATCTTGTAGGCAGGCGATGGATCTGGTTCCTCGTCACCAGCATCGCCCTCGCCGCCTGTGTCGCCGCGCTTGTTCTCCGCTGGCAGAGACAGGGCAGCCCGCTCAACTACGGAATTGATTTTACCGGCGGCGGCATTATCACCATGAAGGTTGACCCGCCTGTCAGCCACGGAACGGAGATCGAAGTCATTGAGCAGGTGCGCTCCGCGCTGGAGCGTACCGGCATCAGAGTCCAGGTGCAGTTGGCCAGCAGCGTAGTGGGACAGCCCCGAGACCAGATTCAGATTCGTACCCAGTTACCGAAGGAATTGTCCAGAGGAGAAACCGAGACCGATGTTGTTGCCCGCCAGGCCGAAATCACCCAAGAAACGCTCGCCGCACAGTTCGGCAGTATCGAAGTTCTCGGCACTGATGTCGTAACACCGGTGGTCAGCAGAGACCTCACCCGCAGAGCCTTGCAAGCCCTGCTTTTGGGCTGTTTGGCGATCGTGGTTTGGATTTTCATTCGCTATGACTTCGGCACCAGCCTGGTTCCGAAATACGCCCTCTGCGCCATCTTTGCTCTCTTCCATGATCTCCTAATCTTGACCGGTGCCTTCGCCATCGTTTACTGGGTGGTTGACAGCCCCTTCGTCGCCGCCTTCCTCACCGTTTTGGGATACTCGGTGCACGATACCATCGTCATCTTCGACCGCATCCGGGAAAACGTGAAACTGCGCAAACGCCCTACCTTCGCCGGGATCGTCAACCTCTCTCTACTGGAGACATTGGCGCGCTCGGTGAATACGGTGTTGACCGTGGAGTTCGTGCTCATCGCTCTTTACGTCTTTGGCGGTGTGACTTTGCGAGGTTTTGCCGGCGCGCTCATCATAGGTATCACCTCTGGAGCCTGGTCCTCCATCTTCATCGCCAGCCAACTTCTCGTCTCCTGGAAGAAGCGTGAGGAGAAGCCGCGGCTGGCGGTGGCTGCGGCGAAGGCTCCCAGGCCTGCTCCGCAGCGGCCTGTGCGAAAGCAACCTCCTGCTCGCGAGAAACCCGCCGAAGTCCCCGCAGAGACTGCAGCCGCCGTGTCACAAGAGACTCCGGCCGGCGCGCCTGGACAGCCTGCTCCCTCCAAGGCGGGGAAAGCCGGCCCTCGCTCTTCCGCCCGGCGGAAGAAATTGCGCGGTAAGAAGCGTCATCGCCGCTTCTAGAGGACGTGCTCCGTCCAGAATAGGGCGCGTTAGCAGGTAGATACCGTTGTACAGGGGCGATAGACCGTTACTCACCCGTACTGTATTTCTTGTACCTCGGCCGTTTTCAACCCGCTCAAATTAGTCTATGATAAGCCCCGGAGGCGAGGAGACTGAGAGATGCCGCGCTGTCCTGCTTGTGGAGCGGAAAGAGAGAGCCAAGCGCCCTGTAAGCAATGCGGGTTCGAGGACCTGGCTGCAGAACATACTCGCGCCTCTGAAGAGGTGGATGATGAGACCCTCATTCTTCACTTGCTGGAAACCCCGACAACCAGGACCAGAGGTGCCGACGCGGCGAAGATATGGCTGCTTGACCCCTCCGGCGGAGAAGTGGAACAGGCCTCGGTTCTAGAGGAGGAGACGACCACCATCGGCCGCAGCCACAATTGCCAAATCATGCTCCCCTCCAACACCGTCTCCCGGCAGCATGCTCAGATTCGCCGGGAGGGTGAACGCTTTCTCCTGAAAGACTTGGGTTCCACCAATGGAACCCTGCTCAACTCCGAGCCGGTCATCGGAGAAGAAGTATTGAAAGACCGTGACGAGATAGGTATCGGAATCTACCGACTAATCTTTCGCTATACCTGAGCCGTAAATGCTGCCTATTCTTGCCTACGGTTTTCTCCTCCCTCTGCTGAGCGCCATCCTTCTCAGCAGAATCATGAGGAGGAAGCTGGGCTGGCTGAAATCCAAAGAGCGAAAGGTTGGCAAGGAGAAGATTCACCGTCTTTTCCCGCGCCCGCGTCGCCCCCTCTCCGGGGGATTTGCCATCTTGATCTCTTTGACTGTCGGCGTAATTGCGTTCAACTGGCCGCCCGGCTATTTGCCTCTCTTTTTCCTCGCGCTGGTGTGGTTTTTCGCACTTATCGGCTTGCTGGATGATTTACGCAAGACCGGGGGACGAGGCCTTTCGGAGAAAGAGAAACTGGCCCTCCAGTCCGCGGCTGGATTCGCTTTTGCCTATCTGTTGCATTCCGGAGCCAGTTCCATTCGTTTCGGTCTGATTCGCCTTCCCTTCGCGGAAATGCCCGTGGACTTGGGCATGTTCTATCCCTTTCTGGGAATGTTCGTAATAGTCGCCGCCTCCAATGCCGTCAATCTCACCGACGGAATGGACGGCCTGGCAGCGGGGCAGATGGTCATTGCCTCTTTCTTCATGCTGGGGTTTTGTGTTCTGCTGCAGAAACCGCTGGCGACGGGAATCTTCCTTTCCCTTATGGCCTCATGTCTGGGATTTCTCATTTTCAACTATCCTCCCGCCAGGCTGCTGATGGGGGACATGGGCTCCCTCGCACTAGGTGCCGCTCTCGGCGCGGGCGCCATGTTCCTCGGAATAGAAGCCTTCCTCCCTCTTGTGGGTGCGGTCTTTGTCATCAACACCCTTTCCGTAATCGTTCAGGTGGGCACGGTTCGCGGGCTGTGGCGATTGGTGCGTCTCCATAGACACCGAACAACCGAGCATTTCCGCCCTTTTCTCTGCACACCTTTGCATCATCATTTCCAGTGGCTTGGCTGGCCGGAGAAGAGCACACTCCGGCTTTTCTGGGGTATGGGAGCCGGTTTCGGCGTTTTCGCAGTCTTGGGCTTCAAATGGGGGGGCGCCTGGGTGGCGGGGATGCTGCTGATTCCTCTGCCCCTCATCTTGGCGGCGACGCAGAAACTGCTTCGAGGCTCTTATTTCATAGGTCTTACCTCCGAAGATGAAGGGCCCCATCGTCTCGCGCTCTTTCAAGGCATGCCGGTCGAAGTGATCGGAAAGAAACTCTACCGGTTGATAAGAGAGACCGCGCTCAGTGAATCCATGCTGGCCCCGGGGGCCGCGGAGGGATTGCTGTGGAGGCCCATGACAGAGATTGAGGCGCGGGTGGCGCTGGGCTCCCTCTTCATGCAGCAGCACCTCGGAGATGAAGCCCTCGCCGAATGGGAGGAGATACCGGTCCGCAATCTCCTTTTGCGAGAAAGCACAGTCATGAGACTGGCCCGGCTCTACTATTCCCGTGACCGCCTGCTGGAGGCGATTCGCCTGTGGGAGGCGCTTCCAAGAACCCGGCTCATTTCCATGCCGAGTGTGCAGGAGATCGTTCGCGGAGCCAGAATCCGGCTGGCGGAACTCGCCTCAAAATCCTACCGCCAGTGTCTCAGCGCATTCGCACATACCCAGGCCGGAAAGTCTTTTGATACCGCCAACCTCGCTCGACAACTAACCTTGAGCCTGCGCTTCAATCGAGATCTTCTCTCCCTGCTTGCTTCATCCGCCGATCTTACCGGGGGCGGGGCTGGCGATCCTCAGGGGTTCCGTCCGCTGTCTTCTTCCTATCGGCGCGCCGAGAGAACCCTTAGAGAGAGAATTCGTACCCTGGGGCGCGCCCTCTCCTGGTGCAAGAAAGCACAAGAGCAACAGGGAACGCTGCCGCAGAAGCAGACCCCGCCGCCGCCCGATGACTTTGTCGAGCAAGTCCGTGAATGGCTCGGTTTTGAAACAAAGGAGATTCAGCAGGCCCTCGGAGAAGCATTTGAGGCAAAAGCGGAGATAACTTCCTTTCAGCCGAGCGCAAAGGCCTCCCGCAATGCCATCGCACGGCTGGGCGTGGAGTGGTTTCCCGCCCAGGCGGGCCCTACTCGAGTAGTGGCAAAATCCTATCTGGAGGAAAGGGTCGCCTTCTTCTCCGCCTGTTATCGCAGAGAGCGAGCGCTTCTGGAGATGCTCTCCGGCTATGGCTGTCCTGTGCCCGGGCCTTGTGGGGGGCGGCTGGAGGCGGACAGAGCGCTTCTCATCCTGGAAGACACCGGCATGGAGACCTTGGCGGAGAGGCTGGAGGGTCTCGATATTCAGGCCAGGGAGAGACTGCTCTCAGCAGCCATCGTCTCTCTCGCTTCTCTACACCGTCAATCTTCCTTGCACTTGACTGAACTCACGGAAGAGGTCCGCAAGATAGACAAAGAGGTACTCTCTGCACAATATCATCTCAGCGCGTTTCGCATAGCCCTGGAAAGATTATTCGGCATCCCGAAGGAGGGCGCCTTCGCCGATAGAATCGAGGATATGCTTCACCAATATCAGCCCGTCGCCAGGCTTCTGGCAAGCCGCCCTAAAACCTTTATCCACTTCGAATTCACTCCCCAGCATATCCTCCTGGATGAGAGCAAACTCACTATCTTCGATTTCGAGCAGGGCACCGTGGGACCCGCCGAATTCGATCTCGCTTGTCTCATCTACTCACCAGAGGCGGATTTGCCGGAAGAAAGCGTACAGATTCTGGTGGATATCTACGAAGAAAAAGCGGGCAACCGCCTCGATCCGAGGGCCTTGGACTACGCCAGCCTCGCCAAGAGCCTCACATATGCCGGTGCCGCGCTCAATTTCTATAACAAGTTCGGCGGGCAGTATCACTTCCAGAGACTGGAATGGTATATTCGTCACTGTCTCTCAGTGCTTGGCCGCCACGCCCCACTGTCTCCCTTGCGGCGGCTGCTGGCTCCTTGGCTGGAACAGGCGCATAAAAGAGGGCTCTCATTTGCAGGCAACCAGGCCTCGCCGGAGGATGAAGCCATAGAAGGAAAGCGGCAGGGGGGCGACGAGTCGTGAGAATCGCAGTCGAGGCCCGCTACTTGCTTGCCAGAGAAAAGACCGGAGTAGAGAACTACACCTATTTTCTCCTCGCTTCTCTGGCACAACTGGAAGGAGACCACGAACTCCATCTTTATCTCCATCGCCGCCCTCGCCCGGAGGAAACGGCCATCCTTCAACCTTTCCTATCCTCTACCAGGTGCAGGTTCCATGTGGTGCCACCACTCCGCCTCTGGCTGAAGTTGTGGATGCCGCTGGCGGCACGCCTGCAGAAAGCCCAGGTGGGGATATTCCCCGGCAGCATCTTGCCCATCTACCTTCCCTTCCCTTCAGTGATGATAGTCTATGATCTCTGCTGGAACTCCTTCCCGCAATGCTACCCCGAGCGAGAGATCCGCATCTTCCGTGATATCTATCCCCGCAGTCTCGCCGCCGCCAAAGCCGTCTTTGCGATTTCGGAATTCTCCAAGGGTGATATCCAGCGTATCTACAATACTCCGGCGGAGAAGATCCGCATCATTCCCTGTGCCGCAGACCCTCGATTCTCCCCTGTATCAGATGCCCCCGAACAAGTGCGAAGAGAATGGGGACTCGAACCCGGCTACATCTTGGCCGTGGGCACTTCCCATCCGCGCAAGAATATCTCAACCCTTCTGCGCGCTTATGCCGCGCGCAAACCCAAACAGCCCCTCGCGCTGATAGGCCCCTCCGGCAACACCTCAGAGCCGCTCGCCAAATTGGCCGAAGAGTTGGGCATCAAAGACGATGTGCGCTGGTTGGGCTATGCCCCTCACCATCAACTCCCCGCGCTCTACAGCGCGGCCGGAGTTTTCGTAATGCCCTCACTCTATGAGGGGTTCGGTATGCCGGTATTGGAGGCGATGGCCTGCGGAACACCGATAATCTGCTCCAATACCAGCGCCTTGCCGGAGGTGGCGGGAGATGCCGCGCTTCTGATTGACCCGCAGCAGCCGGAGATGCTGGCCGAAGCCATGGAGAAAGTTCTTTCAGAGGAGAGATTGGCGGAGGAATTGAGTGAGAAGGGCCGCCGAAGAGCAAAGGCTTTCGATTGGAATCATTCCGCGCAGCTGGCCCTCAACTGCCTGCGTGAGATTTGCTTGCCGTGATCGCCGAGGAGAAGAGACCCAGATACTTCTGCGCAACTATCTCCCAGGTGTAGTCCGACTCCACAATCTTCCGGCCCGCTTCTCCGAATGATTGGCGCGCCGGTTGAGACCCTGCCAGAAACTTTAGGGCTTCCGTCAAATCCTCCACCGATCCGCGCGGGAAGATAAGGCCGTTTTTTCCCTGTTTCACAAGTGTGGGCAGCCCTCCGCAGTCACTCACCACCACCGGCCTTCCCGCAGCCATCGCCTCGATGGCGGCCATGCCGAAATTCTCTCCCCTTTTGCTGGGGAGCACAAAGATGTCACAGGCGCGGAAGGCCGCGCAAACCTCTTTTCGCGTCAGCAGGCCGCTGAAGTGCACTCGCTGTTCCAACTTCAATTCGTGCGTCAGTATTTTCAATTCGGCAAGAGCACCCGCCTCCGGGCCTACGACCAGCAGGGAGGCTTTCGGGAGGTGGGCAAGAGCCAGCACCAGGGTATCTATTCCCTTCACGGGATCCAGCCGCCCCACGAAGAGAATGCGGATATCTCCGGCGGGCCAGCGAGCCGCGGCAGTTTCCATATCATCCGGCGAAAGATCGTCGAATTCAGCCAAATCAACTCCATTGGGAATGACTTGCATCTGTTCCTTGGGCCAACCCATCTCCTCTTCCCAGAAGGCCCTTTCCAACTGGGTATGAAGGCCCAGCCGAAGACGCGGCCATGTCTGAGCCGCCGCCAGGAGCGTGGAAATAGTCCGTCTTCCCCTCCACAGCCCGCGATAGCGCCGCAGTGATTCCACCTCATGGTGAGGGGTAATCACCACCACACCACCTGCTTTCAACACAGCCAGACTCGCCATTGCATGGGAGGAAGGGAAAGGGTGGAGATGTATTACCGCACCCTGACGGCCCGCTTCCACCAAGGCTTTCTGAAATCCCTGCCAGCTCACATGATAGGGGTCGAGAAAGAACAACCGGCTGCGCCGAGCGGGAAATCGCCTTACGGTGACCGAATCCACCGTAGTCTGCCTAGCTTGGTGGCGGGGTCCGCGAAAGGAAACCAGATCAGTACACCAGATTTCTGTCGTATGTCCCTTGGCGGCAAATCTCTGAGAGAGCGATTCTACTACACCCTCGACCCCTCCGACCGCAGGCGGCCCCAGATATTCAACCTCGATTATCCTCACCTTTTCTTCCTTCCCAAAAGGCCCCTTAAATAGCCGATCAGATGCGCGGCATCAACCACAGCCATCGCCACAGGAGAGAGGAGCGCGGCGGCCCAGTCCCAGCCTCTCTTTCGCGAACGCAAGACATATCTCCCGGCATACACCAGGGCCAACAGCGCGATTACTGCCAGTGGTACTACTGTGAACTCTGGTTCCAGCCGCAGCGAAGCCATTGCAAGCAACACCAGTCCCACCAGCCAGCCGCTCATCAAGAAGACCTTGCGATAATGACCGAAGAGAAGCCCGGCCGCGCCATCACTGCAGGCGTAACGATAGAACTGGCGAAATAGGCCGGCGAAGTTTCCCTGCTGCCTCCAATGAACGAGGGCCTCCGGCACGAAACAAAAGCGCATTCCTGCTTTCTTCATCGCCAGATCAAAAAGAGTGTCTTCACTGACAAGACTCCATTCCGGATAGCCTCCGGCCTTCTCCCAAACCTCTCTACGAAAAGCCACAGAGCGGCTGGAGGGAAGAAATGTCTCCGGATTGACCTCTGCAGCAGTGGGAACGGTCGCCGCCGCCACCGCCCGCTCAATCAGATTCCCCGCGTCAGGCGCATAATAGCCTCCCGCGACATCCGCCTCCCCCCGCTCCAGAGGAGCGATGATCTTCTCCAGCCAATCTTTCTCCAGCCGGCAGCCGGCATCACACACCGCGATTATCGGCTGGCTGCTCTCCCTGATGGCCCGGTTTCTCCCTTCTGACCGGTTCGCGCCCTCTTCCACAAACAAGCGGATGGGAGCGCCATTCTCGATATACTCCCGGATGATTTCACAGGAGCGGTCGCGGGAGCCGCCGTCAACGAGGATAATCTCTTGTGGAGAGCGCGTCTGAGAGAGAACGCTGTCGAGAAACTCCGCCAGTGCCTTCTCTTCATTCAACAGAGTCGCCACCAGGGCGACACCCAAGCTCATTCCGTCTTCTCCGCAGCGGGAAAGAGACGCCTCGCCTCATCTCCACTGAAAATGAGGAGCAAGGGAACCCCGTCCAGATAGACACTTGTCGGCTCCGGGCGGCCCTGCTCATAGAGTTTCCGGGAGAGAGCATCGAACTCGCTCTGCGCGCACTGGAAGATTACTGTATCAACTCCCACCAAGGCCTCCTGAGGCCAACCCGTCGCTTGCTCTTTCGGCGGCGGCGGCGTGGTCCAGCGCAGATCCTTTCTCAAGCCTCCGCCGCGCTGATAGGCTATCAAAAGGGAGGTTACACCCTGCGGTGTCACCAGAATCTGCGGCGACTGTTTCTCATGGGTATCAAGTGCCGGCAGAGCTGCATTATATACGCCTCCCCAGTAGATGGTCTCAAAGCCGCGTTTTTGCGCTCCAGCAGGCCCTCCGACCAGCGCGTTGTAATAGGCCTGTTCATGGGGAAAGACATTCAGCAAACCCACCGCCGCCGGAAGCAACAGCCCCAGTCCCATGAGGAAGGCCAGCCGTTCGCTGAAATGCGGCATCTCCGCAAGCGCGCGGACCCGCTCCAGCGCCCGTGCAAGCGCCCCGTGTACAAGGGCGAAGCCCCCTCCGGCCAGCCCCATCAGGAACGGCAGCGCGGGCAAGAACAGCCTGACGCCATTGTACTTCGGCGAAAACGGCATCGCCGAGGGGATGAGATAGCCCACCGCGCACATCAAGAGAAGCCATCTGACCGCCACAATAGAGGAGCGCACCTTCTTTCTCTCATATGCGCAGCGCCCGGAGGCGGCATAACCGAGCCCGAGAAGCATCAGCGCCAGGAATATGACAGGCGTGGTTACTCCAATCATCACGAAGGGATAGTGCCAGGGGGCATATTCGTGCAGTTCTCCCAAGTAGTAAACAAGTACAGGATAATGCTGGAGATGAAAGAAGAGATATTGCTTCAAGTGGGGGAGAGTATCATGCCAGAGCCAGGGCCAGCCGGCGAGAAAGACGGCGGGTGAGATGATGAAGAAAGCCACCAGTCCTCTGAGAACCATGGGCGGATGGAAGATCGCCGCCCATATGAGAAGAATCCCGATGAGAAAACCCGCGTTGAGTTTCGTCAAAAGCGCCAGCCCCATGAAGAGCCCGCTGAACAGAGACAGGTTCCAGGAGCGTTCCTCACTCGCCGCGTAGAAAGTCGCCGCGGTGAGAAGAATGAGCGCGGCGACCGGCACATCCAGGGTTGCGAAATGGGCATGTGCGAAAAAACGCGGCATCAGAAACAGCCCCAGCGCGGAGAAATAAGCGGCTGGCCTGTTGAATGCGTAATCCGTGAACCAGAAAAGCGTTCCTATGGCGAGGCCGAAAAAGAGCGCCACCGGCAGGCGCTGGGAGAGCATCCCGCTAAGCACTTTTCCCGGCCCCAGTTGTGAAAGGCCGGAGAGCACTTGGACGAGCGGTGGCTGCATATCAATGCTTGCGAACCAGGCCTGATTGATGACCGGCGCGGAGACTTGCTTAGCGAAATCGCCGTCGAAGAGGGATATGAGAAGTGTGACTATCCATTTTGCGGAGCGCGCGCCAAAACCCGCATAGATGGGTTCATCATAAGTAAGGCCGTGATAATTGATCCCCGCTATCACCGCCCCACATGCCAATAGCCCCAACAGGAAGGCAATCGTTCCCACGCCCATCGGCGCACGTGTCGCTTTTCGGGGTTTCTCTGCCTTATTCTTGCGACTCATATTTCGGACCGCCTTTCACTTCTTTTCTCTACCAGCCAATAGCCGAGAAAACCGCAGACTGCACCCAGCCCAATCAGGCTGACAAACACACCCACTTTGAAGGTGGTGGGCAAATAGCTCCACCTCACCTCGTGCCTTCCCGCCGGAATACGCAGCGCCCTGAACGCATAATTCGCGGTCTCCCATTGCCGTGGTTCTCCGTCAATTTCGGC
>WVXJ01000242.1:27616-32220 GCA_011773575.1 Armatimonadota bacterium | reverse complement strand
CAACAGTGGGTTCCTCTCCGCCCGACCCGCTCAGCAGCACCTCCCGGCGATAATCGTATGTGCCGCTCTGAACCATCTTCAGACATTCATCATCACTCACTCGCCGGGCATGGTTTACGACAAAAGCCCGCGGCAATGCCTCCTCGTTATAATAGACACTTTCCTCCAGGACTCGTTCCAGTTTCCAGCCCGGAGCTTCCAACTCTGCCGTGGTCAACGCATATTTTATCCCCAGCAGATCCGCCAGCGCGGAATCAGGCGCCGGCCATTCGCCTTGCGCGCTCCAATCCGTAGAGCCGATCAGCCGCGTATAACGGCCGGGCACCAGTGAATCATATCCATGCACATCCCGCAGTTGATAGACGAGCGGGGTATTCGGGAGCATCCATTCAAGCGCCGCCTGGGGACGCTCATCCGGAGGCCGGTAAGAGACGATGCGCGCGTGTTGGCTGTTAGCGCGCAAGAAATCCGTCGCTTCCGTGGGGAAGAAGGCCAGCCTTGCATCAGTCGCAGGATTCAAGTTCGCTCCGAAAGAGAAGAGATCGGCAATCAATAGTGCCAATACCACGCTCGGAATTACATACGAGGGCCGCTCCGGCCGGGACGGCTTCTTCCGTCTCTGCATCATCATCTTCCCCCTCGCCAGCAGCCAGACCAGAGCAAGGGAAGCGGTGAGCAGAACGAGAAAGCGCAGTCCTTGCCTGACAAAGTTTTCCAGCAGCGGCGGGTTATTCTGCAGCACCTCTCCGAAAAGGACTAGTGCTGCCGACACCACCAATACCGCGCCGGCTGCGAATGTCGGCAGTTCCCATCTCGCCAGAAGAGGCTCTTTGCTCAACAGCCGGTTAAGCCCGAATGCGGCGAGGCCGGCGAGACCGAAATCGGCCAAACAGAGCGCCCTGCCCAGGCCTGCGAGTTGCTTTGCCCCCGGCACCAGATAATAGAAGACCGCAAAGAGCGGGCTGCCCAGAGCCAGCAGTACCGAGACAATGGTGAGAGCCAATAAGAACCCGACCTGCGGCCTGCGCCACAGCCGCAGGGCCAGCCAGGCCAAGAGAAGAGTAATCACTCCCACATAACAGCCGCTCTCTTGGAAATTGATGTGAGGATTGCCGGTCAGGTCCCCCCAGTAGTTTCTATCCACCTGATTGCCGAAAAAATTCGGAATGAAAAAGAGAACCAGGTGGGTCAGCGGGAAGGCGAATTCACGCGCCTCTGCATAGGTCTTCGCCGCACGCGCGCTCAGAGGTGCGAGTTCCATAGTAGGCAGCAACTGCACCGCGGCCAGAGAGAGCCCGATGAGAAGCACTACCACAACCCGACCCAGATGTCCGATGACTGCGCGCTTATCACCGGCCGAGAACGCCCTCCATATCACATACAGCAGCAAGGTCAAGATGATGTACGCGGAAATCTGCAACTGCCCTCCGCGGAACTGGAGGGTGACGGCGAGCCCGGCCAACACCGCCCATCCCCAACGCTTTGTGGAAATCGCTTTCTCGTAAAAAAGGAGAATCGCCGGCAGCCAGATGAGCACCCACAACCCGAAGGCGGGATATTCCAGCCACCCGATGATATAACCGTTCAGCATGAAGGCGATGGCCCCGAAGAGTGCCGCCGGGGGAGAAACCTTCCATTCCCGCAGCAGCCAATAGAAGAAAAGCCCGGCGAGAAAGAGGTGGAGCACCACTCCCCAAGTGAAGGCGGCCGGCAGAGAAAGAAGCAGGAAGATCAGGTTCGGAGGATATGTCAAAGCGGACTGCAGATTGGCCAAGAACGGCTGGCCGCAAAAGGAGAAAGGGTTCCACAGCGGGATGATACCTTTTTTCAATGAATCAACTGCAAAGGCGCGCCAGGGATAATACTGCTGCACCGGATCCAAGAGGGGATTATGGGGCATAAAGACAGTGCCCGGCTCAGTGCCGGTCAAGGCCGGAGCCAGCGCGGGCCCGTGCGCCTTCCAGGGCGACATCAAAAGAAGCATGTCCAAGGGCAGCAGCGCGCGGCCGGTGAATATCGCCCGCCCGCAGAAGGCCAGCACCACGGCCAGCAGAAGCGCCGCCGCAATCAGATCCGCGCGTTTTCCCTTCAATTCGCGCCTCCCTTTTGCGGGAGATTGTAAAGGCCTTGGCGGCTGTTGCGGCGTATCTCCAACAGCCCCCGGAAAGAACTCAAGATATCTTTGCGCAGTCGCACCTGGCTGCCGGAGGAATGTGCCCAGGTCACCGGGGTTTCGACGATACGATAGCCCAATCTGTCGGCGAGATAGAGAATCTCCGCGTCAAAGGCCCAGCCGATGACCCGGCTCCGGGAGAATATTTCTCGCGCCGCTTTTCTTGAAAAACACTTGAAACCACAGTTGAGATCACTCACCTTGATGCCTACCATCAGATTCGCCAGCACTATAAACCCCTTCCCCAGGGTTCTTCTCAACCAGGGTTGCGCCCGCTCTATCTTGGCGGAGGGATGTCTGCGTGTCCCGATGACGACATCGGCCCCGCTTTGCAGATGGGGAAGGAAACTCTCCATTGATTGTATGGGTGTGGAGAGATCCGCGTCGGTGAAAAGCAAATATTCGCCTTCTCCAGCAAGCATCCCCCTCTGCACCGCCGCGCCTTTGCCCATATTGCGGGGATTCTTCTCCAGCCGCAGGCTCATCGGGCTCTTTTTCGCAAACTCCTCAACGATCTCGCGGGTACGGTCAGTGCTTCCATCATCCACCACTAGTAACTCAACCTCATATGGCTGAGAGGCTAAGTAATCTGTGATTACCCCCAGAGATGGCTCCAATCGCTTCTCTTCATTATAGGCCGGTATGATTACCGAGATGAAAGGTGTGTTCAATTCTGTCTCACTTGAGAATGAAAATGTCCAAGCCTGCTTTCATTGTTATCGCTTGACCCATCTGCAGTACCAACACGGAGAAGAAACCCAAATCAAAACGTTTGCCCAACTGCCCCAGGCGGACTGCACCCAACAAGGCCGCTGGCGGCATCAGGAAGAGCCATATACGGCCCGTCTCCGCCCTTACCCAGCCGGAGACATCCAACAAGAGGAGGGTCCCCACCCAGGCGAGGGCGAAACCTCCCAAGGCGGCTCGCTGATTATCTCCGCGAACAGCCAGAAGAGCCCATAGCATCAAGGGCAAGCCCAGGAAAATTGCGAACTCGATGGGATCATATATGACCCATTTCCAGTAGGCGCGGCTTGCCTCTTCCAGTGTCGTATGTCGGTGGACGGCAAGACCGGCCTTTATGATAGCCGGCAGATTCAATCCGACTGCCAACCAGAGAATAACATATACTCCGATGAAGATGAGCAGCGCTCCCACTATGCCCATTACCATCTTTCTCTTATCTGCGACATTCTCAGGGAGCACGGATCGCCCCAACAGCCACCACAAGCCGATGAAGGCGAACATTGCGACCAGCCCCAGACTTATCAACAGGCCCAACGCAAGAAAGAGGCCGATGAGGGGATTTCCCGTTCTGCGCAAAAGAAGGAATCCCCACAGTGTCAGTACTGCAAAGAGGAGCACCAACTGATCAATGGAGGGACCAAAGAGCAGAAACGAAGGCACTGTGGCAAACAGCAGAGTCGCCCGCATGGCGGTTGTGGAGCCATAGAGAGAGGAGGCCAGCATATACAGCGGAATCAGAGACAGACTGCCCAATCCAGCAAGCAAGAATGCGGAAAAGACAGCGGCTAAAGCCTCAGTGCGAGTGATCGGGATTCCGAACTGCTGATGAAGAACCTGTGACAAGTGCTCGGTTCCATCTTTGTCCAGCCGCACACAGACCGCCTCCGTGGCCTTCGCTAGGCCGGGCCAGGCATGTACCAGGCGATTCACTCCCCAGAAGAAAAGAATGGGCCCCGGTGGATGGGTGCGGGCGTGCTGAGGAAATGTCTCCATGAGCGCGGGAAAACTCTTCACTGTGGCCGGCAGATCAGTGATGTTTACCGCAACCGAAAAATAAGAAGTCGCCTGAGGGCTTGCGATTATCCCCCCTGTAACTACCACCGGGTTCTGCGGGATAATCAGCACACCTGCGGCGAGCAGCCAAGCGACCATGACGAGCCAGATTATCCAGACCGCGCGCCAGCGCCGTCGCGTTCTCTCCCAGCGTTTCGGCCGGGTAAGCCAGCCCGCCGTGGCAATGAGCAGCGCAACTCCGCCCAACGGCGCCCAAAAGCGCGCCCCGGCTACGATCCTCATGGGCCAGGTCCACTCACCCCTGATCCCGATGGACCGGCCCGAGATGATCCATGCCATCAGGGCCACCGTCGCCACCGCGGTGAGAAGGATCAGCCACTCGTTCCCTTTTCCCCGCCACAGCCCGGACAGCGAGGTAGGCTTCTCTTTCCCCTTACTCTTCGACTTGGAAGATGATGATTTCACCTATTCGATGAACCTCTTTCATGGGAAGATCTTCAAATGAGGCCGTCCCGCCGGCCAGGGCCTTCTCCTCCGGCCCCAGCAGTACATATCTTATGCCCTCTTTTCGCAGCAAGTTCCCGCGTTCGGGGTTGCTCATGCGGCCACTGAGGAATTGCGCCAGTAGGCCCAGTTTATGCGGATAATTCAAAGTCTCCGCCCAGTGGCC
>WVXJ01000242.1:21683-27591 GCA_011773575.1 Armatimonadota bacterium | reverse complement strand
TCCAGCCACTCCAGCGCGGCCACCTGCTCCGCCCGCAGATAGGGTGGGGGCATTAGATGAGCATAATAACTGGTTCCCATTGACTGTAGGTCCTGCAATGCCTTGCCCAGGAAGAATCCATTGGATGGGAAGCAAAAGAGAAGAATTGCCGCGGCGGTTGCCCCCTGCAATATGGTACTGTGTAACTTCTCACTATTCAAAACGCGCTCACTCAAGAAGAGCGCGCCCAACAGACATACGGGAATCTGCATCCCCTCCGCCATTTTGCGCTGAAATGAAAAAGGCAGATAGGCGGAGATAAGCAGCGCGACAAACCAGGCCATGGGCAGCAAGAGATCCGGCTGCTTGCGGACCCTCTGCAGGGCGATCTTTGCACCCGCAATGAAAAATACGAAAGGCAGCCCCATCGCCAGCAGATACTGCAAGAGCGGTGGAGAGAGAGTCGCCACCTCCGCCTTCAAGCGAAAGACCGGCAAATCGCGATAGAGATGAAACTGGTAGAGCAGGGGAGGGAGCATCATCACTCCAAGGATCAGCGCCGGAGCAATCTCCCACAAGCCCAATCTTCGCTGCACCACCACACGTCCAACCAGATAAAGCAAGATCGTGATGGCGAGGGGGATGCTGTCATAAGAGTGAACATTGGCGAGCAGCATTCCCGTTACACCCGCACAGAGCGACAATCCCAATGAGCGGCGCTCCATCGCCAACATCAACAACAAAAGGGTGCTCACCAGCAGGAAAACGGAAAAAGAGAAGAGCGGGTGCAGCAAAAGCGTCAGAAAGGTAATCAATTCCGGCATCACCAACCCGGGCCCGAAATCCGGAGGATGAGGCTGGTTGCCGGTGGGCTGCATTATCAGCAGATACAGCCAGCCCAGCCCGGAGGAGAGCGCAATGAGAAGCAGAAAGAAGCGCCGCGCCCGGAGCCCCTCCAGAAAGTGGGCCCCAAAGACATAGAGTGCCAGCAATAACAGCACTCCCCAGATGATGCGAGATAGTTGATAAGTGACAATCAGGGAGAGTCCGCTGATGCGAGAGAAGAGGCCCAGTGAGAGAAAGAAAACATGAAAGAACCAGGGCCGCTGAGGTTCGGTGGTGAACTGGTCAACAAAAACCAGGCTTCCATCATGGGCCTGCCGCATATAGGAAAAATAGACATTGTGGTCATCCGGGTTGGAGAGATAACCGCTGTAGCGAAATCCCGGTGGAGTGATCGCCCACCCGAAAAGATAGGGCAGACAGGTGAGAGCAATGATGACCAAAGCAACCGCTAGAGGCCAGCGCAATTCCTTCTTCTCAAGTCGCAGCAGGGAACCGCTCTCAGTCATTCTTCCAGCCCGAGTAAATCGATACTACGGGTTTCAAGTAAAGCCAATCGGGCGGCGAACGGCGACGGTCGCCGCCCACCCAGTCGGTCGGTGTGGGATTCTGAAATACTCGATGCTCGGAGTATGAGTTCTCCAGAACCTCCATGAAGTCCCGAGCCCTCTTATCACCCAAGCGCAAAACATTCACATACTGAAGATCGGAGATGGCGAAGACCTCCGGCTGTTCTCGTTTAAGTACCTCTCTCTTCCACCCGGTCACGATCACTCGATAGGGCGCGGTCTCCTGCCACTTGATGAAAGAAGACTGGCTCAGCACGCCCCCATTGAAAGGCGATACCGCCGGAGTGCGAAACCAGGGGATTTCCTGTACTCCGACTGTCTTGGGTCCCAATTCATTCACCGCGGCGAGGGCGTCATCACGCGGGTCTGTAACCACGAATAACCGGAGTTGAGAAACCGAATAGGCCAGGTTCAACCCCAAAGCCATGCCCAGACCGACCGCGATAACTCGCAATCCCTTCAAGCGGAGTCGGAATATGCCTTCCATTGCGAATGCCCCAAACAGACACAAGAAAGGCACCAGTGGCACGAGATAGCGAATAAAGCGCTCTGTCGCGAATCCTATCATAAGGAAAAAGAAGACGATCCAGCCGAGGAGCAGGAGAATATCTTTCTTGGCGTGAGAATCACCCCGCAGAAGAAAAGCCCGGACCATACCCCCAACTGCAAGCAGATACAGCGGCACCCCTAAAGCCGCGGGCAGCCCCCGCAAACCATGATAGGCCCAGCCGGAGCCGGCTCCGACAAAGGCCGCGGTGCGCACTTCCTGCATGTGTCGGGCCTCGAAGAGAAGGCCGGCCAGAAATTCCTTCCTGATATGTGGCAAGCCTTCCAGGGAGAGCGCATAGGGACAGCCGATAAGAAAGAAGACAGGCAGCATCATAATTGCGGCAACCAGACGCGCATGTTCCCGCCCGGGAATCTTCCCCCGCAGCAGATGGGCCGCCACCACAACCAGGATACCGACACCGAAGTTATACTTCGTTGCTGCCGCCAGGCCCATCGCCGCGCCTGAAAGCAGATACCACTGTGTTCCCCCCTCCCGGATGATCCGCAGAGAGCCATAGGCTCCCAGAGCCAGCAGAAAAGTCCCCGGCACATCCACTGTGGCGAAATGGGAATTCACCAGATGAAGCGGCGCTACCGCCAGTAGTGCGGAAGCCCACAGGGCCAGTTTCCGGCTCCCCAGTTCCCGGCCGATGAGATAGATGAGTGCAACCGTCCCCGCACCCAAGAAGGCAGTGATGACACGGCCGATCAAATGCAGCAATCCCAGATCAGGGGCATTGCCGGGTGAAAGGCCCACCAGCGCGAACAGCCAGGAAACGACACCGACCAGGTAGAGATACAAAGTGCCGTAGTTGAAAAAGTGGGGGTTCCAGTCACCTTCCAACATTCCCAGGGCGGGGCGCAGCACAAAGATCTCATCAGGATGGTAGGAGAAGACATGAGTGGGCCCCGGCAGCCCCCATCCGACCCCAATGATTCGCAGCACCAAGGCCAGGACAAAGAGGACGAGAATTTCTCGTCCATCTGCACGCGCGGGGACCTTTGCTTTTGAAGGAGACTTCTTATCTTTTCTCAAATCCGCGTCTTCTGAGAAGAATTGCGTTTGTTGAACAGCCTGCCGCTATACTCAGCGCTAATAAGAAAGCAAACAGACCGATTTTGAACACAGCAGGCCGATAATGAAAGTCAACCTGATGGCTGCCAGCCGGCAGCGCTACCGCTCGAAAGGCCCCATTCGCCCGAATAATCTCCATCTCCTGACCGCCGACAAATGCATGCCAGCCGGGATAAAAGGCATCCGCCAAAACCAGATACCCGTCTGTCGTGAGGCTTGCCTCCACCCGGACATGGTTGATTCCATCTTCCACAATCTCCGCCTCACCCATAGCGACTCCCGGGCTGAATGAGCCGTCTGCCGCCCAGGCCCGCGAAACCGCAGAGATGACCTCATAGACCTTCACTTCACCATCATAGACCAGCCGCAAATCACGCCCCTCCAGAGGAACGAGAGACAGTAGATAGCGCACCCCGAAGAGAGGCAGCATGTCTCTCCTGGCGCTGGAGGCGAGAAGAAGATTCCCATTTGCCGCCGGACTGGGGTCACGCCCCTCCAGTTCGCCCACAAGCGCGCGGTAGTTCGCCAGGTAAACCGAATCATATCCCAGCACATCTCGCAGCGAATATACCATCGCCGAATTCGGCGGCAGCAAAGCCCGCGGAAAAGGCCTCATCCCTCGCAGAAGATAGACCGCCTCAGGCAGATCGGAGGCGGGCCAGGCCTCTTCAAGCGGCTCCGGAGAAAGCGCCAGGAATCTTCCTCCATCGGCATTCTCCTGCAGAAAGCGTGTTACTCCTGTGGAGGGAAAGACCTCCGCCCGCGGGCTGGTTCGAATATAGCGAAAACCGAAGATAAGCAAATCCGCCACAATCAAGAAGACGACCGCCCCTGCCAGAGCGTTCCGGACCTGCCGGGAGCGTGCCCCCATCGCAAAGATGAGTATTATCGAAACCAAACAAATGCTGCCAAGCAGCGTGATATTCGGCTTCGCATCACCAAACACATCTTGCAGAGTGAATTCTCCAGAGTAGGGGAGGAGCGCTCTGGAAAAGAAGGCGAGTCCGACCGCCAGGATTGCCACTACCAGAATGACCGCCAACAGCCGCGGCCTCAGCCATGCCGCCCCCTTTTCGCTGTAGGCCTGTGTTACCCAATTCGCCCCGATGCCCGCAAGAAAGGCCACTGAAGACAAGTAGAGCAGGAGCAGCCGCGCCGGACTTCCCGCCCGGCTCATGCCGGGTATAAAGTGAAAAAAGAACCAGTTGAGCGGAGTGCCCAGTGCGCAAAGCAGCCACACCGCGGCAAAGATCGCAAAAAACCGGGCGTGAAAACCCCGCCCATATCGAACCGCAATAAGAGCGAGAGCGAAAGGCAGGATTCCCGCGTAGGCGCAGAATTCGGCATAATTGCCCTTCCCCCAGAAAGTGGTTGTTCCCGGATTACCGAAAAAGTCCGGCAGCAGCAAGGTAACCAGGTTGTGCCAGGGCAGAGCCCAGGACAGATAGAAATCGTATCTCTCTGCACCCGCGCTCGGCGCGCGATGGCTGAAACGAAGCAGTTCCGCCAAAGGCAGCAGTTGGACCACGGCAAGCAGTGCCGCGAATCCGCCGGTGAGGAGAATGCCCCCTGCCAGTCGCAGCCACTGCTTTAGAAAGATGCCGCGCGCAATGAAATAGAAACCGAAAAAGAGCGTGCACAGCAAAAAGATTTGCGGATGACCGGCGAGAGCGGACAAGCCCACCGCGGCTCCCGCCCCGACAGCGAAGGCGGGTTTCCCGCGCCTGAAGAACTTCTCCGCGAAGAGCAGAGCGAGCGGCAGCCAGATAGCACTGCTCACCACTGTCGGCAGAAAAATCCAGGTTAGGAAATAGCCGTTCAGAGCGAAGGTCACCGCTCCCACCGTTGCGCCAAAGCGCCGCAGCCTCACCGCCCGTAAGAAGAGATATGTAAACCAACCGGCGAGGGCAAGGTGCAGGAAGCCGCTGAGGCCGAAGGCCCTCCGCGTATCAGTCAGCCAGAAGATGAGATTGAGCGGATAGAAGAGAGCCGACTGGGAATTGGCGAGGAAAGGCAGTCCGCAGAACTGGAATGGATTCCACAGCGGAATGTAGCCTGATTGAAAAACGCGGGCGGCAAAATCCCTCCACGGAAAATACTGGCCCAGAGAGTCCCAGATAAGCGCGTTCCAGAACCCGATGAGAGGAGCGTTGGCCTCCTTCCAAGGCGGCATCATAGTGAGCAAATCAGCTGGCAGCAGGGAGTGCGAGAACAGTGTTTTCCAGGTGAGAACCAGCGGCGGCAGGACGATGCAGAGGACAATGAGGACGCGGCTCTTGCCCCTGGAGGCGAGCCTGGCGGGAGGAGTCTTCGATGTTCGTCTGTGGACTTTTGGCACTTGTGCGCCTCAGGTGCACTGGACGATCGAGCCTTTAAGGCAGGTTCTTTCCTTCCAGACTCTCAACCTCCAGAACTTGGGCTGTGGATTCTTGGGCCTGCGCCTTGTTCGCTCCCCAAAGAGCCAGCATCGCCACCCCCGCGCAGATGACCAGCAGGGCCACCCAGCGCATGGGGCTGATCTGCTCACGCAGGAAGATAATGGACAGCACCGTTACAATAACATAACTCACAGCGATCATAGGGTAAACATAGGAGAGTTCCTGGGTGCTGAGCACCTTCAGCCAGAAGAGCGCGCTGATCCCATAAAGCATGAGGCCGAAGAGAACGTACGGGGTAAGGATAGCGCGGAAGAGAATGCGCCCCTGCTGGCCGATGCTGCCGGAGACTCCCGTTCCGCCCATTCCCTGTTTCAACATAATCTGTCCCACCGCGCCCAGGGTAACGGCGATGAGAACTAATAGTAGTGGATGCACGAGAGGCTCCTTCTTCTCAGATGAGATAGTATTCATTCCGACTCCGTGTTCTTATCTGCTCCGGGGATGGTCCTGGGAAG
>WVXJ01000242.1:11098-21591 GCA_011773575.1 Armatimonadota bacterium | reverse complement strand
CCGCGAATGACTATCTTCTCCTCGGGGAGGCCGATCACCCGCTTCACGGCGATTCCCATTTCCTGCGGGTCCGGGAAGATAACGATGTCACCGCGTGAAGGCAAACGCGCGTCGGAATAGCGGCATTTCAGGACCAACAGGCGCTCTCCACTGTGCAGGGTGGGCTCCATGGAGCCTCCCGTAACAATCGCCCCCTCTATCAGCCAGCCCCGGACCACCACAACACCGATGACGATTGCTATGATCATGCCCGGGCCCACGGGCCTGCGAAAGAAAGAGCGCTTCTTCTCAGGAGGCGCAAGAATATAGGAGGGTCGCTCTGGGGTGTATGCCGAGCCCTCCGGCCCAGTCATTCCGTTTCTCCTTCAGTAATTGTTGTGAACCTCTTGAATGCTATGTTTGCTGTTTCTGCAACGGAATATGACTGCAATCGGTCCAAATCACTCGGCCGGTTCTCAGCGTCTGCCGCCGCGCAAGAGAATCAACCGAATCAGGGTCAGCAAGGCCACCGCCGCCGCGGCCAGATAAGTCAGGGCGGCGGCATTCANNGCGGCGGCATTCAGGACCGCCTTCGCCGGCCCTATCTCGTCAGACCTGATGTATCCTCCATCCCTAAGCAGGGCGACCGCGCGCCGGCTGGCATTGAACTCCACGGGTAAGGTTAGCAGAGTGAAAACGACGGCGACCATGTAAAGTAAGATGCCAAGATCCATCAGAATGCCCATGCCGCCCTTCGCACTCATACCGCCGAATAACCAGCCTACCAAGAACAGCGGCATGGCAAGGTTGGAGCCGATGCTCGCCATGGGCAAGAGCGCGCTTCTCAACCCCAAAGGACCATATCCTGTGGCATGCTGCATCGCATGCCCGGTCTCATGTGCGGCTACTCCCAGCGCAGCGAGAGAGTCTCCCCCATAGACGGGTTCGGACAAGCGCAGCACCCGCGCCCTTGGATCATAATGGTCAGTAAGCGTCCCCTGAGTGGCTTCAACTCGCACTGCGCTCAGGGCGGTTGCCGCAGCTTCCTTGCCGGCCTGCGGGCTTACTTCAGTGTCCGCCTGCTTCAGCAGTTCCCGCGCCACCTGTGCTCCGGTTATGCCGCTGGAGGCGCGCACCTGAGCGTACTTCTGAAAAGTCGCTTTCACCTTCCACTGTGCCCATAGGGCTAACAGCACTCCGGGAATCAACAGCCACCAATAAGGACCGATCAAATACATGCGGCTAACCTCTGCCTTGCGTCATGCGGAGACTTTCAGCAATTCCTTCGCCTTATCAACCGCGCTGGCGGCATCCGGCGCGTAACCGTCCGCGCCGATCTCATCCGCATAAGCCTGTGTGACCGGCGCTCCTCCGATGATGACTTTCGCTTTCAAATCTGACTTCTGCAGAGTATCTATCACTTCTTTCATTGCCGGCATCGTTGTGGTCAACAGCGCCGACAGGCACACCAGTTGGCTGCCATTCTCCGCCGCCGCCTGCAAGAACTTCTCTGTGGGCACATCTATGCCCAAATCCTTCACCTCAAAGCCTGCGCCCTCCAGCATCATCATCACTAGGTTCTTGCCGATATCATGGAGGTCGCCTTTAACCGTGCCGATTACCGCACGTCCCACCGGCTGCACATCAGAATCCGCCAGCAGCGGTTTCAGCAGGTCCATGGAGGTGTGCATCGCCCGCGCCGCAATCAGCACTTCAGGGACATAAAACTCATTGTTCTTGAATCTTACGCCCACCACGTTCATGCCCGCTATCAGCCCCTCATCAATAATCTGCTTCGGGGAAATGCCTTCGTCGATCGCTTGTTGTGTCAGTTCCTTTGCTTTGTCCCGCTGGCCGCCTATGATGGCCTCCGCGAGTGCTTTCAAATCTGCCATCGTCTCCTCCAGACTTTACCTATCAGCCTGCCTTGCTCCCGAGACAGGCTCTAGTATCATTGCATCGGCAAACCGCTGATGGAACTCAGCACGTTCCGATAACTCCACATATTCTACACGCCCCGCCACCTCTTTCGCAAGCCTGCGCATCTTCCCGGAGACAAGGGCCAGTTTCGCGCCGAGCCCGGCCGCGTTTCCTACCGGTCTTATCTTCTCCGGAGGTATGGCGGGAAGCATACCGATGGCGAGAGCGCTCTCCCGGCGGATATAACTTCCGAACGCCCCTGCCAGAAGCAATTCCTCCACCTCCTCCGGTTTGGCGCTTATCTCCTCCAGCAGGATCAACATACCCGCACAGATGGCCCCTTTTGCCAACTGCAGTTCCCGCACGTCCCGGCTGGTTAGGCATATGGGTTCACCCCCGGCACTCTGCTCTGGTCCCGCAAGCACGAACCGCAATTTCCCGTCTTTCGATTCCAATCTCTCCAGGAAGGGAGACGCAGAGGGTGGAGCCGACTTTGCTGGCAGCATCTGGCCCGTCGAAGTAATGACCCCGATCTTTCGCAGGACCGCCACCGCGTCCACTAATCCGGAACCACATATCCCGCGCGCGGGTGCATCGTCAATAGTATGAATCTGAAGCCGGGGCTCAGTCATCGAACCGGAGCCTGATTCGATAAGGGTGACCTGGTCAATGGCACCGGAGGCGGCCCTCATGCCTTGGCTTATGCGCGCTCCCTCAAAGGCCGGTCCCGCCGCCGTGGAACAGGCCAACAGCCGGTCATCTTTCGCCACTATCACCTCACCATTGGTGCCGATATCCACCGCCACCCGCAGCCCGCGGTTCTCCTCCAGCCCACTGGCGATGATAACTCCCACTGCGTCGGCCCCGACGAATCCCGCGATATTGGGCAGAACATGCACCCGGCCGCGGGGGTTGATGCGAATACCCAACTCTCTTGCCTCCACAGTGCGCGGCGCCGCATTTACCGGCACATAGGGCATTGTGGCAAGGCTCGTGGGATCGATCCCCAGGAAGAGGTGGGTCATACAGGTATTTCCCACAACCGTCAACTCATAGATCCGAGTGGCATCAATCCCGCCTTCCCGGCAGGCCTCTTGGATAATCTCGTTGACCGCTCCCACCACTTTCTCTTGGAGACGGGTGAGGCCCTCCTCGTCGGTTGAGACAAAGGAGATTCGTGATACGACATCATCACCGAACTGCACCTGAGGATTGATGGCAGCGCTGACAGCAACCTCGGCTCCATCCAAAAGACGGGTGAGGTATCCCACTATGGTTGTGGTACCGATGTCAAAAGCCATACCATACAGCTGCGCAGCGGTGTCTCCAGATTCCGCCTCCACGATCTCACCATCGGACAGTACCACTGTGACATTGAAATCCTGCCGGCGCATCCTATCGGGGAGGTCTTGCAGCAGGCTCAGATTTGAAGGGGGTGGAACATCACCCCCCAATGAATCCAGCAGCCTTGCCAGATCCGCTCTCTGGTCTGACAGAGAGGGTGGCGGAAGACGCAGGAATATCTTGCTCAGGCCCGGCTCCACCTCCACCTCTCGCCCCAGTCCTTGGAGGGAAATCTTTTCTCTCATCATCCGACTGGAAGGGGGAATCTCAACCACCGCCTCCGTCTCCACCTGCACCTGGCAGGCGAGCCGCCAGCCTTGTTCCAATTCCGCTTCATCGAAGTGGCGTAATTCCGCATCGCTGGGAGCAGAAGGTGGAGAGATGAGCCGGATGCGGCACTTACCACAAGCGCCGCGACCTCCACAAGAGGACTGCAGGGTAATCCCGGCCTGAGAGGCGGCTTCCAGCACGGTGGCGCCTCGTGTGGCGCGAATCTTCTTTCCATCCGGCCGGAAACTTATTGTCACTGATTCCGGCCCGGCCGGTGCGGATGGGTTCATATTCTGCTCGCCGGGGAAAGAAACATAAGATACGGCATCCAGAATCAACCCCGCTCTGAGGGCTGAATTCCGAATGCCGCGGATTGGCTATAGCACAGGCTAGAGGCCGCCTTCACCGCTTGTTGACGGCTCAAAGAAGGCGAGCTGTTTCATGGCCTCCTTGTGGCCCGGAGAGAGACGAAGCACCTGGTTGAACTCATCCTTCGCCTCGTCATACATGCCCAGCATGGCATAGGTCTTCGCGAGGTTCAGGCGAGCGTCCACGCTGTCAGGCCCGTCCGCTGCAGCGCGTCGAAGCTCCTCCAGGGAGGCGTCGAACTCACCTGTGAAGCAAAGCACCAATCCTACGCCCACTCGCGCCTCGACGTTGGTGGGATCGTCGTCCAGTATACTGCGAAATTCGGCCAACGCTGCTTCGTATTGACCTTCGTTCTTGAAAGCCGCCGCCCGCTCAAGTCGCTCTTGAAGGCTCTCGCCCTGCGAGCTGCTCACTTTCCTCCTCCTTCACCCTGAAGATGGCGTCACAAACCATACCGCTATGGCTGAAGAGAGCTAGGTTTCCAAAGATTAACTCAGGTATATCAAGAAATGCTTTTCGCTGGCTCTCTTCTCCGGCCCAGCGGCTTTCTCACGGTGAAGTGGTTCTTGTTCCCTCCTATTCTATCAATTCTCCGACCACAGGGCGATAGCCTCTCACGAACTCGGTGCCGCTGATATGGTTTCGCCCTTCCGGCTGCAATTCAAGCAGCCTTACTCCCCCCTGCCCACTTGCGATAATGGCTCCTAATGGGCCGATTTCCACTATTGTACCAGGAATTCCTTTCGCGGAGAAGGTTTTTTCCACCTTCCATACCTTTAATCGCTTACCTTTCCACAGGCAATATGCCCCCGGGGCCGGATTAAGCGCTCTCACCAGATTATGAATCTCCTCTGCAGAGGCTTCCCATAGAATCTTTTTCTCCTCAGCCTTCAGCGGAGGGGCGAATGTGGCGGAGGAGTCATCTTGGGGTGTGCGAGGTGCCTCTCTCCTCTCCAGCGCTTCTAGGCTCTCAAGCAAGGCCTGTGCTCCTACCACGGCAAGCCGGTCATGGAGTGATCCATAGTCCTCCTCAGGCCCTATCTGTAAGGTTTGTTGCATAATGACATCACCTTCATCCAAACCCTCAGACATCCACATGATAGTAACACCGGTTTGCATCTCTCCCGCCATGATGGCTCTTCGAATCGGATCTGCACCGCGATACTTCGGCAAAAGTGAGGCGTGTATATTCATGCAGCCAAGGCGGGGGATTTCCAGGATCGCTCGCGGCAGTATCTCGCCATAGGCGGCCACAACACACAAATCGGGTGTCGCTTCCTCCAGGGCGCGGCGGCCTTCCGCGTCGGCAATACGCTCCGGCTGAAAAACCGGCAAGCCCAGTTCCACGGCCGCCTCTTTCACCGGTGAAGCGCGCAGCCGCCGGCCTCGTCCGGCCGGCTTATCGGGGCGAGTGAAAACAGCCGCCACCTCATGTCGGCTTTCAACAAGCCCTCGAAGGGAGGGGACAGCGAAAGCACTTGTGCCCATAAATACAATCTTCATGATTCGGACAAGAACAGGGGAAACGCTTTATCAGTCCTCGAAGATTTCATTCCTGCCCTGAAGGGGGCGGTGTCACTTCTTCCGGTCGATGCTCTGGGTACGCTTCCGCGACTATCTCTACTCTCACCAGCACATTCCGTTCGCTCAAGGAGGCGACACCTTCCGGCACCACCAGTGCAATCCTGCGAGTTATGGAGGAAGTTGCCAGATCCAGTGACAGCGGTAAAGTTGATATCGCCTCCAGGGCTTTGACTGCGGAGGCCTCTCCCGCCGCGGTTACCAAGGGAGGTGACACACTCGTGCGGCCCACTTGAAAACCCTCCGGTGGAGTGCCGGAAAAAGATACGAACACCGGCAACAGTTTCGAGGCGATACTGCTCCGCACCGGCACAGTGACAGTAGCCATCTGAGGTTCCACTTTCAGGCCTGAAACCTTACGACCAGCGGCGTCCACGGGCTCCAGCGGCCCGGATTGGGGCTGGCCCAGCATCGCAAAAGAGGTGTCAATCCTTACCACCACCCGGTTCACCTTGGCCAGCGTACTCTCCGCTCCGGAGACCTCCACATAGGCGGGATGGACGCGCGGCTGCCCCAGCACATAACCCGGACTGGGCTGGCCCTGCAATTCGCAAGTTGCAGGAAAACGCTTTTTTATTACCTCTTCCAACTGCAGGGTTATCTGGGTGGGGACTACTTTCACCAGAGTGAGTCCCTGTGGAAAGAGTGGATCAATCCTTGCTGTTACTTTTCCCGGCTCATGAGTAGAGAGAAGGGCTCTCGCGTGCACCTGATTCGCCGCCGTCTCCAGGGTCTCCCGTTCACCTCTCAGCCACACCACAGCATTGCCGGTCTCGGAAGTGACGGCCAGGTTGCTGGGGGTGCGCGCCACATCAATAGCCACACTGAAGGCCTTTTCTCCCACCTGCTCATTCACTGTCACATAGGCCCAAAGACACAGGGCCAGCACCAGTGCGAGAAGTTTTAACTTAATGTTTCGGTGCAGCATCGCTCTTCTCGTGATGGGCAAAAGGCAGCCGTCGCCAGAGTCCTCTCACCGCCGGCACCGCCAAGCGCTTCAACGCCGGTTTTCTCTCTGGCGGAACCAGCAGATTTATGAGCCTTGCCTTGAGGGCATCGGAAGAGAGATTGGAGAAGAGCCGGCCCTCATGTGCCAGGCTGATGCCTCCGGTCTCCTCAGAGACAACCACTATCATCGCATCTGAGGTTTCAGAAAGCCCCAGTGCCGCACGGTGCCGCGTCCCCATGGGGAAGGCTGTACTATCCTGCTCACTGAGCGGAAGGAGACAGCCCGCCGCCATGACCCTGTCTGCGCGTATCACCACAGCGAGGTCATGGAGCGGAGTCCCGGGATGAAAGATTGTGCGTAACATCTCCGCGGAAACGCGGCCTCTCACAGTTCGGCCTGTGGAGATGATATCATTCAACCCCACATTGCCCTCAACTACGATCAGCGCACCGGTGCGCTCTCGGGAGAGAGAAGTCACCGCCGACACTATCTCATTCACTACCTGGCCTATCTCCTCTCTTTTCATCATGGGCAGGACCGTCATTAGCCGGCCCCGGCCTATCTGTTCCAGCGCCAGACGCAACTCCGGGGTGAACAAAACTATCAGCACGATTACCCCGGGCAGCAGAATCAGCCCCAGGATCCAACGAAAGCCCCGCAGCCCCAAGAGGTCGGCGAGCAGAATCAGCACTCCATATACGAATAACCCTTTCAGCAACTGAATGGCGCGCGTGCCTCTCACCAACACAAACAGGTAATACAGCGCGATCGCCACCAAGAGGACGTCAAAGAAATCGAGGATCCCGAACTCGGATATGAACAGTTGCCACAGCCGGCCCACTTCAGGCATCATCGCTCTCCAGGGTCGAGATTGCCTGTCGCAGTCTATCCAGGGTGGCGGGAAGCGCCTCCGGGATCACCTTTGCCTCTCCGCATACTGACATAAAATTTGTGTCCCCGGTCCAGCGCGGGACTATGTGAAGATGCAGGTGGTCAGCGATTCCCGCTCCCGCAGTCCGGCTCAGGTTGATGCCTAGATTGAAGCCATCGGGAGACATCGCCCTTCTCAGGGCCTTGATTCCCAGGGTCGCGGCGGAAAGCAGTTCGCGAGCCTCCCCCTCCTGCAAATCAGTCAGGTCTGCGGTGTGACGATAAGGGGCCACCAGCAGGTGACCGTTTGTGTACGGAAAAGTATTGAGGATGATGAAGACAGTCTTGCCGCGATAAAGAATGAAGTTCTCCGTATCTCTGTCTTCCGAGGCGCTGGTGCAGAAGATACATCCCTTCTCTTCTTTGCCCATCCCCTCAATATACTCCATTCTCCACGGAGCCCACAGCCGCTCCATACCCGCCTCCAAAGGCTTCTACCTTATCATAGCCATATCATAGCCATTCATGCTAAGGCCTGCAAGGAACTTTTTCCCGCGCCTCCCGAACGACACGCCTCGCCCTCCACCGACCCGAGGCTCCCCGCGCCCGGTGTTCTCTTTTCGTGCATTTCCTCTGGCGTGCCGGGGAGGATGGGCCTTTAGGGTGGGGTCTGGTGCACCCTCCCGTCAAAAGACTCTTCTCCGCCCCATGATTTAGACAGTCCGCCGCTCAGAGAGTTCGCCTAATCATGGAATAATAGACCGGCATTGCCGGCGTCAAAATCGAAGACGTGAAGTGTTGCGACGCGAAGTATAACAAGGATGGAGTGTTATGCAAGCCTCCCAGCACGCTTCACGTCAGCGAGCAAAATATCGACCTCTTCTTCAACCGAGGAAGAACTTGTCTCTATGAAATGACGCGACAACTGGAAGAGAAGAAAGCAAAAACAGCCCTCAGCCAGGCAATGGAAGATTCCGCCGTCAGCGGCTCTCCAGGGCGTCGGCGCAGCCTTCACGTCTTGTTGGTGGATGACAATCGAGACCACATGCTGCTCGTCCGCCGGGAATTAGAGCATCGGGGCCACCATGTTACCGGTGCGCTTAGCGGCGAGGAAGCGATGGGCGCGCTCGCCGGTGGAGTATTTGACGCGATGGTGCTCGACTATCAACTTCCCGATGCCACCGGCCTCCAACTCCTGCAGCAGATCAGAGCACAAACGGAGGGCCTCCCCATAATCATGATAACCGCCTCCGGTAATGAGCAGGTGGCGGTAAGCGCACTGAAGAGTGGAGCCAGCGACTATGTCGTCAAAGAGCCCGGCTATGAGCGTGAGTTGCCGCGGGCCGTCGAGCAGGCTGCAGAAGCCGCCCGGGCCAGCGCGGCGGAAGCCGTGCTGCAGGCCGAACTGGAGAGGCGCGCAAAGACCGATCCTCTTACCGGGCTCTTGAACCGTGGAGAGATGGAGCGTCTCCTCAAGCGGGAGATCCAACGAACCGCGCGCTATCATTGCCCCCTCTCGTTTGCCCTCATTGATGTGGACGGATTCAAGAGCATTAACGACACTCGCGGACATCCGACAGGAGATGCTGTGCTATGTCGTATTGCCGGTATTCTCCAGAGCGCGCTTCGCGCATCAGATTCTACGGCACGCTGGGGAGGCGACGAATTCGCGGTGCTGCTGCCTGATACCGGGTTTGACGGGGCAAGGGCATTTGCGGAACGCCTGCGTCTGGACGCGAAAGCCTCCCTGCAGGAGTCTTCTAAAGAAGAGATTCCCACTACCACGTTGAGTGTGGGGTTTGTTCTCACGCGCGGTGAGCATGATCATGATCTGGATTTACCCGCCCTGCTGAAGTGGGCCGACAGGGCCCTTTATGCCGCCAAGGAGGGTGGGCGTGATCGGGCAAACTTCTTCGATTTGGATAAGGGCGAAGAGGTTTGCGGGGAGGCGAAACAAGTTTCCTCCCCTGAAGCCGCGAAAGAGAGGATGTCGGATGACTAGGCCTGTTGACAAACCTCCCGAAGAACAGAATAAGCGCACTATCTCGCTGACCTCGAAGAGGATCGCCGCCGCCGCCGCCGCTGCCTTATTCCTCATTATGATAGGATGGGGCCTCTACCCCTATTACACCTGGCATTGGACCACAGAGGCGGAGGAATACGTGCTGGAGGGGGCCGCCGAAGAACTTTTAACCCTGGACGACAGGCTTACCATGACCTCCACCATGGCTATTGCCACAGGTGAGAAGGAGTGGATAACCCGTTACTATGACCACAAGCCGCGCCGCACAAGAGCCATCCAGGACCTCATCCGAATGCTGCCTGTGGCAAGCGAAGGCGACCCCCGATATGCCGACATAGCCGAAGCTGAGAAGTCAATGACGCAGATGGAGAAGCAGGCCTTCGCTCTGCTGCGCGCAAACAAGAAAGACAAAGCCCTTCAGATCCTCACGAGTGCCGAATACAAGCAACACAAAGCCGTCTTCTCCAACGGACTCACGAAGATCTACCGAGAGGCGATTGCCAGCCAGGAAGACCGCCATGTCGCACAGATGCGTATGTTCCGCATAGCGGTCATCGGATTTCTGGTCCTGGGCGTGGCTGTTCTCCTCGGATGGGCGCGCGCCACCAAGGCCGCCCGCCAGTGGAAACATACCCTTGCTGAACAGCGAGCGCGCGAGCGAAAAGTGGTAGGACAAGCGGTAGCCGACGGATTGCTCACAGCAAGCGTTCGCTATTCCGTTGGTGCTGCCGGGGAGGCCGCGGTTGACGGGTTAGCGATGGTTGACCTAAATCTTACCTATGACTATGTCAACCCGGCGCTGTGCCGCCTCCACAAGTGTGCCTCTCCGGAAGATATGATCGGCCGAAGCATCGGTGACTTCCTGACCGAGGATACTTTTAACAGACTCGCACAACTCACACAGAAGGTGATTTCCGGAGAACAGGCCCAATCCTTTGAAGGTGTGGCGCGGGCCGATGGTCAACTCGTGCAAATCGAAATAGCCCCCTCCCTGATGTCCAACGAGGAGGGCGCACCATGGGCTTTCATGATAATCGTTCGCGATGTCACCAAACAGAAGCAGGCCCAAGAAGAACTCAGAAAATCACGCGATTTCTATCTCTCTCTCTTCGAAGGATTTCCCGCTCCCGTCTGGCGCTCGGGTATTGACGGAGGCCACGACTACTTCAACAGCACCTGGTTTTCACT
>WVXJ01000242.1:9881-11063 GCA_011773575.1 Armatimonadota bacterium | reverse complement strand
GCTTATCGCGAAGCCTTCCATGTCCGCGAGCCTTTCAACACAGAGTTCCGCTTGCGCCGCCACGATGGGCAATATCGCTGGGTTATCAACTGCGGAAGACCGTTCACCGATCCCGATGGGCAGTTTGCAGGGTATATCGGGGCCTGTTACGACATCACTGAGCGCAGACAGATGGAAGAGGCACTCGAGCAGAAGAACCGCGAACTGGAGAGTTTCGTTTATACCGTATCCCACGACCTTCGCGCTCCCCTCGTCAGCATGGCGGGCTTCGCCAGACTGCTGGAGGAAGAGGCCGGCAGTGTGATGGATGCCGACAACCGGGAGTACCTGCAACGCATACACAAGAACGTTGACTCCATGAGCGACCTGCTCACCGACTTGTTGGAACTCTCCCGCATCGGCCGGGTGGAAGAGCACTTGGAGGATGTGCCCGTCAGCGAGATAGTTACGAAAGTGCTGGAAGAACACGCGGTATTACTGACAGAAGCAGGCGCGGAGGTAAAGGCGGCCGATAATCTGCCTACAGTGCATGGCTCGCGCACCCGTCTCTCCCAGGTCTTCAGCAACCTCATCTCGAATGCTGTCAAGTTCTCGCGGGAGGGGGTGGCTCCATGTGTGGAGATTGGATGGGAGCCGCTTGAGGGGGCATATCGCTTCTTCGTCAAAGACAATGGCATCGGCATCAGGGATAAAGATCGGGAGAAAGTCTTTACCATCTTCAGCAGATTGAAGAAAAAGGATGTGGCGGGCACAGGGATAGGCCTTGCCATCATGAAGCGCGTTGTGGAGGAGTGCGGCGGGCAGGTCGGTGTGGACAGCGTTGAGGGCGAAGGGAGCACCTTCTGGTTTACCTTCCCCAGTCGCCAAGCGCAGGCAATTGAAGAAGAGCGAGAATTGGAGCCGGCCGTGACCCCGGCCTAGTCCTGTTCACGGAGGACGACGAAAACCACGCTTTCCTCATTGGGAAGGTCCTATGCGGAAGCGGCGTGAGAAACAACAATGAAACCGGAAAAGTGATGTCCAAAAATGTCTGCTTGGGGAGAGGAGTTTGATGCCGAACGTCAAACTTGAGTCCCAAGAGCAAAACTTCGGTTCCGGAGCCATCGTCATGAACAATGACCATGACGCTGTGGCAATAGTGGATCGCAGTCTCAATATCACATATGTCAATCAGTCCTTCTG
>WVXJ01000242.1:7664-9858 GCA_011773575.1 Armatimonadota bacterium | reverse complement strand
CACAAGATCAACGAATACACCCAAGCCTCCCTTTCCGCGCAACAACTCAGGTTCGACGGGGCGGGCCGCACTCTTGGGGGCCGGCCCATATCCGTTGAGGTGGAAGTGTCGGCCTTGTGTGATGAAGAGGGCAGACCGCATTCCTTTGTCGCTATCCTCCGCGACATCAGCCCACGCGAAAGAGGCAAGGAGCGCCTGCAGCATTCGGCCGAGATACTCCATGCCGTAATCGAGAACATCGGCATAGGTATCTCCCTCATCAGCCCGAAAATGCAGATACTCGAACTCAACCGCGCCATGCGGGAATGGTTCCCGGAGGTGGATGTAACCCGGAAACCCCTCTGCTATCGAGCTTTCAACGATCCCCCGCGGGAGGGGCCTTGCAGTTACTGCCCCACCATCAAAACGCTCCGAGACGGTCAGGTGCATGAGGCGATAACGGAGACTCCTGCGGGCAGCCGCGGAGTGGTGAATTATCGCATCGTGTCCACGGCCATCAGGGACACGGCCGGCGAGATAGTGGGGGCCGTGGAGATGGTAGAAGATGTTACCAAGAGAAGGCGGGCGGAAGATGAGCGCATACGCGCAGTAGGCGAGGCTTTGTTCAAGAGCGCCCTGCTGGAGGCACAAAGCGAGGCCAGCATAGACGGCATCCTGGTGGTTGACGCTGATGCCAAGATGCTCTCTTTCAACCAGCGGTTCGTTGAGATGTGGGGCATCCCCAAGAAGGTAATCGATTCACGCTCCGACGAGCAGGCGCTCAAGTTCGTACTCGACAAGCTTGAGGATCCGGCGGGATTTCTCGCCCGTGTGCAGTATCTCTACGCCCATCCGGAAGAGAAGAGCCTGGACGAGATTCACCTGCGTGATGGGCGTGTTTTCGATCGCTATTCCGCGCCCGTCACCGGCCCCGACCATACTTACTACGGCAGGGTTTGGTATTTCAGAGACATTACCGAGCGCAAGCGGTTCGAGCAGGCTCTCAGAGCGAAAAACCGTGAACTGGAGAGTTTCGTCTACACCGCCTCCCATGATCTTCGCTCACCATTGGTTGGAATGCAAGGATTCGCCGACCTCCTTTTCCAGGATTACTACGACAAACTCGATGAGCGGGGTCGGGAGTACATTGACTACATCCGCGCAAATACAAACACGATGTCTGCGCTGTTGACCGACCTGCTTGAACTATCTCGCATCGGCCGCGAGGAAGAGCAAGAGGAAAATGTGAATGTCGGCGAGGTGGTGAGCAGAGTGCTGGAGGATCTGAATGCAATGATCGAAGAAGCCGACGCTGAGGTGAAGGTGGCTAAGGATCTTCCCACGGTGCGCTATCCTCATACCCGCCTCTACCAGGTCTTCAGCAACCTGATCACAAATGCCGTCAAGTTCTCTCGAGAAGACGTAAAGCCAAAAGTGGAGGTCGGCTGGGAACCCCTGAAGGCGGGCTATCGCTTTTTCATCGAAGATAACGGCATCGGCATTGATGAAGAGAACTTCCAGAATATCTTTGAACTCTTCAGTCGTCTGAAGATAAAAGATGTAGAGGGGACGGGTATCGGCCTTGCCATCGTGAAGAAGATCGTAGAGAGCCACGGTGGAGAGGCCGGCGTGGAGAGCGATCCGGGAAAAGGCAGCACCTTCTGGTTCACCGTGCCGAGTGAGGAGAAGGAAGATGCCTGAAATAGGGGAAACAGCGGCCATCCTACTTGTGGAGGATAATGAGGACCACGCCTTCCTTATCCAGAAGGCTTTGCGCGGCTATGGTCTGATAAATGAGATCCATCTTGCCCCCTCGGGAGAGGAAGCGCTGGATTATCTGTTCCGCCGCGACAAGTATGCCGACCCGAAGGACTCGCCTCGTCCAGGCCTGATCCTTCTCGATATCAGGCTCCCGGGGATGGACGGTCTGGAAGTACTTAAAACCATTAAACAGAACGAAAGCCTCAAGACAATTCCGGTATGCATGCTCACTACTTCTGCACAACAGTCCGATCTCGAAGCAGCCTATGCCAACGGGGCCAACAGTTACATCCAGAAGCCTGTTGACTTCAACAAATTCGTCGAAGTCGTCAAGAGCCTGGGACTATACTGGTCTATGACGAATGTTCCGCCCCCGAGAGCGGGCGGAGTATAGATTTACGAAAGCTCTCGGCGACTTGCCTCCTTCACCGCCTGCACCCAGCCGCCGATGCCC
>WVXJ01000242.1:2200-7588 GCA_011773575.1 Armatimonadota bacterium | reverse complement strand
TGTAACGGCGATTGCCAGTTCATCCTCATCAGGCCCCTGGTTGGCGGCAGGGCCGGAGACAGAACTCGGCCCATAAGGGCTGCCTCCCCGCGTTGTGCTGAACAGCCGCTGCTCCGAATAGGGCACACCAATCACCATCATCCCCAGGTGGATGAGAGGAAACCACATACTCACCAGGGTCGTCTCCTGTCCCCCGTGCATGCTCGAAGTGGAACAAAAACAGCCGGCCACCTTGCCAATGGTGGCGCCGGACATCCACAGACCGCTCAACCCGTCAATCACCGCCTTCAGCGAAGCGGTCATGTTGCCGAAACGTGTCGGAGAACCCAGCGCAATCCCATCCGCCCAGGCGAAATCCTCCAACTCCACCTGTGGAATATCCAAGAACTTCTTTCGCGTTGCTGCAACTTTCTCATCTTTAGAAGGGCTTGATTCCGGCCCGTAAGCTGGCGCCCGCTTGACGCGCACCTCCGCTCCGGAGACCGACTGCGCCCCTTCCGCCACCGCTTCCGCCAATCTCATCGTGTTTCCATGACGAGAGTCAAACACTACCAATATCTTCATCTCTATCGCCTCCGCCTTTTCATTGGATCCCCACCTATTTGCTTCTTGAGGGGAGGTATTCCTGCGGACGCTCACAGCAGTATGTCTTCGTTTAAAACAAGACCCGCCCCTCAGTGATGAGGGGCGGGCGATACTTGGGCTTGCTGTATCAGTCATACAGCCGCGATCTGGCGGCTGCTCCCAGGATGCATCAATCGCCATTATCCTTGTTCTGTCCTTTTTCCTTGCCCTTGTCTTTATTGTTGTCCTTTCCTTTCGCTTTCCCCTTATCCTGGATAACGACGACTCCCTTCTTCGCCTGTCCGGGAGGAAGACCACCTGCCTTTGTGGCAAGCCCAGGCGGAGGTGCCGCGCGCTGGCCCGGACCTCCGGCCCAGGGCGGCGTGCCCTGCTGCTTCATGATTCTCAGCACATGTGGAGGGGTGTGAGGAGGTATTACGATTGCCCCCCATCCCTCTCTCCCACGAATGCGCACTTTGCGTTCTTTTGCATGCCATTCCACCGGTACGCCGAAATGCCTTATCGCCGTGGTGGGTATGAAGGCACGCCCGTCGATGATAACCGGAGCCACCGGCAAGTATACCGGCGCACCTGCATAATAGGCTGTCGGGCTGCCCACATTGAGAGCGAGGTCCTTGCCGTCATAAGTAATCACCGCCTGTTTCTTTATCGAATCCCACAGCAAGGCCGCGCCGAGAAAGTCACTCGCACTCCTCAAGGGAATATAACTATACCCCCCATAAATGAACGGAGTCGCCCCATAGTTGTTGATAATGACGGTCTTGTCCGCCACCCCCGGGCTCGCCGCCAGCAGAGCGAGCAAGATGATCCAGCCCACTACACTCGCCAATACGCCAAACCGCTTCATCTCACACCTCCTTGATCGCTTTCACCGCGCGCCCTCGACCCTCAACTCTATACTCTCAACTCACTTCGCAACCATCGCCGCAAAATACCCCGCGCCAAAACCATTGTCTATGTTAACAACTACCACCCCTGCGGCGCAAGAGTTAAGCATGGCGAGCAAAGCCGCCAAACCCTCGAAAGAGGCCCCATAACCGACACTGGTGGGGACTGCAATGACTGGAGCCTTTACCAGCCCGCCTACCACGCTTGCCAAGGCTCCCTCCATCCCTGCCACCACCACGATCGCCCCCGCCCCAAACAGGGTCTTCTTATACTGCAACAGCCTGTGCAAACCGGCAACACCNNCCACCACCGCCGCCTCTTCCGCCACCGGCAGATCCGCGGTCCCGCCGGAGACTATGGCCACCGGCTTTGAACGGGGAATTCGCCGGGGTTGCCCGATGACCACCACGCGGGCGGTTTCGTGATATTTTGCCTTCGGGAAACGCTCGGCAATGGCCTGATAGATCTCTTCTGAAGCACGTGTGCCAAGAACGACGTTGTTGCGGGAAACCAACCGGGACACTATCTCCACAGCTTGCTCAGTCGTTTTACCGGCGCAATAGACCACTTCCGGAAAGCCTTTGCGAAGCGCGCGGTGGTGATCAATCTTGGCAAAGCCCAAATCTTCGAAGGGGAAATCACGCAATCGCTCCACCGCCTCTTCAACGGAGATGGAGCCGTCTTTCACTTGTTTGAGCAAGTGGGCTATCTCGTCTTGATTCATCGCCTTGCGTGGAATCCAACCTTTTGCGTGTTATTGTTCTAACAACAGGTAGCCGCAGGCTTCAGCTGCGTACTTCTCTATTTATACCAATGCCGGCTGGCACAGCCCCAGGAACTCTTCCACTACCTCAATCTGAGGCTCCACTGCAGACGGCTCCGCGGCCTGAGAAATGGCCAGGTCCGGGTCCTTCAATCCGTGTCCGGTCAAGATACAGACCACACTCGCGTCTTCCGACGCATCTTTGAAATAGCCCCGACCGGCGAGCTTCCTGACCCCGGCCACACTCGCCGCCGAGGCCGGCTCCACGAAGACTCCCTCCACCGAGGCGAGCATATGATAGGCTTCCAGAATTTCTTCATCGCTCACCGCTTGGATAAGTCCGCCGGATTCGTCTCTCGCCGCTTCCGCGCCCTTCCAGGAGGCGGGGTTTCCAATGCGAATCGCAGTGGCGATGGTCTCCGGAGCCTCCACCGGTTCACCCCGAACGATGGGTGCAGCTCCCTCTGCCTGAAAGCCCAACATGCGGGGCCGGCTGCGGCTGATACCCGCTTCATGATACTCACAATATCCCTTCCAGTAAGCACAGATATTGCCCGCGTTCCCCACCGGGATGGCGTGATAGGTGGGCGCATCCCCCAGAACATCACAAATCTCGAAAGCCCCGCTCTTCTGGCCCTCTATGCGATAGGGATTGATGGAATTGACCAGAGTAATCGGGTGGCGTGAGCAGGCCTCCTTCACCAGCCTGAAGGCATCATCGAAATTCCCTTTCAGCGCCACAACCTTCGCCCCGTGGGTAATGCTCTGGGCTAGTTTGCCCAGAGCAATGGAGCCATGTGGCAGAAGAACCATACATTTCAGTTTGGCGCGGGCGGAATAAGCCGCGGCAGAGGCGGCGGTATTGCCGGTGGAGGCACATATGACGGCTTGGGAGCCCTCCTCCAGGGCCTTGGAGATGGCCACCGTCATCCCCCTGTCCTTGAATGAACCGGTGGGATTGAATCCTTCACATTTCAAATAGAGGGAGATATTCAGCTCAATCCGCTCCGCCAGCGCAGGCGCAGGCAAAAGCGGGGTATCGCCTTCGTTCAGGGTGATAATCGGAGTCTCTTCAGTTATAGGCAGGAATCTTCGGTATCTTTGAATGATTCCGCCCCATGGCATGTCCATGGTCTTCTACTCTTCCACTCGCGCCCAGGAGCAGATTTGTTCCACCGACTCCAGCGCGCGCACTTTGTCCAAGGCCTCACGCACCTTGGCTTCTTTCACATTGTGCGTAACCCACACTATCTCCGCCGCCTCTCCGGAGGCGCGGGTCTGCAGCACAGAAGCGAGAGATACGCCCGCATCACCCAGGACAGTGGCGATCTTCCCCAACACCCCGGGCCGGTCTTTCACCGCGGTGCGGATATAGTACTTTGTCTCCGTCTCCGCAATATCCTTAACCGGCTTATCCGAAAAACAGGTGCAAGCCAGCCGCCCCGTGGCCCCGTGCTGGATGTTGCGCGCCACTTCAATCACATCTCCCATCACCGCGCTGCCAGTGGGCAAAACGCCCGCCCCCCGGCCGTAGAACATCACGTCTCCCACGGAAGAACCTTGCACCCAGATGGCATTGAAAACACCGCCCACTGCTGCCAGCGGGTGGCTGAGAGAGAGAAATACGGGGTGGACTCTCAACTCCAAGCCTTCGGGTGTGTCCTCTCCGATGGCAAGGAGTTTTACGGTATAGCCCAAGCGCCGCGCATACTCGATATCCGCCGCGCCAACACCGCTAATTCCCTCACGATAAACTTGTTCCACATTTACCCGGCTCTCAAAGGCGATGGAAGCGAGGATGGCGAGTTTATTCACTGCATCATAGCCCTCGATATCATCCGTCGGATCCTTCTCCGCAAAACCCCGCTCCTGCGCCTCCGCCAGAGCCGCCGCGAACTCACTTCCCTCCTGGGTCATGCGGGTCAGAATGTAGTTTGTGGTGCCGTTCACGATTCCCATCATTCGCTTAATGCGGTTCCCCGCAAGACTCTCTTTCAATGGACGGATAATGGGAATGCCGCCCGCCACCGCGCCTTCGAAACGGATATCGACCTTATGCCTATCCGCCTCCTCGAATATCTCCCGGCCCCGCTTCGCAATCAATTCCTTGTTGGAGGTAACCACATTCTTGCCGTTTCGCAAGGCCCGCAGAACCAATTCGCCCGCCGGCTCCAGACCCCCGATACACTCAATCACGATCTTGATATCGGGATCCTCCACCACTGCGAAGGCGTCCTCTGTCTTCTGGTCCTCAGAGATGTCAACTTGCACCGGCCGGGGCCGTTTCCAGTCGACATCCGCAACCAGTTTGACTTTCAGCGGTCGGCCCGCCTTCAAGGCAATGGACTGGCGATTCTCTTGCAGGGTTTGAAGGGTACCGGAACCCACGTTGCCGAATCCCAGCAATCCCAGATATATAGGGTCTTCTGCCATCCTATCTCTCCTCAGGTGGCTGCACATGGGTGTCCAGGCGCATCAATACCTGGTCCGCCTCCACCACATCTCCATTGCTCACACATATCTCCACAAGTCGCCCCGCGCGCTCAGTATGGATTTCATTGAACATTTTCATTGCTTCTATTAAACACACCGTCTGCCCCACTTTGAGGTAATCTCCCGGCAGAGCAAATGGCTCGGCTTCAGGTGAGTTGGAGCGATAGAAAATCCCCGCCAAAGGGGAGCGCAACTCATAAAGATGGTCCCGGCCCGCTTCGAGACGGCGTCCCAGACCGGCGGAAGGATTCCCCGCATATCTGCGCTGCGATGGGTAGGTAGCCTGAGGAGATCCTACATCCGGCTCCGCCGCGGCCTTGCTCATCCTCACCTTCAGGTCCGGCCCTTCCAGGCGCAGTGCCTCCAGGTCGTGTTTCTCCATCAGGCCAAGAAGAGTATTCAGATATTCTTCCAGGGCTTCGTCCATTGCTTATCCGGCTGTCAATTCTTAGTTTGCAGGGGGTTCAAGGGGTCTGAGCAGATTTGTTCCGCCTGAAGAAGACACAATGACCGCAACGGAACCTCCCGGACCCTCTAGGATGGTGGCGGCGAGTGGACTCGAACCACTGACGCCGTGGGTATGAACCACGTGCTCTAACCGACTGAGCTACGCCGCCCTCCAACACCGCTCGGGGAGAGCTTGTGCAGCCCGAAGGTGC
>WVXJ01000242.1:0-2192 GCA_011773575.1 Armatimonadota bacterium | reverse complement strand
CTAGCCTGACGACAACGACGCCTGTTTCCTCAGCCGCTTCTTTCGCGCTTTTCTTTCCCGATTGCGCCGCGCATCTTCAGACTTCATCTTGCGCTCTTCAATTTCTTGCGAGATAGCCTCTGTCAACTCCCGCTCGAAAGCACGAAACCGCTCATTATCGGCAAACTGACGCAGTTTTTGCATATCCGGCACCATGGTGCCTCCTCATGTGTCTATTCCACAAATGGGCGCTTCGCAAAATAGCAATGGATTATACCGCCCGCCCCGTATCAGTGTCAACGCAGCCACATACTCATATTCAAGTGGACGTCAGTGAGCAGGCTGTGACAAAGCGGTGCTGAAGTAGCGCTCCGCCCGATCCGGCAGGACTGTGGCGATATTGCCTCTTATCTTCTTCGCCATCCGGCGCGCCCCCCAGACATTCGTCCCGGAAGAGGTGCCCACCAGCAAACCCTGGTCTCTGCCCAATTTCCGTGTGGTCTCTATGGCGTCCTCATCAGTCACCTCGACCACCTCATCCACCAGCGAGACATCCAGAATCTCAGGGATGAACCCATCGCCAATTCCCTGAATCTGGTGCAGGCCGGGCTCATGACCCAACAGCGCGGAGACATTCTTCGGCTCCACCGCCACAATCTTGATGTCGGGCTTCTTCTCTTTCAGAAACTTGCCAACTCCCTGTAGTGTGCCGCCGCTGCCCACGCCGGCCACAAGACACTCAATATCGCCGCTCATCTGCCGCCACAGTTCAGGCGCGGTTTGTTCGTAGTGGATACGGGGATTGTGGGGGTTCTCGAATTGCTGAGGCACGAAGATACGCTTGTGCTCCGCGGCCATCTTTCTGACCCGCTCAACCGCTCCGGCAATCCCGTCTTTCTCAGGGGTGAGGATTAGTTCCGCCCCCAGCGCGCGGATTATTTTCTTGCGCTCCTCACTCATTCCCTCAGGCATGAGAATACGCACTTGATAACCCTTCAGCCGTCCCACCAGGGCGACGCCGATGCCCGTATTGCCGGAGGTGGGCTCAGTAATGATCGCCCCCGGCTTTAAGCGGCCATCCCTCTCCGCCCCTTCAATCATCGCCAGCGCAGGCCGATCCTTGATACTGCCTCCAGGGTTCAAGAACTCCGCTTTGGCGTATATGTTCTCCCCGTTCAACTTGACCAGCGGGGTATTGCCAATCAAATCAATAACATTCTCTATCAGCATGTGGCACCTCACGCGTCCTTTTCAGAACAAGGACTGTTCACCGCACACTATGCCACAGAGATTCTGCCATCCGAGAGCAAGAACGTCAATTGCCCTATTGGTCAGTATCTTGCTTACCTAGCTTGGCCTGAGCATAACCGAAAGGAGCATCCTGCCTGGTAGAACCCTCCTACCTTTGCGCTATTGACAGCCCCCCAATGCCGCGCTATAGTGATATGAGGAACTGAGACAGTGCCTTGCAGGGCAAAGCCAAGGCTCAAATGGATTCCCCATTTGAGCCTTTTTCTTTGTAATTCATACTTTCGGAGGAGACCTGAGGAAATGCCCAGCACAGTAATCGTGGGAACACAGTGGGGAGATGAAGGCAAAGGTCGTGTAGTGGATATCTGTGCGGCTCAGTCTGATATGGTCATTCGCTACCACGGCGGCAACAACGCGGGCCATACCGTAATAGTGGGGGATGAGATCTTCCCCTTCCACCTCATACCCTCAGGTATTATCAGCGGCAAGTTCTGTGTCATCGGTTCCGGCCTGGTGGTGGACCTGGGAGTCTTACTGGAAGAGAAGCAGGGCCTGGAGGCGCGCGGCATTCAAGTGGAAGGCAAACTCGCCATCTCCGATCATTGTCACGTCATCCTGCCTTACCACAAGGCACTGGAGAAGGCGGACGAAGAGCGCCTCGGTTCCCGCCGCATCGGCAGCACCCTGCGCGGTATCGGCCCTGCCTATACCGACAAGGCTTCTCGCCGCGGCATTCGCCTGGGCGAACTCGCCTACCCGGAATGTTTCCGCGAACACCTGGAGAACAATGTGGCCGAGAAAAATGAGATCCTCAGCAAGATTTATGGCGCAGAGCCTCTTGCCGCCGAGACAATCTACGAAGTGACCATGGAGCATTACCGCCATATCTCACATATGATTACCGATACTTCTGTCCTCGTGAACCGGACACTGAACGAAGGTAAACAGGTCCTCTTCGAGGG
>WVXJ01000140.1 GCA_011773575.1 Armatimonadota bacterium | reverse complement strand
TTGACATAATTTAGTTAGAGTGCTATATTATGTATATTCAGACTGGAGATGCCATGAAAACACTGCCTAGTGAATGTCCGAGTTGTAGCCGGAGACTGAGCATCAAGCGGCTGTCGTGTGGGGATTGCGGCACTGAGGTTGAGGGGCTGTTTGAGCTGCCGGCTCTGGTGCGGTTGAGCAGGAGTGATCAGGAGTTTGTCTTCCAGTTTGTGAGGGCGAGTGGGAGTTTGAAGGAGATGGCGAGGCTTTTGAAGGTGAGTTATCCCACTGTCCGCAACCGGCTGGATGAGATTATCGAGAAACTCAGTCAAATCGGAGAGCAGCAGGAGGAAACAGATGGCTGAAGAGACCCTGAATACTGCGAAGGCACCCTCCGCTCCCGGGCTGGTTCAATGGCTGTTCAATCCATTTGCATACATCGCCGGGGGCCGTTCGCTGGGAATCGGGCTGGCGGCGATTTTGCTGGCCGGGTTTCTCGGTTCTTTCAGCAACACGCATTTCGATGGTGTGCTGGATGTTCACACAGGCCGCGGGGATGTCCTTTGGGTGTTTCTGACTGAGGGGATTGTCAATTGGCTGTCTCTTGGGATAGTTCTGTTCATACTGGGGCGGTTTGTATCCAGGACCAGGTTCCGCGCTTTGGATCTATTCGGCACCCAGGCAATGGCGCGCTGGCCCATGATATTTGTTGCCGCCGCTTCGCTTCTCCCTCCCTATCAGCGTTTTCTGATCAGCGTCATACAGAATCTACGGGAACTGACGCAGGCCAGAGGCAACTTCTACGTGCAGTTGGGAGACGCAGCCGTCGCCGCGGTAGTGATAGTCATCATTGTTGCGGCGATTGTGTGGATGGTGGCGCTGATGTATCGGTCATACAGCATCTGCTGCAATGTCCGCGGCGGAAGAGCAATTGCTTCATTTATTGCCGGGCTGGTGATGGCGGAGGCCGCATCCAAGGTGATCGTGCTGAAGATGCTAACGATCTAAGCGCTCGTCAGTCATTTCTACTGCGCTAACTTCGCACGCTTTGGCACCAACCTGGCGAAGAAAGGGGGGTATTAATCAAATGTCAGAGCAAAGCCGCATTATCTATGAGGAAGTCCAGTACTCCCGACAGTGGTGGCTGTGGGTAGTCATTATCGGCTCCGGTCTGCTGCCAGCGGGGATCGTTGCGTGGATGATAATTCAGCAACTCATCTTCGCGAGGCCCATCGGTGAGAACCCAATGTCAGACCAGGCGCTGATGACAATGGGGGCGCTGGTATTCGCTTTTGACGCGGCGCTGATCGCCCTCTTCCTGGCGGCCAACCTCAGAACCGAGGTGCGCATTGATGGGCTCTATATCCGCTATTTCCCATTTCACCTTTCTTTTCGCAAAGTTCCGCTCGAGAACGCGGCAAAGGTGGAGGCGCTCACATATAACCCTATCCAGGAATACGGAGGCTGGGGAATCCGCTTCCGCAGGAAAGGCCGGGCCTACAACCCCACCGGCAATCGCGGGGTGAGGCTGGAATACATGGACGGGAGACACATTCTGCTGGGCTCCCAGAGACCGGATGAACTCAAGGAGGCGATAGAGTCGCTGCGACAGTGAGTGTAGGCGCGCGGGCGCGGATCGGAGCACGCGGCAGGAGGCGACTTGTGCCCCGCAGTCTTCTGGAAAGGATACTTTATTTGAAAGGAAAGAAAATGATAAAGCGTTTCTTTGTGTTGGCAATGTTGTTGGCTGTTTGCGTCGCTTTGGCTTCTTGCGGCCAATCGGAGCAAGCGTCTGATCCTGGTGAGCTGACAGAGCCCGCGAAGCGATTTGTTATGCTTTTGGCGGAAGAGGATTTTACAGGCGCGGTGGAGAGTTTTGACGCTACGATGCGGGAAGTGCTGCCTGCGGCCAACCTGAAACAAGCATGGAGCACTCTCGTGACAGAACTCGGCGCCTTTGAAAACCTCGCCGGTGCGCGAACAGAGAAGGAGCAGGGGTTTGAGGTTGTCTATGTCACCTGCGAGTTCGAAAGGGGCAGTGCCGACATAAAGGTCGCATTCGATGGGGCGCAGCGCATCAGCGGGCTGTGGTTCGTTCCGCCCAAGTAACCTCTGGAGACTGATAAACTGCCACGCCGACCCCCCCCGCGCGGACCTTCACCACCACTCGCACTGAAGGCCCGCGCGGACTTTTCGAAGGTCGTATTCACGGTTGGCCGGCATCTTCATTTTACCGAGGATTGTCTGAATGCTCACAAGCATATACCGCTAGTATGGTATCTATTGTAATATATAGGATGGAAGATAATCTTGCTGCCAGCACTGATACGCTTAGAGCAGCGGTAGTTCAGATAGGGAGGATTGATATGACCAAGTACTTATTCATCGCGCTGACACTGCTGGCCCTGTGTGTCGCGTTGACTTCCTGCAGCAAAGAAGAAGAGGAGCCACCGCTGGCGACCGAGCTGATAGAACCGGCACAGCAATTCATGGCGCAGCTGGCGGCCAGGGATTTCTCAACCGCGGTCGAGAGTTTCGATGAGAATCTAAAGGAGCAAATGCCTCCCGATAAATTAGATGAGGCGTGGCGCACCATCACTAAGAATCTTGGCGCCTATCTGAGGCAGGTCAGAACAGAAGTAACAAGAGAGAACGGACGAGATGTTGTCTATATTACCATCCAATTCGAGAAGGGCAGTTCCGAGGTACAGATCATATTTGATGAGGAGAAGCGAATCAGCGAAGTATGGTTCGGGCCGCCCCCAAAGCTAATATGAGCACAGACTGGCGGTCCGCCTCCTCTCTTCTTGCCATTACTCCTGGTGAATGCCGGCGCGGACCTTCCAGAGGCCCTCTTCACGAAGGAGACGGATAATCAGAGTCTGGGGTTGGCCGCTGGTGGCGTTCATTCCCTGCGCGTACACAGTTGCTGTGTCTCCGGTGACTTCCTCCTCAGTAATCACGGTTGCTCCTGCTTCGAAGAACGCATAGGTGGCGCCCCAACCGGCGGCGGCGAGACGAGCCGTCTTCTCCGCGTCGAACTCGCTGTGCCGGCCGTACTGACGATAGATAGCATCAATTGCCTCACGCTCGGCCTTTATGGCAACCAACCTCATCAGTAGCGCAGTGTCACCCTCATCCAGCCCTTTGATAAGCACCTCAGCGACTTCACTGGGAGTACTTGCCGCGGACAGGCTGGAGGGGTAGGCAAGTTCGCTGCCCTGTTTTTCTGATTCTCCACTCCGCCCGCAGCCGCAGGCGATAAGGCTCATCACGACGAAATAGGAGCCGATCTTCAGAAAGGACCGATACATACAGCCTATAGGACGGTTCACCATGAGAGTCCTCTCGCAACAGCCTTCATTCTTGCCGCCTACACATTTCTTCCCGTTCGGCGAGTTTTCCTGCGAATACGCTCCGATACCAGCCATTTCTCACTGAACCAGGCTGCCCATCGCTCAGAGGTCAAGATTCTGTGGAATATTGACAGAAGCGAACAAGCATGCAAGGATAGAATCAACCACCGATCAGCGAAAGGGCAGCGTCTAATGGTTCACAAGAAAGATAAGGAAGCAAAGGGTTCGTGGGTTACTTACCGTCCGGAGATCAAACTACTGGATTGTACCATTCGGGACGGTGGGCTCATGAATGAGCATCAGTTTGAAGACGGATTCGTAAAAGCGGTCTATGAGACCTGCATTGCGGCGGGTATTGATTATGTTGAGCTCGGCTATAAGGCCTCCAAGAAAATCTTCGCCCCCGACAAATTCGGGGATTGGAAATACTGTGACGAGGATTGCATCCGTCGGATAGTCGGAGACAATTCCGCGCCCATAAAGTTATCTGCCATGGCAGATGCTGAGAAGACTGATTACCATGAAGACATTCTGCCGAAGGAACAGAGTGTATTTGATGTCATCCGCGTCGCAACCTATATACATCAGATTCCCACTGCGATTGACATGATCAAGGATGCCCATGATAAAGGATATGAAACCACTCTCAACCTGATGGCGATCTCTGTGGTACATGACAGTGATTTGGCGGAGGCGCTGGAGGTGCTGGTGAAGACGCCGGTGGGCACCATCTACCTCGTAGATAGTTTCGGCTCGCTATATTCTGAGCAGATACGAGATCTGACCCTTACCTATCTGGATGCGGTGAAGGGAACCGGCAAGGAAGTAGGCATCCACGCGCATAATAACCAGCAACTCGCCTACGCAAATACAATTGAAGCACTGATCCTTGGCGCCAACCGCATAGATGCTACCATCAATGGGATGGGCAGAGGGGCCGGCAATTGCTCGCTGGAATTGCTGCTGGCATTTCTAAAGAATCCGAAGTTCAAACTCCGCCCGGTGCTGGAGTGTATCCAGAAGCATTTCCTGCCGCTGCGCGATAAGATGGAGTGGGGATATCGGGTCCCCTACATGCTCACCGGTATGTTGAACCAACATCCCCGCGCGGCGATGACCCTGCGGGCGAGCAAGAATCCGGATGATTATGTAGGTTTCTACGACCAGTTGACGGAAAAAGAATAAGAGTCTATCCGCTGCCGGGATAGACTCTCCAGGCTACCGCGAAAACCCGCCTCGACAGTCTCGAAGGCGGGTTTTGTTGTTAGAAAAGCGTTTTTCCAATCCAGGCGACAAGCCAGGCGATAAAGCCGCAGACCGGAAATGTCAGAATCCACGCCATCACGATTTCACCGCCAACTCCCCACCTGACGGCGGAAAGGCGCCGCGTGGATCCCACCCCCATGATGGCAGTATTGATGGTGTGGGTTGTGCTCAGTGGTATGCCGAGCGTGGAGGCGAAGGCGATGACAAGGCCGGCAGAGGTCTCGGCAGCGAAGCCGTGCACGGGCTGGAGCCGCGTGAGTTTCATGCCCATGGTGCGTATGATTCTCCAGCCTCCAAAGGCGGTGCCGACACCCATGGTCAATGCACATATCAGGATGACCCAGACGGGGACGTGAAACTCTTGAAAGATGCCACCCAGTACGAGTGTGAGCGCGAATACTCCCATGAATTTCTGCGCGTCATTGCTGCCGTGTCCGAAGGCCATGAATGCTGAGGAAAGAATCTGAAGTCTTCCAAAGGCTCGATTGACCTTGTGGCGTGAGGAGCGGAACATCAGCCGCTGAATCGACAGCATCAACCCCACTCCGCCGAAGAATCCGAGGAAGGTCGAGAAGCCGATGCCGATTATGACTTTCTTCCAGCCCACCCACAGCAAGGCCGAAGGGCCCGCCGTCGCCAGGGTCGCTCCGGCGAGACCGGCAACCAGCGCGTGGCTCTCACTGGTCGGCAACCCGTAGACCCATGCCAGAGTGCTCCAGATCACAATGCCTATCATGGCTGCGCCTATCGTCAATGCGTTGATGCTTTCTGCGCTCACGATGTCCTTTCCGATAGTCGCCGCCACCGCGGTTCCGCAAAGCGCGCCGATGATGTTCAGCATCACCGCCATTACAATCGCCTGGTGAGGATGAAGCACCCGGGTGGAAACTACCGTGGCAATGGCGTTGGGGGCATCAGTGAATCCATTGACAAACTCGGCGGCAAGAATCAGCAGGAGGATCGGAAGTACTGGGAGTAATTGCTCAAACATGGCTGTCTGGTTTCTCCCCTTTGTGCTGGCGTGAGCTATCCATATAACATATTTCCTGCTCGGAAAGGAACAAGAAGCCTGGCTCGTTGTGCGTCTTGGTTGGATGGAGAAAGCGGCATGGGAGTGAATGTGTTTACATAAGTAGTCCTCGGAAGGACGCATATCAGGCTTGAGAGATTACCGAATGAACTCCAGCAGAAATCGCGTGATGGCTGCGATAAGAGCGGCACCGGGAATGGTAAGGATCCATGCCCAAAGCACACTGATGGTAACTCCCCAGCGCACTGCGGAGAGCCGACGGGTGGAACCTACTCCCACGATGGCACCGGCGATGGTATGAGTGGTGCTGACCGGAATACCGGCGGTGGCCGTCCCAAATAAGGAGACTGCGGCGGAGGTTTCCGCGCAGAATCCATCCACAGGCTGCAGTTTGGTGATCCGCATCCCCATGGTCTTGATGATTCGCCACCCCCCGGCCATCGTGCCCAGAGCGATGGCAGCATGTGCTGAAAGGATTATCCACGGGTGTACCTTGAAGACGTCCATATAGCCATTGCTGTAGAGAAGCAAAGCGATTATCCCCATCGTCTTCTGCGCGTCATTAGTACCATGGCCGAGGCTGTAAAGCGCGGCTGAAACAAGTTGGAGCCGGCGAAAATACGGTGAGACTCGTTTTGGAGAACTGCGCCGGAACAGCCAGCTGACCAGTGTGCGAGAGATAACTCCAAGCAGGAGGCCGATGAGCGGGGCAAGGACGATGAAGGCCGAGACCTTGATAATGCCAGCAGCCTTAAGCATGCCCACGCCTGATTTGACCGCCACAGCCCCGACAAGTCCTCCAATCAAAGCATGGGAGGAACTCGTCGGCAGACCCATGTACCAGGTGAGCAGATCCCATATGATGGCCCCTATCAGTGCGGCCAGGATCACCTCATTGTTCACCGCCACCTCTTGAACGATACCCTTCCCCATGGTTTCAGCCACGTGCACACCGAATGTGAAAGCAGCGGCGAAGTTGAAGAAGGCGGCCCATCCTACGGCATAGATGGGGCGCAAGACGCGCGTGGAAACCACAGTGGCAACAGAATTGGCAGCGTCGTGGAAACCGTTTATGAAGTCAAATACGTAGGCAACAGCACAAATCAAGATAACGTAGACTAAAGACCCTGACATTCCTCACCAGATCTTATGTATGTTTGACAACTATGCTCTCTACGATCGATGCCACATCTTCACACAAGTCAATAGCCTCCTCAACGTGGTCGTATATTTCCTTCCACTTGAGGGCGTGAAGCGCGTCGGGCCCTTTGAACAGTTTCGCCAAGGCGCGCCGGCTCTGCTCGTCCCCGATGTTTTCAAGGCGATGAATCTCTATGCAATAGTCCAGAATCCGCCGCGCGCTTTTCATATCTTTCAGACCGTGGACCGCACGTACCACGACTTTGGTAGCGTCAGCCAGTACCTCCGCAAGATTAACCATCTCCGGCGACGGCTCTCCCGCCTCATAGAGATACATGCGGTCAGCGGTAGCTTCGATATTGTCCAGAATATCATCCAGCCGGCCCGCAAGATCATGAATGTCTTCGTGGTCAAAAGGAGTGATGAAGGTGCGGTTCAGCCTGTCGGCAATCTCGTGGGTCGTGATGTCGCCTTCGTGTTCAACCTGTTCAATCTCGTTCGAGAGTTCTTCCGCCCGGTCATGATTCTTGACAAGGTCCACCAATAAATCGGCGCCTTTGGCAACGTTCTTGGCAGCGTTATCGAAAAGTTCGAAAAAGCGTTCTTCCTTCGGTGCAAATTTAAGTTTCATTTCTTTCACTCCTGGCAATACCGCACTATTCTATGGACAAACAGGTCTGCTGGCAAGCATGTAATCGGCTACTCAGTAACTGCCCGCTCACAGGCTGACAGGCAGCCCCCGCTGCTGCATATACTCCTTGACCTGGCGGATTGTAAAGGTTCCGAAATGGAAGACAGATGCCGCCAAGACGGCTTGGGCGTGACCGTCTGTAACCGCTTCATAGAAATGCTCCAGCTTGCCAGCCCCTCCGCTGGCAATCACAGGCAGCCCCGTGGCATCCGCAATCTCGCGTGTCAACTGAATGTCATACCCTTCGGTGGTACCGTCTGTCGCCTTGCTGGTGGGGAGTATCTGGCCCACTCCTATGGCGGCCATCTCTTTGGCGAACTCGACGGCATCCTTGCCGGTGGCGGTGCGGCCGCCGTCAATATAGACTTCTCGTTTGGAGGGACAGGCATCGTTTGCGTCCGCGTCAATTGCCACAATTATCTTGTCCGAACCGAAATTCGCCACGGCCTCCTTCACCATATCCGGGTTTCGATAGGCCGCGCTGGATATGGAGACCCGGTCCGCGCCGGATTTCAGCGCTTGTTCGATATCTTCGGCTGATTTTATGCCTCCACCCACCGTCAGCGGAACATCAACCACCGCCGCCACTTTCTCCAGCACATCGAACATGGTGCGACGCTTCTCAACTGTCGCAGTAATATCCAAGAATGCTATCTCATCAGCGCCGCCGCTCGCATATGCGCGCGCCGCCTGCACCGGATCCGCGGCATCTCGCAAATCCACGAAATGCACCCCTTTCACCACCCTGCCGTCCTTCATATCCAGACAGGGTATCACTCTGATCAGGTTCATCCTTGTTTCCCTCCCGCTCTGCGCAAGTCCAAAATAGAGGGCGACACAGCCACTGGCACATGGTTTGTCACCCTCTTCGTCCCGGGACTCCGGATTCCCAACTCGCCTGCCCTATGTGATCAACCGCGCCTTTGCAATCTCTAGTATTCGTTGGTGCTCCTCCTCTTCCTTCTTCAATTCGAGCAGCGCTTCTTTCAATTTGGGGTCACGGCACTTCGCCGCCGCCCGGGTGTAGATGTCAATCGCCTGGCGCTCGCCTTCCAGATGTGCCTCCAAGATCTCTTGCAGGTTGTTTCTGGGTCTCAGGCTCGGAATGTCCGCCACAGGCTGTCCGCCCAGAGCGAGGATCATTTGCGCGGTCTTTTCTGCATGTTCCAGTTCCATGCGGGAGATTTCCTGCAATTTCTTCTTCAAGTCTGCATCCTTGACCTGTGCCATGTGTTGAGGCAGCATGAAGAGCGCGCCATATTCCGCGCTGATTGACTCATTCAGAATGTCTATTAACTCCGCCCTGTCCTTGTCCATGATTCTCCTCCTATGAGGTGATGTCTCAACCCTACGCCGCCGCCCCAACCACCTCCTACTTTCGCCGCGCCATTATTGTCACTCAATCAGCCAACACTTTGAGCATTACCTCCCCCACTATCTGCAGCGAATCCGCCGAGCACTTGTCCGGCGTATC
>WVXJ01000207.1:998-2444 GCA_011773575.1 Armatimonadota bacterium | reverse complement strand
TCTTCAGGAGTGAAGTTGCTGCGCAAATCGGCTCCGCGCCCTCCGGGGAGAGGAATGCCCGGTGGTTCTGAGGCGGCTACTGCCGTCCCGGCGGGCGAGAGGGGTGGGGCCACACGGAGAGCGGGCGTGCAACTCTGCAGGCAAACCTTTGTTGCCTCCAGGCGCTCATGCGCCCGCCGGAGGCGTTTGCGCGGCTCACTCTCAGGCAGACCGCTTGAACTGATAAAGGCCCTCCCCTCTTGATGATCAATGGCGACTACTGTATCATAGAACCCAAGATAACAGTCCGCTGCCCGGACATCGTCTATCGCCAAGGAAGGCAGTCTCTCCACGAAGCGACAAAGGTCATAGCCGAAATAGCCGACCGCTCCGGCAATCAGCGGAGGCGCACCCGGAGGCCTCTCAAGGGCGTACTGTGTGAGCAGCTGCCGTAAGAGCGAAAACGGGTTTGCGTTTGTCCTATAATCCTGCTCACTCTGACTTACAGTAAGCTTAGGGCCTTTGCTGCAAAAAACCAGGAACGGCTCGGCTCCGAGGAAGGACCAGCGGCCCAGACTGCCACTCTGTAGAGCGCTCTCCAGCAAGAAACCGCCTTTTTGCCATTCTAGCGAGCATAAAGCGGCCTGTGGAGAGGCGGGAAGGCATATTTCCTCAATCAGAATTTCACCACTTCCAAGCATAACTTCTTGCCCTATATCGGATTCGACATCCGACACGTCAACCCTACCTTGAAGGCAGACAGAAAACAGCCAACCTTTCTATTGTTGAAGGCTGGGAGTATGTACTCACTCTTCTTGACAATTAGGCACTCATGTGTTATCTTCTGTAATTGCAGTGGAGGGAAGGAGTAGGCCTATGGCAGTTGGTAGGGTGAAGTGGTTTAGCGCTCAGAAGGGGTATGGATTTATTGAGTTGGACGGCAGTCGGGATGTGTTTGTACACTTTTCAGCAATCCAAAGCGACGGTTTCCGGACACTTCAAGAAGGTCAGCAGGTACAATTCGAACTGATGGAAACCGACAAGGGCCCTCAAGCCTCCAATGTGGTGCCTGGTTGACCTGGAAGTTCTGACGCTATAACCACAGTTTGTAAACCCCCCGGTTAGAACCGGGGCGTTCTCTTCAGAGGATTTCTGCAATTCATAAGTTCCCTAATAGCATTGAGACAGGAGCGGCTCAGCGAGCCGCTCCTGTCTTCTGGCCCGCCGCCTATCTGCTCCCATTGCGGTACTATGATAACATACACTTGCACCTTCGGGACCCAAAAAAGCGCGGCGCTTCTCTCGTCCGCGACGTTTCTTGATAGATGGCGACATTACAAATGGGCTGCTTGCGCCAGAGTCCGGCGCCGCGACAGACCAGACTATGACTGAACCCGACACGGTGTGCAGAGGTCAACAGAGCCCAGCGGGTGACACTTCCCTCCTGGAAGGCCTGCGCCAGACAAG
>WVXJ01000207.1:0-937 GCA_011773575.1 Armatimonadota bacterium | reverse complement strand
GAGATAGTCGTTCAGACGATGACCGATGCCATCAGAGACATCGCTCGTTTCAATCCCAAGAAATCTACCCTCTCCTCCTGGCTGTATGGCATCGCCCGCCGCCGCATCCAGACCGAGTGGCGCCACAGCAAAAGGCTCAAAGCATGGCTTCTCGGTTAGTTTGCGCCTCAGGTGTAATGCAAACTTCAGGCCGGTTGGCATAACAATAGAGACAGCCGTGCCCACAGGTATCATAGGCCCCTATGTCCCGGCTGGCATAACAGCCGCATTCGGGCCGCGTAGGGCGAACCTCGCTTACTCGCGGCCTCTCCGGGAAGAGTTCGGCAAGGAGTTCTCCGTCAATGCAGTGACCCTTCTCGATCCCTGATTGAATCAGTGAGTCGGCACAACAAGAGTACAGCGCCATTCCCTGCTCGGCGGCAATCTCCGCCAGTTTTCCGGCCAGTTCCCGCTTTCTCTCCAGCGGCGGATCGTAAGGTTCTATTCCCTCCGATCGCGCCAGACTCCGGCGGACCTTGGCATAGTAATTCACGAAGGAGAAATAGCATCTCTCAACCTTCCCGCGCAGCATACCGCTCAAATGTCTGAATCTCTCCAAATAATACTTCTCCTCCATGTCGGCGCAGAAGAGAATAGGATCGAAGCGCCAGATAACATGCTTGGGGCTGAAGCGGTGAGAAAGATGGGAGAGCGTCTCCACCGCGACCTCGCTATCCGGCACATTCGGCTCCAAGGATCGCGGCAGACCGGTAATGGTGAAATGGAAAGAGAGCCGATAGCCTCTCTCCTCCAATTCATCGAGGTGAGCCAGCAAGTGGCGATAATCTTTCGACCAGAAGACAATGGAATGAACATCCTCCGATTTCAGGGATACACGATGAGTTTGACCACCGAAGGGATTTACGTACTCCGCCCAGCCCGCGCGGATACGCTCCAT
>WVXJ01000173.1:1612-1863 GCA_011773575.1 Armatimonadota bacterium | reverse complement strand
CCGGTGATGATGAGGAGCTGCTGGTCCTGGCTGTTGAGGAGTGAGTCATTGGGGATGAAGGGTTCGGATTGATTCACCTCCACAACCGGGTGGCGGCCGGCCTCGATTTCTATCACATCGCTTTCTTCAATCTGTGGGCAGACATAACCGCGGCGGGTGGCGACTTCAGCCAGCGCGGAGAGAGTATCCACTTCGGCGAGCAGACGGGAAAGAGCCTGGAGCCGGGCGGCTTCGGAGGCGACTTTTGCGCG
>WVXJ01000173.1:0-1526 GCA_011773575.1 Armatimonadota bacterium | reverse complement strand
TCCAGGTAATAGCCGAAGACCTGGTTGAAGCCGACGCGGAGAGATTTGATACCGGTGCGCTGGCGTTCTTTTGCCTCAAGAGAGGCGATCCATTCTTTGCCTTCGCCGCGGGATTGACGAAGGCGGTCGAGTTCGGGATTGTAGCCCGGCCGTATGAGATTGCCATCTCGCAAAGAGATGGGAGGGGAATCCTCAAGCGCGGAGGCAAGAATCTCTCGCAGGTCCTGGAGGGTATCAACATCTTCCGCCAATGGGCGAAGTTGCGCATTATCCGCCAGGGTGGAGAGAAGGGCGGGCACGGCAGATAGTGAATCTCGCAAGGAAGCAAGGTCGCGGCCATTGGCGGTTGCGGCGGCGGCGCGGGCGACGAGACGCTCGATGTCAGAGATACTCTTGAGGTTCTTCCGGACTTCCTCCAGGCAGCCTGTATCCTCCACGAACGCGGTTATGTATTGTTGGCGGCGGCGAATCTTTTCAACATCGAGAAGCGGGGCCGCCATCCACCCGCGCAGGAGGCGAGCTCCCATGGAGGTGATGGTAAGGTCGAGCAGGGAAACCAATGTATTGACGCGGCCGCCGTCTCGCAGGTTGGAGAAGAGTTCCAGGTTTCTGCGGGTAACGGAATCCAAGACCATGAACTCGGAGACGGAATAAGTGCGCAGGGCGCGGACTTGCTGGAGGGCGGACTCGCCAGACTGATGGCGAGCAGGCTTCTGAGTCCGGCGCAGATAAAGCAGGGCGCTGGCGGCGGCTTGAGTTGCCGCGGGCATCTCTTCACAGCCGAACCCGGCGAGAGAAGCCGTTTGGAAATGGCGACAGAGAATCTCTTTCGGCGTGGCGGCCAGGAAATCGTCCTCCGGTGCGGGCTCAATGGCACAAGGGTGTGCCTGGCGGAGTGTATTACAAAAGGCCTCATCGGAGAGCAGGTTGGAGGAAAGCAGAACCTCGGCCGGCTGGAGGCGGGCAATTTCTTCGAAGAGGCGGGAAGGGGAGGATATTTCCGTGACGAGGAAATCGCCGGTGGAAGAGTCTATGGCGGCGAGGCCGAAGAGTTCGGCGCCCCCCGACTCCTTGCTCTGTTTGACAATTGTAATGAGGAAATTATTCGCCCGCTCTTCGAGCAGAAAATCCTCGACAACGGTGCCGGGAGTGAGGATACGGGTGACTTCTCTTTTCACTATACCGCGGGATTTCTTGGGATCCTCCACCTGTTCACACACGGCGGCCTTGTGGCCCGCGGCGAGAAGGCGGGGCAAGTAGCGCTCCAGAGCATGATAGGGCAGGCCGCACATGGGGACGCGGCGGCCTTTGCCGATTTCCCGGGAGGTAAGAGCCAACTCCAGAACTTCAGAACCGATTTTGGCGTCCTCGCCGAACATCTCATAGAAATCACCCAACCGGAAGAGGAGGATGACATCTTGATGCTCGCGTTTAATCGCCTGGTATTGAGCGAGTAGAGGGGTAATGCGCTCACCATTGTTGGCTTTTGGCGCGGCGGACATGAGGGTTCTCGAATCTTAGTGGCA
>WVXJ01000252.1 GCA_011773575.1 Armatimonadota bacterium | reverse complement strand
GCAATTGAGGAATTGTGGCAAACACTGCGCCTTGGCGACCCCGTCATCATCTTGCCGTAACGCCCCCCGATGCCCCGCAGGGCAGAATGCCTGATGCCCTTGACCCAAGGTTTTCGGCGGGCATGGTAATGCCCGCCCTACAGGGCACCCGCCTTATTTGATCTGTCCATGGCTGAAGCATTCTGTCGGCTGTAGGGCGGGATTTACTAATCCCGCCGCAGGTTTTCGTCGGTCACGGTTCGGTTTCGCTCACCACAAGTGGTAATACCCGTCCTACACCTACCATTGCAGTGGATGTATTTCCCCCTGATAGGGCCAATCCTCGGGTCTGGCTGCAAATCCGGCACGGACAGGGTTAGCGCGGACATACAACCATTTATCGCCATATGACTCGCTGTTGCGTAGCAGATGATCAAAGAATTCCTTTTGCCACGAGAATGCTACCAGGCCCGACTGGCGGATTTCCTTGCCTGTTCGATATTTCCAGGCCTTCACAAATGAGGATAAATCCCTTGCTTTCCGGGAGGCAGGGCTGGCAAAGAAATGCACATGATCCGGCATAATCATATAACATCCCACCTGCCAGTCGTAGATACCCGCGGTTGTCCGCCACCCGCAGACAAGAATCTCGTGGATCTTAGGATCACATAAGACAGGACTGCGACGGCATGCGCAAACGGTTACGAAGAAAATGGGCGCACGCCACTGTTCGAAAATCGTCTCCAAACGCCGGAGGTGTTTGCGTTTGGGCAAGTTACCGCCAGACCGCGGTTTGTTGTCGTTAGTTGATTTCATCTTGCAGTCGGCGGTTGTAGGGCGGGATTTACCAATCCCGCCGGGGGTTCTTGGCGGGCATGGTAATGCCCGCCCTACATCTCCTGCTTGCTCATACCGGGTATCCTGCGAAAAAAGCGCGGCATCTCTCTCGGCCTTCCAGACACGTTACATCTTACGCGTTTGCTCATCCTCAATGTCGCCGAAGTACTTTCCCGGCTGTAGGGCGGGATTTACTAATCCCGCCGGAGGTTGTATCGCCCGTCGCAAGGAGGAGCCGCAATCCAAAGAATAACACGAACGGCCTCTCTACATCATCCCCGTGGGTCATCCGCAGTAAGAATGGTGGGCCGGGAGTCCCCAGCCCGAAGCCGGGGCGGCGGTTCTTTTTGATGGAGTTGGCTGTTTACCTACTGCCACTTGGCCCCTACACCTTCCGCAGGATGAGGGTGGCGTTGTGGCCGCCGAAGCCGAAGGAGTTGGACATTGCGGTTTTCAGTTCCGCTTGGCG
>WVXJ01000125.1:8784-11131 GCA_011773575.1 Armatimonadota bacterium | reverse complement strand
AGAATGAGGCCCGGACCGATGAGTTCATTGACACTGAAGAGGTCGAGTTGGCGGCCCAGGAGACGGTGGTCACGCTTGCGCGCCTCTTCTCTGCGCTTCAGGTAATCATCCAACTCGGCTTGAGTTGGAAAAGCCGTGCCATAGATGCGCTGCAACATGGGGTTGCGCTCGTCCCCTCTCCAGTAAGCGCCGGCGACATCGAGCAGTTTGAAGGCTCCGATGCGGCCGGTTGACGGCAGGTGAGGGCCTCGGCACAAATCGCTGAATTCCCCCTGGTGATAGAGGGAGACCTGCTCGTCGGTTAGTTCTCGGATGAGCTCCGCCTTATATTTCTCGCCGCGGCCTTCGAAGAAACTGGCGGCTTTTTCCCGCGTCATCTCCTCACGGCGCACCGGTGAATCCTCGGCGATGATCTTCTTCATCTCCGCTTCAATGGCAGTAAGGTCTTCCGGTGTGAAGGGGCGGTTATCGAAATCATAGTAGAAACCGTCTTCTATAGGCGGGCCGATGGCGAGTTTCGCCTCCGGGAAAAGACGTTTCACCGCCTGCGCGAGGACATGAGAGACGGAGTGGCGATAGGCCTCCCGGCCCATCTCATCCTCGAAGGTAAGAATCTCCAGTTGTTCGGCCTGTGGCAGGGGCGCGGTGAGGTCGAGGGGGCCTTCTTCAGTGTGCGCGGCCAAGGCCTGGGGCAGGACATCCGCATGGTGCGCGCTCAGAAAATCGAGGATGGAAGAACCTGTGTGCTGATCGGCCGAGATATTCAGGAGGATACTCATAGTAGAGTCCTAGATCATGCCATTTCTGAAATGAGATAGGTGATAGGTGACCGTCCGGTGAGAGGATAAGAAGTAATCATAGAATGATTTCTTCGGCAGGGAGCAGTTTTCCCTGAATCACCTTTCTACTTTCGCCTCTCACCTCTCCCCATTTCTTCTTAGCCGCCGGCTAAGAAGAAATGGGCGGTAGTGGAGTTGAACCACTGACCTCTTCGGTGTCAACGAAGCGTTCTACCGCTGAACTAACCGCCCACGCGGGATGATTATAGCAGAGGAAAAGTCCTTATGAAACCCCTCTGTGCAGTATGGGCGGAGGAGTGAGCGCGGCTCAGTCTGTGCCTTGCTTCTCGGCGATGACCACCCGCGGCCGGCCGGAGAGGTCGGACACTATTTCGCATGCGCCGAAGTTTTGGGCGGAGAGGAGGCGCTGGACTTCGTTCGCTTGTTCGGGGCTGATTTCCAGGGCGATGAAGCCGCCGCGCCTGCCCTGAGCGGCGCCGAAGGGTCGCAGCCAGCGCGGGGCTTGGGCGATGAGTCGGCGGATGGCATCGAGGCCGTCGGTACCGCCGTCTATGGCGGAACGCGGCTCCCAGTCTCTCACCTCCGGCGGCAAGGAGGGGATTTCGCCGGTGGGTATGTAAGGAAGGTTGGCGACGATGAAGTCAACTTCTTTCGGCGGGGGCCGGCACCCCCGCCCTACAGACGGCGGGAAACCCGTGGGCAGGCTCGGGGCAGGCAGGTGCCCCCGCCCTACAGCTGCTTCAAGAGGTTCGAGCAGGTCGCCGTGCAGGAGGGTGATGCGGTCGGCCAGGTTGTAGTGAATGCAATTTTCCTGCGCGATAGAGAGCGCGGCTTCAGATGAATCCGTGGCTATAATGTGCAAATCAGGCAGGTGGTTAGCGATGGCGATGGAGACCGCGCCGGAGCCGGTGCCAACCTCGACTCCATTGAGAGTCGAGAGTTGAGAGTTCAGGGTTGAGAGTTCAGGGTTGAGAGTTCCACGGATACGAGAGTGGCGCATATCCTTCAGTTTGGCGAGGCAAACCTCGACGAGGGTTTCGGTCTCCGGTCGGGGTATGAGGACATCGGGGGAAACCTGCAGGGTGAGGCCGGAGAACTCCCATTCGCCGAGGATGTGGGGAAGCGGCTCACGGCGGCAACGGCGCTTCACCAGTTGATGGAAGTGCTCTTGTTGCGCCCGGGAGAGCGGGCGCTCCGGTTCCATCCAGAGCCGGGTGCGGTCAATTCCAAGCAGATAGGCAGCGAGCAGTTCAGCATCGAGGGCGGGGCTGTCACATCCGGCCTGGGCAAGCATTTGGCGCGCCCGGCGAAGTTGGTCGTAGATATGGGGCAACAGCCGATTGTCTGCCCACTGGGGTTTGATGATTGAAGAGGATGATTGCTCAGGCTGTGGCTTCATCTGCCACCTGGCGGAGGAGGGTTTCCCGTTCTTGCTGGCGGAGAGCTTCTACGATATCCGCTATCTCGCCGTTCAGAATAGCGGTTATGCCGTGCCAGTTCTTTTTCAGGCGATGATCAGTGATTCGATCCTGGAGGTAATTGTAGGT
>WVXJ01000125.1:8269-8642 GCA_011773575.1 Armatimonadota bacterium | reverse complement strand
ATAAGTTTCGATTTCCAGGTCAGCCGCGTCTATACTGACATCCACCTCCTCCGCCTCGGGCAATACCGCTACGGTGGCGGTGGAGGTATGGATACGGCCGCCGGATTCGGTCTGTGGGATGCGCTGCACGCGATGCACTCCACTCTCATGTTTGAAGTGGGAGTAGGCTTCATCCCCCTGCACGGAGGCGATGACTTCTTTGTAGCCGCCGATTTCTCCCTCGCTNNATGCCGTGCCAGTTCTTTTTCAGGCGATGATCAGTGATTCGATCCTGGAGGTAATTGTAGGTGCGGATCTTTTCTCCGCGGTCTCCGGTTCCCACCATCTTGCGGCGCTGCGCGGCGATTTCCGCCTGGGCTTCGATTTGAGCCTG
>WVXJ01000125.1:7961-8097 GCA_011773575.1 Armatimonadota bacterium | reverse complement strand
CCGGAGGGCTGGTGAGTGATCCGCACCGCGGTTTCGTTTTTTTGCATGTGCTGGCCGCCGGGGCCGGAGGCGCGATAAGTTTCGATTTCCAGGTCAGCCGCGTCTATACTGACATCCACCTCCTCCGCCTCGGGCA
>WVXJ01000125.1:2749-7908 GCA_011773575.1 Armatimonadota bacterium | reverse complement strand
TAGGCTTCATCCCCCTGCACGGAGGCGATGACTTCTTTGTAGCCGCCGATTTCTCCCTCGCTGGCGCTGATCATCTCCACCTTCCAACGCTTGGAATCGGCGTAGCGGCTGTACATTCGAAGAAGATCACCCGCGAAGAGAGAGGCCTCATCTCCGCCGGCACCGGCGCGGATTTCTATGATGACATCTTTGTCATCGTTTTCGTCTCGAGGCAGCAGGGCGAGAGTGAGTTCCTCCTCCAGTGCCGCCCGCTTCTCCTGAAATGAGTTCACCTCCTGGGCAAGTTCTTCATCATGTTCTTCCTCAAGGAGGGTGCGGGCCTCTTCGATTTCCCGGCCCAGGCGTTTCCATTCTCGATAGAGGGCGACGGGTTTCTCCAGGCGCGCCTTCATGCGGGAGACGCGGCGCAACTCCGGCACATCCCTGGATATCTGGAGTTGTGCCAGTTGTCCTTCAAGTTCCTCGTATTTCTCTTCCAGTTGGGCCCACTTATCTTCCATTTTCTTACACTTGCCGGTCTTAGGCCTCTACCGCCGCCTCGGCCGTTTCCACTTCCGGCTCCGTCTCTTCCTGCTCGCTCTTCAAGACAGCCTGCAGAGCCTCCACGGCCACTTCGATTTGATGCTTATCAGGCGGCCTGGTGGTCAACCGCTGGAGCCACAGGCCGGGCGCGGTAACCACAGCGGTGAGCCAGGAGGCCTTTGGCGAGGCCGCCAGTTTCATTATCTCATAAGAGATTCCCGCTATCGGCACAATAAACAAGAGCCGCAGCGGAATCCGCACATACCAGTCGGGCCAGCCCGCCACCGCATGCACCAGGATGGCTATGAAAAGGACCAGCATCATGAAAGAACTGCCGCAGCGCACATGTATGGTCCTGAAATCCTTCGCCTCCTCGGCTGATGTCTCCCGGCCTGCCTCGAAAGCGTTTATGACCATATGTTCGGCGCCGTGATACTCAAACAGCCTCCTTATATTCGCCCACTGAGAGATGATCAATATGTAGCCGAGAAAGATCACCAGTCTCAGCAGCCCCTCCAGCAGGTTCATGAGAAAGTGATTGTGAGAGAACGGCTGCAGGGCGAGGCTGGGAAGGATCACGAATAGAACGAGCCCCACGGTCAAAGCGACAACGAATGTCAAAGCATAGTGAAGCCGAGAGGGGGGCTCGACACCTTCCGCCTCCATCGCCACATTGGCGGAGTGAATGAGAGCGCGGAAGCCTATTCTCAGCGCGTCGATCAGTGCCGGTGTGCCGCGTATGAACGGAATACGCAGCCAGCGGTAGGACTGGACCAGAGATTTGGCGGGTTCAGTATGGACTACTATCCGGCCATCGGGCCGGCGGACGGCTGAGGCTACCGTCTTCTTGCCGCGAACCATCACACCTTCGATGATCGCCTGGCCACCATAGTGAAATTCGTCGGCCAAAGTCCGCCCTCACTTGCCTTTTTGCCGTACTATGACTCTTCGGCGGCCTTCTTGGCCTTTGCTTTAAAGCGCGCGTAGCGCTGAACGAATCTTTCAACCCGACCTTCGGTGTCAACGATCTTTTGTTGGCCGGTGTAGAATGGGTGACACTGAGAACATATCTCCACCCGAATCTCCGGCTTGATCGCCCGAGTCAGGAAGTTATTTCCGCAAGCGCAGACTACTCGACACGGTATATAAGTTGGGTGAATTCCCTCTTTCATCTTCATCTCCCGTCCATATGATAGCCATGCTGAGCAGGGATGTCAAACCCGTCTATGTTGCTGATTTCGCCCCTGAATGAGGCGAAATTGAAGTGTAAAAATTTTTTTCGATCGGCTGCGATTTTGGGGTTGTCAAGTTCGCAATCGTGTGGTATACTTCGCAGCACACGATTGGAGACGGGTATGATGCAGCCTATTCGAAGTCAAGTTCCCGTTTCTTCTTATTCTGTGCCAATGCGGCGCGGGCCATTATTTGCTTCCGAATTCCGCGCGCTATTCCCCTTTCTCTTGGTTTCCATTGCGCCGTTTGTTGTAAGGCCCTCGGCGCAATGAGATACCTTTACAGATCATTCAAGGTTCGTTTTGCTTGTAGGATGAAGGGGCCGAAAGAGAGGTTTGGTAAGAGTCAGCGTAAGAATCAGACTACATAATCCTGCGCTTCGGGTAATGTCCAGAAGCGAGAAATAGACATCCATCACACCCTGTTATCACAGGAGACATCACAGCCATGACCGCAGCAATGAATGCAATAGTCTCTCAGCAGATATGGAACTACATTCGGACTCTGGGAGTAGACCGGGACACCGCCCGCGATCTCTTTCAAGAGGCACAGGCGGCAGTATGGGAGGCTGCCGAGATGCGTGCCACTCGGGAGTGCCAGGCCTACCTGGTGAAGACCGCCATTGGCGCCATCCGTCACTGGTTAAGAGACAAGTACTGTCTCATAAGAGTACCGGGCTATCTGCATGACCGGGGTGAGGCGGCGGAACATACTAAAGCCATTCTCCCCTTGGACGACTTCACCGATAGTGGTGACGGACACTTTGAGGACCAACTGCTCGAAGGTCTCAACTTCAAGCAGCAGAAAGATCGGGTGATGCGGCTGCTGCCGCATCTGAGCCGTGCGGAACGGCTGGTAATGGAGGGGCTCCTTTCGGGGCGAAGTATTCGGGAGATCGCCCGCAAGCGCAAAGTTCGCGTGGGCTGTGTTTACGCGCAGCGATCACGCGCGATTGACAAACTTCGCCGCCTGTTGATCCAACAGCAAGCCGCCTGAAGACAAAGGCAACCCGCACTCCACCCGCCCGGAACGGACTTTCCAGAACAAGATCTTACCGGAACCGGCCCTGTATTTGAAAAACAGGCGCGTTCAGCGTCCTGCGCGTTCCAGTTCCCGGTTCGGGTCATCCAGCAGCGATTCCAAGTCCCGCCTGATGTTCACCGCGCGCCCCCGCGTCCGGCGAGGCGCCACACAGCCGGGATAGAAACACTCGTCACACTGAAACAGTTTTGCCCCTTCTCCTTCTGCAAGAAAGGAGGGTATTCTATCCAGCGGTTTGCCGCACTTGCTGCATACCACTCTGGTAATCGTCATTTTCTCGGTTCCTCTGCTCTATGCGAAAATACCTATCTTCGTCATTCCGCAAAACCTCGAGCGTCAAACAGTAAAACAACCTTAAAGTTGCTCACAAACTCTCAAGTTCTGTCATTCTCTTTACAAGAATCTCGTTTTTCTTGTCTTTTATTCTCCTGAACCTATATTGTCAGCGGGTGTTTCAAACAGACCGTCAGTCCGTGAAAGTAGTGGGAGGGTCTGCTCGCGGTAGGAAGTTGGAAGACAGAACAGAATGTAGTATGTGTCCTTGGAGATGAACCCTGTGCGATACCGTCCGGGCTGGTTAGTTGATATAGGGCTGATCCTCTTGGCAGTCGGCTCACGGGCGGCTTTTGCGAGCCCGCTGCTGTATGATCACGACTCTTTCCTCTTCGCCCGCGCCGTGGTCAACTATGACCTCAGCGCCGGGGTGCCACACCCTCCCGGCTACATCCTTTACGTGCTCCTGGGGCGGTTACTGGCGCATCTCACGCAAGACGTGAACCAGGGCCTCATCTGGGTGGGGATCCTCTCCGGAGCGCTGGCTGGGATCTGCATCTACCGACTGGGCCGGCGGATATTCGGGGCCGGCGTAGGCGTCATCGGCGCTCTCTTCTACCTTCTGGGGCCTATGATCTGGTTCTATCACGAGATCGCCCTCACCTATGCCGCGGAAGGAGCCTTTTCCGCACTGGTGGCTCTGCTGGCCTGGCGGACATATCGAGGCTCCAAGGGTGGAGCCTATCTGCTGTGTGTGGCGCTGGGAGTTGCCGGAGGCATCAGGCCTTGGCTCATCCCCCAACTTCTTCCGCTGTGGCTTCTTGCCTTTTGGAGGTTCGGGGTCTGGCGCGCTGTCCTCGGTCTGGGGCTGGTTGTGATTTCCTCCTTGAGTTGGCTGGTACCCAACGCTGCATCCGCCGGAGGGATGGCGGCCTATTTCTCCCTGGTTAGAAACTACGGCGGCGGCCTGTTAAGTGAGGGACATTTGGGGAGCCTGGCGGGAACGGTGAGCGCTGCACGAATGATGGGGCTGTGGTTTTATCTCACATTTGGCTGGGCTCTGGCCGGGCTTATCTGGCTGTTGGCAAGAAGATGGATCCTGCGAAAGCCCTCTTCCTTGCGGGTGCAAAGCGGTGTCCGGATTTTCTTTGCCTGCTGGATTCTTCCTGCTTTCCTGCTTCGGCTTTTCGCTCACCTCACCATGCCGGGATATTTGTTGATATTCCTTCCCGGGATCTGTTTGCTGGCCGCCGCCGGTATCTTCCTCGCGGCAGAGGACTGCGCTGCCGTATTGGGAAGGATTCTGCCCCCCTCCAGTGGGCTGCGCTTCCTGGGCCGATCACAGGCGATCCTGGGTATTTTTCTCGTGGGGATCTTGGCTCATCATGTCACCACCTTCACTATGGGTGACAGCGGGTTTACCTGGCCCATCATCCAGGCGAAGAACCGCATCATCCATGAGCGGCTGGAGTTTGTGCGCGGCTTCTCTCCCCAAGAAACGGTGGTTTTCGCCAGCGATATGGCAAATGCCGCCCATTATTATCTATCAGACTACCGCGTAATCAATGTCTTCTGGACTCCCGGCGAGCAGAGATTCGGACCCGACCGGCCTCCACAGGAGCGCGCCCGCTGGGTAATCCTCTTCGACAGTCAACTGCTTTCCGTGAACGGCAGCCGAGAATCAGTCAAGAGAGAGTCTTTGCCCGTAGAGGTGCCCATCTTCTATTTCGCTCTCTCCGCCGGTGAAGAGGTTGCACGATGGAAGGGCGGTTACCGGCTGGTGAAGGCGGCTGAGAATCACTTCAGCGCGGCTCCGGAGTAATCCGGATTGGCCGCCGGCCGGACTGCAGAAGAAAAGTGTCAGGAGGAGTCTGTTGGTTGGGAGGTTTGAGGAGAGTGCGCGCCCTTCATCAGGTTCCGCCGAGCGCATCTTTGACGCGATCCAGCAGGCCCTTGTCATCCTCGGCGACCTCGCCTTTGGTTTCAGCGAACTGGCGCAGCAGTTCCCTCTGTTGGGCGGTGAGCCGGGTGGGGACGGTTATCTTGACGGTGATGTGTTCGTCACCCTGGGCATGGCCGCTTGAGTTGGG
>WVXJ01000125.1:0-2578 GCA_011773575.1 Armatimonadota bacterium | reverse complement strand
CTTCCTCGCCCGGCCCTTTCCCTGACAGGAAGGACAGGGATCGGAGATGACGCTTCCCGCTCCCCGGCACTGTTCACAGGTGGAAACGGAGGTGAATTGCATTCCGAAGACACCGGAGGTGCGACGCACACTGCCGTTTCCGCGACAGGCGGGGCAGACGACCGGATCGGCGCCGGCGCGGCTCCCTTTGCCGTCACAGTCACCGCATGTAACGAGCCGGTTAACGCGCGCGGTCTTTCCTACGCCGGAGGCGGCCTCTTCCAGGGTTATCTCCAAATCCAGGCGAAGGTCTGCGCCCCGCAAGTCTTCGGCGCGGGGGCGGCGGCGGCCTTCAAAGGGGCCGAAGAAAGCATCGAAGATATCGGAGAATCCCCCGAAGCCGAAGTCGGAGATTGCGGGACCGCCGGCATGACCGTAGAAGTCATACTGGCTGCGCCGTTCCGGGTCGGAGAGAACTTCATAGGCCTCGGTCGCTTCTTTGAAACGGTCTTCGGCCTCTGCATCATTGGGGTTGACATCAGGGTGGTGTTGACGGGCGAGCCGCCGGTAAGCCCGCTTGATCTCCTGCGGTGACGCGTTCGGTTCTACTCCCAATATCTCGTAATAGTCGCGCTTAACGTTCATCTCAAAGACGAGGCCGGTATTCCTCTATTCCTCTGTGCCGGATCCCAGGCTTTTAGTCTCCTCCTTCTCTTTTTCCTCACTTTGAGGGAGGATCTTGACTTTCCCCTCACTGACTTCTCGGAGAGCCTTCTTGATGAGGCTTCCCGCGGAGGGTATCAGAGCCGAATCAACGCGCTCCTTCAGATCGCGGGCGCGCTTCGCCACAGCCACAACCAGATTGTAGCGCCCCAGCCGCCGGCTGAGCTGATCAACTTTCACTTTGTCGTCATCATTCTCGCGCGAGGGTCCGGAAACAGGCATGGATAACTTCCTCCACACTAATCTTGTCGGAGAATCCGCGGAAAGGGGCCTGCTTTCTTCTTGAGATTAGCAGAGTGTCCACTGGAAATGAAGGGCCCCACTATATAGCGCTTTCCCAGCAGGAAACGGGGCATCGGAACAGGAATACGATTCCCCCGCACAGCCCAGCTCAGAGCAGCGGCTTCTGGCGTTTCTTCTCTCGTTTCTCTCGCCGTTTCTGCTTGAGAGTTTTGGAGGGCTTGCGCTTATCGTGTTTCTCTGTATGGCGTCGGTCACTCATCCTCGGCATAGTCTCACTCCTGATCCTGTTCGCATTTAGGATGAACCCAACGGCATTCTAGGCCGAATCTTGTTGGCAGTCCTTTCGCGTTTCCGAAGCGATACTATCACAGCGAAAAAACGAGTGTCAATGTGTCAAATGCTCACCCTGTTCTGCGGAACGCGGATAAGGCTGGCGGCGACAAGGGTGACCAGGGCCACTCCGGCGGCACCGGCGAATACCCATTGATAGCCATAGACCACCCAGACAAGCCCGCCCAGCGCGGGGATGGACATGGAAACGGTGTGGTCTATGGAGACGCCCAAGGTCAGGGTGGGCGCCACATCATCTCTCTTTTGGGCAATTTTGTCCAGGTAGACGGCGCGCGCCATATCCATGGCGAAAAGCAGCATGTCCATTACAAAACAGCCGTAAGCCAGAAAAAGCGCATAGGGGGCGGGTAGAATGTTTCGTCCAAAACCATATCCCAGGCAAACGCCGATGAGCATGAAGGCATCCGCCATCAGGACAAAGCGCTCTCCCAGACGGTCAATCATCCAGCCCAGGGCGGGCTTGAAAGCGATTCCCAGAACCGAGGCGACGATTATGAGTTTGGCGATGCTAGAGGCCGGCTGGCCGAAGACCGTAATGAGCACCAGGGGCCCAAAGGTGAGGAAGACCTGTTTTCTGGCGCCGAAGAGAATACACAGAACGTAGTAGAGGGAATAGGCGCGTCTCCAGACGAACCGGGGCCGGCGCCGGTCAGTAGCAGAAGATGATGCCGGTTGAATCTTGAAGAGAAGCACTGCGGCGCAAGTTGCGGAGATTGTGGCGAGGCCGAAGATGATGGGATAATCGAGATGGAGATATTGCATTCCCAGCCAGACGATCCCACAGCCGCCGATGACGGCGAGGGTGGAATACCCGCCGATTCGACCCATGAGAGTCCCCGCCCGATTCCCGCCCGCCAGTGAAAGGGCGATGGAACTCTGTAAAGGCATGAAGAGGTGGGCTCCGGCGGACTGGACCACCATCGCCAGGAGCATGAAGGAATAGGCCTCTCCGCGAGCGGCCAGCCCCAAGAAGCCCAGCGCGGTGACGAGGGCGGCGAGCGCCGCCATCCTGGTGTCCGTCAGAAAGAAAAGCGCGCCCGCGAAAACCGCCACCAGAAAGCCGGGCAGTTCCCTGGGGAATTCGAGCGCCCCACGCTCCTTCGCGGTGATGTTGAAAGTCTCGATCAGGAAGTTATTGAAGGTGGATTCGAAGATGCCGCCCGCAATGCTGAGACAACAGACTGCAGCCACAAAGAGGAGAAACCGTTTTCGCCAGGGGGAGGGGTCGTTATTTAGGTCCATCTTCTATTTCGCAGAAACCAGGATAGCGAAATAGCGGGGG
>WVXJ01000157.1:13601-13861 GCA_011773575.1 Armatimonadota bacterium | reverse complement strand
GACGGTGAAACCCTCTCCATAGATGCCCGCCCCAGTGATGCCATCGCCCTCGCCTTGCGTGCCGATGCCCCCCTCTTCGCCAGTGAGGCGGTCATGATCGCAGCCGCCGAATCCCAGGAAGAGCAGGACTGAACCTCCCCCGTCCCGCTAGTCGTCGATCTTGAAGCCCATTCTGCGGAGTTCCTTACGGCTAGCCGATTGTGTCAGGAAACCCGCGCCTATACTCTTCGCCTCATCAAGCACCTTCTGGGCTCTGGCGC
>WVXJ01000157.1:0-13440 GCA_011773575.1 Armatimonadota bacterium | reverse complement strand
CGCGAAACATGGGACCGAGAAAGTCCATCATACTGTATCCCTCAGCCAGCCAGTACCACCCCCAGGGACTCTTGGGATTGAGTTTGGTGGCCTTCTTTGCATTTTCAAGCACGGCCTCCGCACGCCAAAGCTTGGCGTTGGCCTGCGCCATAATACGGTAAAGTGCGGCGCGGTGATGGGGATTGGGTTCATTCTTCAACATCAACTCACTCAAGTGAATAGCAAACTCAGCCCGCTCATTGGTTCTTCCCAGGGCTGAAGAAGCGGCCTTGTATCTCGCTTGAAAACCCTCCATGTGCGCAAATACTTCTTCCGCTTTTATAAAGTCATTTCGCTCTCTGTAGTGCTGGAATGGAATAAGAAGATTGCCGCCCAGCTTGAAATACCGAATCGCCTCTTCGAAATCTCCCGCTCGCAGATAGGCACCGGCCACATTTATCGCTGCTATCTCTGCGCAGTCTCGTTCTCCGGCCAGTTCAAACATGCGCCTCCTGTGAAATGCAATTCTGCGCCAGATGCCCTGCAGTTCCTCCGGGCTCCGTTCAATGTGACTTTCCCTGCCGCCTCCGATGCCCATAGACCGCACAAGCATAAAATTTGCCTCGCGATGTGCCTTCGAGTCATCGGGTTCGAGTTCGAGAAAGGCTTCCCAGGCCTCAGCAGCCTTTTCAGCCAGCCGCTCCGCATTTGCATCATCTCTGCCGAGGGCCTCAAAATACTCCTGTTGGGCGGCGACGGCCTGTTCGCGCAGTTCGTTTGCTCGCAACACCCCCGGCTCGTCAGCGCATACAGCAGAGGTATAAAGTACTGTTGCAACAACGACCAAATGGAGAATCCAGTGCTTGGACATAGCGTTTATCCCCAGGCCGAGATTTGCTCTTCCCGCCACGCGGCACACATTCCGCTCTCAAGCAAACGATCCTGCTGCAATAACATGGCTGATATGCTCCACTGAAAGTGCAGGGAGCCAAGCCCTCATCAACGAATACTAATTATGTCACTTCTGCCGCTCATTTGTTTCGTCATTTCTCTTCATAACACAGGAATGGGCATGAAGCCAAAAACGCTGGCGATCCACGGTGGAGAGCTATTAACGCCCTGGGAGCACTTCTCTCCCGGGATGGTGATCATCGAGCAGGGCAAAATAGCCTTCGCCGGGCCCCAAAATAAGAGCCGCATTCCCAGCGGTGCAGAGCTACTAGAGGCGGAGGGGAAGATTATTACTGCCGGTCTGGTGGATGTGCATATTCACGGCGGCGCTGGCGCAGATTTTTCGCGGGATGGAGAAGAAGGCCTCAAGAAGATGGCAGGCTTTCTCCTCCGCCATGGTGTGACTTCATTTTTGCCCACAACTCCCAGCGCGCCGCTGCAGCAACTAGAGGAGGCCGTCAAGGTTGCAAGAGATGCGGCCGCGCAGCCTCCCTCCGGAGCGCAGGTGTTGGGCCTCCATCTGGAGGGGCCTTATCTCTCCCCCGCCCGAAAAGGCGCCCACGACGAGAAACATCTCTGCAAGCCCAATTTCCAGGAGTGCAGGAATCTGGTGGAACTGGGCCGGGGAGCGGTGAAGATGGTCACACTTGCGCCCGAACTTGAGGGCGCGTTGGAGTTGATTCAGTTCCTGCGCGGGCAAAACATCACAGTATCCTTGGGCCATTCAGAGGCAACCTATGAAGAGACCAAGGAAGCGATCGAGGCCGGCGCCAATCACGGCTGTCACCTCTTCAATGCCATGCCCGATATGAAAAGACGCGAACCCGGCATCGCCGGTGCCCTCTTGGAAGACGAGCGCGTCTATACGGAATTCATCGCCGACCTCGTCCACGTCCACCCCTTGATACTGAGAATGGTCTTTCTGACGAAAGGAGCGCGGCGGAGTCTGCTCATTTCTGACGCCATGGAAGCCGCGGGGATGCCGGAGGGAACCTATGCCTTAAGCGGCCAGAAAGTGGAGGTGCGGGAAGGAGCCGCCAGACTGGAAAACGGCACCCTGGCGGGCAGCACACTGACCCTCGACCGCGCCGTAAAGAACGCAGTCGAAGTCCTGCAAATCCCGCGGGAAGCCGCCTTCGCCATGGCCAGCCAGACCGCCGCCGATTCATTGGGACTCACCAACAAAGGCCGGTTGCAAGCAGGCGCCGACGGAGACTTAACCCTATTCAATCCGGATCTCACCGTCTCCGCGACCATAGTGGGTGGAGAAGTGCTCTTTCAAGAAGAGACCGGGACGTAAGAGCAATCATATTGCAGGGCAAGGCGCCGCTCGCGGTGAGACCGATCCAGCCCTCTCTGCAGGAACAGTTGTCATCATCCCTTTTCAAAGACTGCGTGAATGTGCTCTACCCGGAAATTGCGCTTGAGTTCCAGGCTGCGCTCTTTAAAACCGGCCTCCTCAAAAGCCGCCTTTAGACCCTCCGGGTCATATTGGATTGCCTCGTCAAAGACAGCGCTCGCAAAACTCTCTGTGGGCAGATCCTCGGGTCTTCGGTCAGTGGGCGCGCGCCATGTAAGAGCCCCCTCGTGCTCAGCAAGAAGTCCTTGGTAAAGGTCGCTGCTCTCTCGAATAGTATACCTGGAGTCACGAATCCGGTGCGGATTGTGCAGATACTCGATCACCTGAAGGCAAAGCAGGCCCTCATTCATGCGGAACCATCGAAACTCTTTACCTTCATCGAGGGCCAACTTGTCCGCGAAGTTCTCGGCCGCACAGACGACGATCCCGGCCGGCCTCATTACGCGATGCAACTCCTCAAGCATCCGCTCCGGCTTATTCAGGCTCCCCACTGTTCCACAAATTGACGCGCCGTCAAATCGTTCGCCGTCCAGTGGCAAGGCGGCCTCAACTTCGGCGCGCACCACCCGCATGTTCTCATAACCCAGCCGTTCAATATGCGAAGTGAGCTGGTTCACCATCGTCGGCGCGCCGTCCACCGCAACCAGATGACCAACATGTGGAGCAAGCACGAGCGAAGGAAAGCCCAACCCGGAGCCCACGTCTATTACCGAAGAGCGGCCCCGCAACTTAGAAATGAAGAGGTCCGCCTCAGCTTCCAGCGCCGACGACAAGACGACATTACCCTCCGAAGAGACGATTTCGCCGTACTCCTGAGATTTCACCATCTCTTCGTAGAAACTCCACGATTCGACCGAAGTTAGATTGTTCACGGCTTTATTCCCTTCTCTTTCATGACAGAGCGAATCGCTCTCAGATAGGCAATACTATCACACCCGAAAGAACCACCAACCCCCGTATTCGCTGCCGGCCTCAAGCCCTCCTCTCTTGGAAAAGACCATTACCTCAACCATTTCAACATCCTTCAGCAGCCAGCAAATATAATCCTAGTGACGCACAGGGTTTTTCGGTCCTCCGGATATATGGGGAAGGTTCTTGCGATGGAGGAAACCTACTTCGCCGATGAGTTCGCACAAACTGCCGTAGTCTTTCGCTGTCGCCTCGCGAATCCTTACTGCCATACACCATCACCGCTCAGGGGCAACCCTCTTGCCCGTCATCCCACCACAGTGAGAATCTGCTTCAACGACGAGATCACCGTTCCCTGCCATTCCTTTGCATCAACGCGAAAATGGTCGTAATCATTATCATACGGCACACTGATGAGAACCGGGTGCATCCCCACTTTCACGGCCCCGGTAAGTTCGCGGCTGCTTCCATCGCCCACGTAAAGACATTCCTGCGGCTTTACTCCCAGCGCTTCACACGCAAGTAGGTAAATGCGCGAGTCCGGCTTTGCCATACCCACCGAGCAGGAGAAGATAGGTACATCTATGACCGGCGCGAGGGGACTATCCGCCCAGAGTACCGGGACTTCATCCGAACAATCGGTAACCAGTCCAATTTTATAACCGCCAGCCTTCAATTGAGTCAATGTCTCCACCGCATCAGGGCGCGGCCGCAAGGCGCGGCGCGTCAAATCGAAGCGTATCTCAACAGCCGCAGCAATACTGGAAGCCGCCGCCTCCACTCCCAGCAATTGACAGATATGTTCAACGGCATCTTCTGTGGTCTCAATACCGCCGCTTATCCTTTCTTGAAATGTTCCTATCCATTCACGCGCAAAATCCTCACGCGGCACACAGAGCGCATCCGCCATCTCCCACAGGACTCGCTCATACTCCTGAGGGCAGAGATTGTCAATCAAAGTCCCGAAGAGGTCGAAAACAACCGCCTTGTATTTCATAGAAGCAGCCATATCCAATGCAAGAAGATCGCGGGCGCATGATATGCGCCACTACAGCCTCTCCGTGTCCTCCGTGCCTCCGCGGTTACAACTGTAGGGCGGGGTCTCCGAACCCCGCCGAATGGGTTCAATCGCCTGGCAGGTTTTGGCAGCCGCGCCTATTCCACTGTTACGCTTTTGGCAAGGTTGCGGGGCTGATCAATCTCTCGGCCCAAAGCCTTGGAGAGATAATAGGTGAGCAGATATGTCGGGATGATGGTCAGCACCGGCATAAAGAGTTCGTCATTCTCTGGAATCCGGATAACTTCAGCGACGGCCTTTTCGGTCTCGCTGTCACTTTCTTTTACGAGGCCGATAATATGCGCGCCCCGCGCTGCCACCTCTTTTATGTTACTCAGCATCTTCCCCCGCAGTTCTTGCTGAACGCAGATAGCCATCACCGGCATTCCCTTGGTGATCAACGCAAGAGGCCCGTGTTTCAGTTCCCCCGCGGCGGCGGCCTCCGAATGGATATATGAAATCTCCTTCAGTTTCAGCGCACCCTCCAGAGAGGCCGAATAGTCCAGCCCCCGCCCCAGAAAAAAGAAATCCCGGCACTGCTTGAGTTCCTCCTGCTCCGCCAGCGCAGCAATCTTGTCTTCTCTATCGAAAATTCGCTGCACCTGTTCCGGCAAGTGCTTCATCTCCGCCAGCAGGCACGCCACTTCTTCGACGGAAAGCCGCCCTCTTACCTGCGCGAAATGGAGGGCGATCAAATAGAGAGCGATGAGTTGGGATGTATAAGCCTTGGTAGAGGCGACACAAATCTCCGGCCCCGCCCAGGTTGGGATGATGCAGTCGGCCTCGCGGTAGATGGAACTCCCTATCGCGTTCACTATGCCCAGGGCCTTCACCCCGCCGCGGCGCGCCTCCCGCATGGCGGCAATGGTGTCCGCGGTTTCGCCGGACTGGCTGATGATAATGGCGAGGGAGTTCTCCGAAAAAATAGGGTTGCGATAGCGGAATTCGGAGGCGATATCCACCTCCACGGGAATGCGCAGCAGTCTCTCGAAGATACTCTTGCCCACACACCCCGCGTAATAAGCCGTCCCGCAGGCGATTATGAAGATTCTGTCCAGGCTGCGTATTTCTTCTTCGCTGAGTTTGATCTCCTCCAGATTCAGGCGGTTATCATCAGTCACCCGTGTTCGCATGGTGTCCCGAATTGCCCGCGGAATCTCGTGTATCTCCTTAAGCATGAAGTGCTCATAACCGCCCTTTTCCGCTTCCTCTGCATCCCAGGTGACGGCAAACTCCTCTCTGGAGACAGGGTCACCCCCTTCGTTGCTCAGGGTGATTCCCTCTCTCGTGACAATCCCGATGTCCTCGTCTTCGAGGATATATACTCGGCGTGTATATGGGAGTACCGCAGGGATGTCAGAAGCGACGAAATTGGCCCCTTCCGACAGCCCGATGACAAGAGGCGAATCCTTGCGGGCGACAAGGAGCCGCTCCGGTTCCTCCTGATTCATCGCCACAATCGCATATGATCCCTGCAGCCTCCGGATGGCGGAGCGCAGCGCCGATTCCAGATTACCGTCACGCAGATTCTCCTCGACCAGGTGAGCGATTACCTCGGTGTCTGTTTCCGAGGTGAAGCGGTGCCCTTTTGCCTGAAGTTCCTCCCTCAGGGATAGGTAATTCTCTATAATGCCATTATGGGCAATCGCCACCCGGCCGCTGCAATCACAGTGGGGGTGGGCATTTGCAGTGGAGGGCTCACCATGAGTGGCCCACCGAGTATGCCCCACACCCATGGTAGTGGAAATGGAACGGCTCGACAGGAGTTCCTCCAGGGCCCGGATCTTGCCCGCGGTCTTGATAATCTCTACACTCCCGTCAACCAGTACCGCCACCCCGGCCGAATCATAGCCCCTGTATTCCAACCGCTTGAGGGCATCAATAATGATCGGAAGGGCCTGCTTTTCGCCGATATAGCCAACGATTCCGCACATATCTTCGAATCCGTTCCCGGGAATGTTCCAGGCGTCATTATAGAGAGGCCTTTCCAGAGAGGTCAATCGGAACCTTCGGGCCGATGATAATCAGCCAATTGCACACCGGAGAATCCGCAGGAATGCGAAAATCATCCCAAAGAGGGTTTTTGATCAATGAAATTAGGGTAATGAGTTCAAGAAACTCCGGTTGCAGCGGCCCAGATGGCCCCGTTTTGCGATTCCTCACCCCCACAAGACTTGCCCGGCAGATGGAAAACCGCTAATATCTGCCCCGGCAACATGGAAAAAGATGCCTGAAATGAGCAGGAAGCCTGAACAGGGAAAATCCGTTATCATAGTGGAGTCTCCGGCGAAGACTCGCACTCTCGGCAACTTCCTGGGCAAGGATTTCGACATCCTCGCCTCCATGGGGCATGTCAGAGACCTCCCCGAGAAGAAACTGGGGGTGGATATTGACGATTCCTTCAAGCCCACCTATGTCATTATCACACGGCGCCGCTCCACCATCACCGAGATTAGACAAGCGGTGAAGAAGGCAAAAGAGGTTTTTTTCGCCTCTGACCCGGACCGAGAGGGAGAAGCCATCGCCTGGCATCTCGCCGAAGTCCTCAAGATTCCCAATCCCCAGCGGCTGGAGTTCCACGAAATCACCGCCGCCGCGGTCAAGGCCGCCCTTGAGCATCCCCGGCCCATGGACATGAAACTCGTGGACGCCCAACAGGCGCGAAGAGTCCTTGACCGCATCGTCGGCTATACCATCAGCCCGCTGCTCAACAGGCGCAGCGCGGGACGGGCGCGCAGCGCGGGCCGCGTGCAATCTGTCGCCGTCCGCCTGGTCGTGAACCGGGAGCGGGAGATTCAGGCCTTCGTACCTCAGGAATCCTGGAGCGTGGAGGCCTCGCTGGCGGTGGACAAAGAGGCTGAGCCCTTTTCCGCCAAACTGGTGCGCAAGAGCGGTGAGAAGATCGATCTGCAGGACGAAAAGTCGGCGCGCGCCGCGGTGGAGGACATTCAGAGCCAGACCTTCCTGGTGAAAGGAATCAAGAACTCCAGCCAGCTGCGCAATCCGCCGGCTCCCTTCACGACTTCAACTCTTCAACAGGATGCTTCGGCCAGATTGAGCCTCTCGCCAAGACGCACAATGCGACTCGCCCAGCAATTATACGAAGGCGTAGAAATTGGAGGCGAAGGCCATACCGGCCTCATTACCTATATGAGAACCGACGCGGTGCGCATCTCTCCCCAGGCCCAAGCCCAAGCGCGGGAATACATTACCAAGAACTTCGGCGATGAATACTTGCCCGCCAAACCCCGCGCATACAAGGCCCGCAAAGGCGCGCAAGAGGCGCATGAGGCGATCCGTCCCACCTCTGTTGATCGCCGTCCGGAAGACCTGGAATCCTATCTCGATGAGGCTCAACTGCGGCTGTATCGGCTCATCTGGAGCCGTTTCATGGCGAGCCAGATGGCCTCTGTTCGCCTGGCTCTTCGCAATGTGGACATTTCCGCCGGAGACTGGGATTTTGAAACCAAAGAAGTGAAAGTGGCATTCCCCGGCTTCTCCGTGGTTTATCCCATCAGAGACAAGGAGGCTCCCCTGCCTCCGCTCGTCGAAGGCCAGGAACTCATTCTCGTCTCACTGGATCCGAAACAGCACTTCACCGAGCCGCCTCCCCGCTTCAGCGAAGCCAGCCTGGTGAAAGAACTGGAGGCAAACGGTATCGGTCGGCCCTCTACCTATGCCCCCATTCTGGCAACAATCCAGGACCGGGGCTATGTCTATCTGAATGGCAAGCGCCGCCTGCGGCCCACGGACCTGGGCTTTGCGGTGACAGACAAACTGGTGGAGCACTTCCCTGACATCATGGAGGTGAAGTTCACCGCCGAAGTCGAGCAAGACCTGGACAAGATAGAAGAGGGCGAGGCCGACTGGCAGGAGGTGCTGAAGGAGTTCTACGGCCCCTTTGCCGCCGCTCTGGAGGCGGCGAAAGAAGGCATGGGGACGATCAGGCTGCCGGGCCAGCCCACCGACGAGGTGTGTGAGAAGTGCGGCAAACCCATGGTACAGCGCACCGCCCGCACCGGATCCTTCCTCGCCTGCAGCGGCTACCCGGAGTGCAAGAACACCCGTCCCATTGCCGATCCCGAGGACAGCCCCCAGAAAGATTGTGACAAGTGCGGAAAACCGATGCTGATGCGCCGCAGCAGATACGGCCCCTTCTGGGGTTGTTCCGGCTATCCGGAATGCACAAACACCGTCCGCATAAGATCCTCCTACCGGCGCAAATCCGCCCCGCGCAAGAAGTCCAAGGCCGCCCCGAAAGCCTCTTAGCAAGCGGCGCAAAGACGCGGTTTGACACGGCCCCACAGCAGCACTATAATTCTCCAAATAACCCCCCAGCGAGGCTATGTTTCCAATGCAATTGGGCCGCGGACGAGATACCAGAAGAACTTATGGTTTCGATGAGGTCGCCATCGCTCCGGGCGCGGTGACGCTTGATCCCGAAGAAGTCGATATATCCACCTCTATTGATTCTGTCAATCTTGCGCTGCCGGTCCTCTCATCGGCAATGGACGCGGTGGTTGACCCCGCCTTTGCCATCGCCCTTGGGAAGCTGGGTGGTCTGGGAGTGCTCCAACTGGAAGGCCTCCAGACGCGTTACGAGAAGCCCGAGAAGGCGATTGCCAAGATTGCCTCCGCCGAGACTTCGGAGGTGGTGAAGACCATCCAGAGGCTCTACACTGANNNTATGACTCTCCCTGTTTCAAGACCTTGAAGGAAATACTCCATGCCACCGTGCTGGCCGGCAATTGTGTCGGCTATCAGGCCGCGCTGGAATTGATGCAGGCCGGCGCCGACGGAGTGTTAGTAGGTGTGGGGCCGGGTGCGGCCTGCACCACCCGGCGCGCTCTGGGCCTGGGTGTCCCTCAAATCACCGCAGTAGCGGATGTCGCCGCGGCGAGAGATGATATCGAGCGTGAAGAAGGCCGCCGGCCCGTCGTAATCGCCGATGGCGGCATGAAACGCGGCGGGGATGTCTGCAAGGCGATCGCGGCGGGAGCGGATGCGGTCATGTTGGGCTCTCCCTTTGCCGCCGTAAAAGAGGCCCCCGGCAAAGGCTACCATTGGGGAATGTCCACCGCCAGCCCGGTTTTGCCCCGCGGCACCCGCATCAAGGTCGGCGTTGCCGGTAGCCTCCAGGAGATGCTGCTGGGCCCCACCAGCCGGGATGATGGCAGCATGAACCTGATGGGCGCGCTGCGGCTCTCCATGTCATGCTGCGGGGCGAGCAACCTGCGTGAGATGCAGAAAGCGGAACTCGTCATCGCCCCCGCCTTCGAAGGTGAAGGGAAAGCCGCCCAGCGCATCCAGGGAGTGGGATGAGCTCGTTGACGGCAGCCTTCAGCACAGTGCGAGCGGTGGGAGCGGGTCTGCAGCCGCGAGGCCTGGAATGAGCAAGACTAAAAGCAAAACCACCGTCACTCGTCGAAAGAGCGGGCGCCAACCAAGTGACAGAGAACTCGTTGTGGTGCTCGATTTCGGCGCGCAATACGGCCAACTCATTGCCCGCCGCGTGAGAGAGTGTCGCGTTTACTGCGAGATCCTTCCCTTTGACACTCCTGTCAAGAAACTCCTTGCCCTTCGCCCCAAAGGCATCATCTTCTCCGGCGGCCCGGCCAGCGTGTATGAGAAAAACGCGCCCGTCTGTGACCCCGCCATCTTCGAAGCCGGTATCCCCATCCTCGGCATCTGCTACGGAATGCAGTTGATGGGCAAAATGCTCGGAGGAAAGGTCGTTTCCGCGGCAAAGCGGGAATTCGGCAAGACCGAACTCTCCGTGCTCTCAGATGCCGATCTCTTCGCCGGCCTCAACCCCCAGTTGATCTGCTGGATGAGCCATGGAGACCGGGTAACAAAGGCGCCGCCCGGTTTTGTCACCCTGGCGCGCACCCGCACTTCTCCCATTGCCGCCATGGGCGACCCCAAGCGGAAACTCTTCGGTGTGCAATTTCATCCCGAAGTGATTCACACTCCCTGGGGAATCGAGACTTTTCGCAATTTCCTTTATCAACAGTGCGGCTGCCAGGGGCTTTGGACAATGGCCTCTGTGGCGGAACAGGCCGCCGCCGCCATCCGCAAGGAAGTGGGCAAGAAGCGCGTGATCTGCGCTCTCTCCGGAGGTGTGGATTCCTGTGCCACCGCCGCCATAGTGCACCGCGCCATAGGAGATAAACTGACCTGCATATTCGTTGACCACGGCTTTTTGCGGAAGAATGAGGCGAAACAGGTGGTGCGTACTTTCAAGGATAACTTCCGCGCCAACCTCGTTTTTCGCGACGCAAGCAAGCGCTTCTTGAAACGGCTGGAGGGGGTCACCGACCCGGAGGAGAAGCGCATACGCATAGGCAATGAGTTCGTCTCCGTTTTCGAAGAGGAAGCCAAAAAGATAGGGCGTGTATCTTACCTCGCCCAGGGAACTCTTTATCCGGATGTAATCGAAAGCGGTACCCGCACCGCCGCCGGAATCAAATCCCACCATAACGTAGCCGGTCTGCCGGAGCGGATGAAACTCAAACTTATCGAGCCCCTGCGAAGTCTCTTCAAGGACGAAGTGCGCGCCCTGGCGGAGGAAGTCGGCCTCCCCGCCGCCATCGCCTGGAGACAGCCTTTCCCCGGGCCCGGCCTCGCCATCCGCATCCTCGGGGAAATCACCAAAGAACGCCTGGATATGCTTCGGGAGGCGGATGCCGTCGCTTTGGATGAAATCCGCAAAGCCGGTCTCTACCGCAACCTCTTCCAGTCCTTCGCGGTGCTGGCGCCCTCCTTGCGCAGTGTTGGGGTAATGGGAGACCAGCGCACTTATGCCTATACCGTCATCTTGCGGGCGGTAACCGGAGATGATGCCATGACCGCGGACTGGGCGCGTCTGCCCTCCGAGGTTCTGGAGAGAATCAGCAATCGGATCATCAATGAGGTGAGAGGGATAAACCGGGTAGTGTATGACATCTCCAGCAAACCACCGGCGACTATCGAGTGGGAATAGGTCAATTCAATCAGCCCTGAGGAGCAAGAACCATGAGAACGACCGCTGTCTCGAAGCCGCGAGCAAAAGCAAAAAAGAAAGTGCCTCCCTATACTGACATAGACCAGGTGCTCATCTCCGAGGCCAAGATCGCCGCCAAGGTGAAACAGATGGCGGCCAAGATTTCGCGGGATTATGCCGGCAAAGATGTCGTCCTCGTGTGTGTCTTGAAAGGGGCCGTCGTATTCCTTTCAGACCTTATGCGCCATCTTACCCTTCCTTGCATAGTTGACTATGTGGATTGGTCCTCCTATGGATCCAGCACCTCCTCCAGCGGTGTCTTCCGCATCCTGCGTGACCTGGAGGAGAGCGTGGAGAGCCGCCATGTGCTCATCATCGAGGACATCATTGACACAGGCCTCACCCTGCATTACCTCAAACGGCACATCCAGGGCCGCAACCCCGCCAGTGTCAAAGTGGTCGCATTGCTGGACAAGCCCAGCCGCCGAAAGATAGAAGCCCGCGCCGACTACTGCGGCTTCGAGGTCCCCGATGAATTCGTCGTCGGCTATGGCCTCGACTATGAACAGAAATACCGCAACCTCCCCTTCGTCGCCGTCCTGAAACCCGAAATCTACGCAGGCCGAGACACCCCGCCGGATAGGGCTTGACCTGCGCGACAGTCGAACGGGCGCAGAAAAATCGGTAGCCGCAGGCTTTAGCCTGCGTTATTCAGCCACCTGTATAAAAGCGGCGGATATTATCCGCCCGATGATTTTCCATAAGGCTTCGACACAGCCAGGGGCCTCGCGCCACGGTCATTTGTCATGGGAGAACAGAAGAAAGAACATACAGGCTTGAGAAAGGCCATTCTTCGCAAACTGCCAGACCTGCTGGTGCTGGCTGCGATCCTCATCATCTTATACTTGGTGTTGCATCCAATCTTCACTGACCCCCCTCCACGCACCTTCAGCCTGACCCAGATGTCCGAATCTCTCTATATCGTCTTTCCTAGAAGTGCATGCCTAGAAGAATCGGTGCTGGAAGGAGCAAGGGCTTTGGACCTCTACGCGAAGGTGACAATCGACCAAGAAGACGTGAAATGGTTCATGGAACAGGGATTTTCCAAGGCCGCCAAGACGAAACCGGTCTTCATCGAGAACTTCGTGATGTTCAAGGGTATTTCGAACTGGGAAGATATGAGACCCCACGACAAGAAAATAGCGAGCTGGTGGAAACCTAGGTCTGTGAAACGCGGGCTTGGCGCGCGCATAGACCTAGTCGATAAAGCGTTTTCTGACGAACCTCCGGATCGTTGGCTCGAGGTTATTATTGACCAGAACCGCGGTGAACAGGCGATTGTGTATCTGTATGCCTCTTTCTAGTAGTGTTTGAAGAGTGCTGAGCCTAATTAGTAATTTCAACCCCCGCACTTCTCAGGCTCTTCTCTAATTCCGCTGCACTCCTAAACCTAACTCCTTGCCAGCCTGCATTGAGGGCGGCTTGGACATTGGCTTCTATGTCATCAATGAGCAGGTGGGCTTCCGGGGCGAGACCGGTTACATTTTCTACGCCTCGAAACACTTCCGGCGCGGGTTTTATCGCCCCCAATTCATAGGAGAAAAAACACTTCTCGAAAAGCCCCATCACTTCCCCGAACCGTTCCCTCACCCAGGCGATGTGAGCCTCATCTGTATTTGAAAGCATGAATAGTCGCACATCTTTTAGCCGCCGAAGCAGGGCCGTGGTTTCCGGTTTTTCGGTGAAGATATCACTCCACATAACAGTGAACTCCTCCACGCCTATCCGCAAACCCACTTCTTCTGCATATCTCTCATAATAGGCGGAAAAACGTGCCAGCCCCCGTTCCAATTTTTCGTGGCGCGCCTCCACCAGCCGCGCCAGACTCTCTTTGCTCACTCCGGCACGGCAATGGGGCAGCACCCGCTCGTAGAAAGGGCCGAAATCAAAATCGAATATCACTCCACCCAAATCGAACACACACGCGCGCACCATGAATAGATCCTATTGCAGAAGTAGAAATGTGAGAAATTACGGGCGCATAAAATGCGCCCCTACAGATAGATCGGCGCGCCGTAGGGGCGAATTACTATTCGCCCGCTCTCCCTTGCATTCTCGAAACGAGTTCTACATTTTCCACAAGGATTGCGGAGATTCTCTTCACCACAACAAGGCCGCGGGCCGGGCGCGGCGCAGGAACCA
>WVXJ01000003.1:897-1101 GCA_011773575.1 Armatimonadota bacterium | reverse complement strand
TACAAGCAGTCGGAGCCTTGCTTCGGCAGGGTGACGGCGTGCCTTTTGCATAATGAGCCGGCTAGTTATTCTATGCGGCAAGGTTAAGCATGGAGACATGTGGAGCCGCAGCGAAAGCGAGTCTGAATAGGGCGTTGAGTTGCATGGAATAGACGCGAAGCTGAGTGATCTACCCTTGGCCAGGATGAACTTCGGGTAACACCG
>WVXJ01000003.1:0-827 GCA_011773575.1 Armatimonadota bacterium | reverse complement strand
TCAAACTCAGTGATAGCTCGTTCTCTCCGAAATAGCTTTAGGGCTAGCCTCGCATGATTGGTAAGGGAGGTAGAGCACTGGATGGCCTAGGGGTTCGAAAGTTCTACCGAATCCAACCAAACTCCGAATTCCCTTAACCACAGTGCGGGAGTAAGACTACGGGGGCTAAGCTTCGTGGTCGAAAGGGAAACAGCCCAGATCGTCAGCTAAGGTCCCTAAATGCAAGCTAAGTGGGCAAGGATGTGAGGAGGCCGAGACAACCNNAAAGAAAGCGTAACAGCTCACTGGTCAAGTGTCTTTGCGCCGACAATGTAACGGGGCTCAAGCTTGCTACCGAAGCTACGGATCCTTCGGGATGGTAGGAGAGCATTCTAATTTGAGTGAAGCCTCGACGTGAGTCGGAGTGGACGGATTAGAAGAGACTCTGCCGGCATGAGTAGCGATAATTCCGGTAAAAACCCGGAACGCCGAAAATCTAAGGTTTCCTGAGGAAGGTCAGTCCGCTCAGGGTTAGTCGGTGCCTAAGCCGAGGCCGAAAGGCGTAGGCGATGGACAGCAGGTCAACATTCCTGCACCACCTGAAAAGCGTTTGTACGATGGGGGGACGCAGAAGGATAGGCATACACACGGTTGGAAATGTGTGGCCGCCAGGTAGAGGGAGCTTCCAGGCAAATCCGGAAGCTCATTAACCTCGAGCACGGCGGGGAAGATTGCCTTCGGGCTTTCCAACTTGCTGAATCCATGCTGCCAAGAAAAGCCTCTAAGGAGTTTTTCAGGTGACCGTACCGTAAACCGACACAGGTAGGTGAGGAGAGAATCCTAAGGCG
>WVXJ01000175.1:4967-14251 GCA_011773575.1 Armatimonadota bacterium | reverse complement strand
GACGCCGCCAAAGCCGCTATCGAAATGGCCAATCTCATGCGGGAAGTCAAGAAATCCCGCAAGGCCTAGGCCCTGTTCTAAGACGGAGGCGTAGAAGCGGGTTCGTCGGTGATGATTTTTCCGTCCCGGAAACGGACGACACGGCCCGCGTAATCGGCGATTTCTCGCTCGTGCGTAACCAGCAAGATAGTCGTTCCCCCCTGGTTCAACTTAGCCAGGAGCGACATTATTTCCGCTCCCGTTTGAGTATCCAGGTTTCCGGTGGGCTCATCCGCCAGGATCACCGCCGGCTCATTCACAACCGCCCGCGCCAATGCCACTCGCTGCTGCTCACCACCGGAGAGTTCACTGGGGCGGTGAGCGGCGCGGTCAGCGAGTCCCACCTGCTGCAAAGCCCGCTCCGCTTTCTCCCGGAGTTGGTGATTCTGGTGGCTGTAGAGAAGTGGAAGCATGACATTTCTCAAGGCCGTGGCGCGGGGCAGGAGATTATAGGTTTGAAAAACAAACCCGATTCGCTGATTACGTATGCGGGCGAGTTCTCTCTCATTCAAAGAAAAGACCTCCACACCATCCAGTCGCAGCGAACCGGAGGTTGGACGATCAAGGCACCCCAACAGATTCAAGAAAGTTGACTTGCCGGAGCCGGAAGGCCCCATGATGGCGATGAATTCGCCCGGCTTTACCTGCAGGCTGACCCCCCGCAGTGCCGGCACTACGACTTTACCGAGATGATAGTCCTTGTACAGATCAATCGCTTCAATCACGGCCTGATTCTTCCCCGGCGGGTTCTTACTCAGCAAGACCTTCCGGTGTGAGCCGGCCCAAGGCCTTCTCCAATCTCACCCGGGCCAACTCATGATCATAGCGGGCATTCACCTGGCTGGCTCTGGCATCGGAAAGCGCGGCGAGGGCATCACTTACCTCCAGAAAGATGGCCATCCCCTCTCGATACTTTCCCTCCGCCGCTGCCAAGCGGGCTTCCGCCGCGGCCACTGATTTCGCTGTCGCCGCCACTCTCTGGCGGGTGCGGATTACCTCCACCCGCGCGCTTTCCACCTCCAGTCCTACCTGATTGACCAGTGTCTGCAAGTCCGCTTCCGCGCGTACATTCTCCGCTCTCGCCTGGGTTTCATCGGCGTCAGTTGCTCCACCATCAAGCAGGGGCCAGGAGAGACTCATCAGAACCTGCCAGGAAGGGTCTCGCGCTCTCCATTCGCTGTAGCCTTGTTGGTACTGACCGAAAAACTCCACCAGCGGCCCGCGGCGGATCTTCGCCGAGGCGAAACTGTATCGGCTCCGCTCCACCGAAGCGCGGGCGGAGATGAGATCCGGCCTGGAGGTGTAGGCGCTCTTCATCGCCTCCTGTAGTGACGGCAAAGACGGCTCTTCAACCGCCGCTGATTCGGCCAACTCCAGCACAGTGTCGGGAGCCAGCCCCAGAGTATTTTTCAGTTGCGCGAAGGCGAGTCGAATATTGCTGCTGGCATCAATCTCTTCCAAATCGGCGCGGGCAAGATCATCCTCCGCCGGGAATATTTCCACTTCAGCCGCCGTCCCAACCGCAACACGTGCCTTCACTTCCTCAAGATGTTCTTTTGCGGATTTCACCCTCGCCTGTGCCACCTCCATCAGGCTCTCCGCCGCCAATACTCCATAGTAATCTCTGGCAACCCCCTCCACCAGGCTTTGAATGGCGGCTTCGTAGTTGTGGGAGGCGCCGGTAAGAGATGCTTTGTTTGCCTTAACATTCTCATGCCGGCCTCGCTGCCAGAGGCTCTGGCGAAACACGAAATCCACATCCTCGCGGACATCGGTTCCGGCAAAACCTACCGTTCGCCCTCCTACCGAGAGAAAGGAGGTGGTACCGGTGAGACCCTCCACCCAAGTGAAAGACAACTGAGGCCAGTAGCCGCTGCGCGCCTGCTCCAGACCCGCCTCCGCAGAAACGACTGATTGTCGAGAGGAAGTGAGTGAAGGATTGTAAGTGAGTGCGATACTGATGCAGTCCCGAAGCGTAAGGGGGCCTTCCGGCAATTGAGCTTGAGCGGCCTCGATGTGGGTGACTGCGGCCCACATGAATACTATTCCTATCAGAATCGATTGTACAGATCGCATCTTCTCTCCTTTGGCCGTGAATTAGCGGCGATAATGGGAGGCTTAATGAGCGGTCAATTCGCAAAAGCGGCAATAGCCTTCGGATTCCTGAATCACTTCGCCCATCTATTCATAGTGCAGTGCCTGAATGGGGTCCTGCAAGGCGGCTTTGCGCGCGGGCAGGATACCGAAGACGATTCCCACCGAGGCGGCAAAACAGAAGGCAATGATGACCCACGGCAGAGACACCGCGGTATTGATGCCGACAAGACGCAGAAGGAAAGAAATGCTCACTCCCAAGAGCACCCCTATTGTCCCTCCAATCAGGCTCAATATGAGAGACTCAATGAGGAACTGCAGGAGGAGGTCTTTACGAGTGGCTCCCACCGCTTTGCGCAGCCCTATCTCCCGGGTGCGCTCGGCAACCGAGACCAGCATGATATTCATGATACCGATCCCCCCCACCAGCAGAGAAACCGCGGCAATGGAGCCGAAAAGCAGGGTCATGATACGGCTGGCATCCTCCATGCCCTGGATGAAGTCTGTCGGAGACATAATAAGGAAATCGCTCTCTCGGTCGGGCGACAATTCATGACGCTCGCGCAGAAGAGCCTCCACTTCCGCGCGTGCTGTTTCCGCATCCTCCACACGCTCGTACTGTACTGCGATGGAATTCAGTCTCTCGCGAGGGCCTCCGCCAGAGCCTATCACTCGGTAGACTGCAGTGGTGATAGGGATCACAATCTGGTCGTCCTGGTTGAACCAGTGCATCTGCCCCTTGGACTCGAATTGCCCCAGCACATGAAAGGTAATGCCCTTGATTTTAATGCGCTTGCCGGAAACGAACTCACCTTCGCCGAAAAGGTTCTTCACCACTTCAGGACCTAGGACCGCCACTTTACGCCGCGTCTTCACATCATGTTCGTTGAAGAATGTGCCCTCCGCCATCTCGAAATTTTGCACCCGCGGAAAGATCTCTGATGTGCCCAAGATGCGGGTATTAGTGTTCTTGTTGCCAGCCTTGACCTGGGCACTGGATCGCAATTCGGGGGAAACCGCAACGACACTGGGGCAATCTTCTGCTATGGCTTTCGCATCTGCAAGAGTGAGGTTCTGCTCTTCACCGCTCCAGATACCATGGCGGTGCCTGTGGCCCGGCCGCACAGTCAACACATTGGTGCCGAAGCGTTCAAACTCCTCAAGTGTGGCCGCCTTCGCCCCCTGGGTCATGGAGACCGCGGCTATCACCGCCGCTACTCCGAAGATGACCCCTAGCATGGTGAGGAGAGAGCGCGACTTATGCGCGACGAGCCCTTCGATGGCCACTCGCACACACTCCCAAAGATTCATTGACGATACTCCGTTGTCAACCTGCTGACTCGCTGCAACTGAAGAGCGTTCTAGCGTCTCCCGCGGCCGCCGCGACCTCTATTATCGTTGCTGCGCACAATTCCGCCTGCGCCGCCCATTCTCGCGCCCATTTCCCGCATTCGCTCTCGCATACGAGCATCTCGGCCCAATAGGCTGGGCAGCACCACCTGATCTCCTTCCTTCAGCCCTTCCAGAACCTGTATGCGCTCATCACCCACCAGCCCCACCGCTATCAGGACATCTTTCTCCTCATTACTTTCCAAGATCGTTACTAAATGACCTCCTCCACCTTCTCGCACGGCCCGGTTGGGAAGATAAAGCGCGTTTTCCACCGCCGCCACCTGGAAATCACAGGAGGCCGTCATTCCCGGCTTCAAGCGGGCATCAGGGTTGTCTATCTCTACATCAACTGATACTGTGGTGATGTTCTGCTCGGTGGCGGCCTGTGGCGCGATACGAGTTACCACACCGCGGAACTTCTCCTCCAAGAAAGCCTCCACCTGTATCTCCACCGGCTGTTCCAGCCGTACCTTCGCCACATCCGACTCATCCAGGCTAACCTCCGCGAACATCTTCGAGAGGTCCCCCAGTTCCACGATATCGGTTCCCTGGGCAATGGCGGAGCGGCCTGAGGTGATAATAGTTCCCTGCTCCACGAACTTGCGCAGAATGACTCCGGCTCGGGGGGCGCGGACTGTCGTATAGTCCAGCATGGTGCGCGCATTATTCACAGAAGCGTTGGCGCGCTCAACTTGCGCCCTCGCGGAGGCGACTTCCGCTTCCCGCAGCCGGTCCTGCACCTCATCCGCATGCGCCCGATCCAGTGAGGCCTTCGCCTGTTGCACTCTCGCCTTAGCCGCCGCCAGGTCGGCGGCGAGTTCTTCCTCCAGGGTCTCCCAGCGTCTCTGTGCGCTCTCCAATTCCGCCTTGGCAAGGTCTCGCCGGTTGACGGCAGTATCCACTTCGCTCTGTGATACAAAGCCCCTTTCCTTCAATTCCAGAGCGCGGGCGAGTTCCTTTTCCGCAATGTCCAGATTCGCCTTTGCTTTGTCCAGCGCGGTCTGCACCTGGGCCCGCGTTTGTGGATGAGAGGCAGCCTGAAGGCGCTCAAGTTCCTTCTTGGCCACTTCATAATTCGCCTCCGCCTGGGCGATACTGGCGCGGGTAAGGGCAGGCTGTGCCAGCCCCTGTTCCCGCGCCTGCAAAAGGCGCGCCTCAGCCGCGGTCAGATCGGCTCGCGCCTGTTCATAGGCGGTGAGGCTGTCCGTGGGGTCAATCTTTGCAATAAGATCTCCAGGCTTTACTTCATCTCCCACTTCCACAGCCAGGATATCCACGCTTCCTCCCGCATAGGATTTCACTACCACCGTGGTCAGGGGCTGTAAGAGGCCGTCCGCGGAGACCGTCTGGCGTACCAATCCCCGCTCCACCTCCGCAAACTCGAAACTGGCCGCCTCGGAGCCTTTGCCTTTCCTCGCGTTCACGACCCAGACAATGCCCACCATGAAGAAGAGAGCGACCAGCGCCGCTAGTATCCGTTTCTTCGCCGTCCCGTCTTGCCGGACTCTTCGTGTGTCCTTCAATTCTCCTCCTCTGTTGCTTTCACCAGGTACCAATGCAACTGAGGCAGGTCGCCNNGATTCTGTCTGATATCGCCCGCACCGTATCCAGGAAGTAGCCGAAATTGTCGAGGGAGATATCCGGCGGCGCCGAGTGATCCAGGGCTGGAATATACCCGCCCTCCTCCAGAAGGGGAGGCAACTTGGAATTGACCTCATCCGCAATCGCTTCCTTGCCCACAGCGAGGGCGCGCTTGTCCAGTCCTCCCAGAAGTGCCAGCCGGCTGCCATGGGCCTTCCTGACCTCCCGCACGTCCATGCCTGATTGCACCTCAAGCGGAAAGAGCAGATTCACCCCTCCCTCCAGAAACAGGGGGATGAGCGCGCTGCAGCGGCCGTCAGTATCCACCGCGGCCACCGGAATCCCCCGCCCTTTGGCATGTGCAATTACCTCCTGATAGTGAGGCAGCATGAAGCGGCGAAAAAGATCGGGCGAGATCAGCGGACCGGAACGAAAACACATATCCTCCCAGAGCAATATGTAATCGAGAGTCAGATGTTCACTCACTGCGCTGATGAACCCCTTGTTCATCCACTCCCAGTGAGCCATGATGGCGGCCACCAGGCCGGGATCATCATAAAACGAGATGAGCGCGTTTTCCGGCCCCATCAGATTGCGCAGCAGCCCGAAGGCCCCGATCATCGGCATCCCCAACACGAAATCCCGCCGCTCATAGCGCCGCAGTAGGGCTGACCAATCAGATGGATAACGGCCTTTGGAAAACGGATCCAGCCGCGGTTTGATGGATTCCCAGTCCTTGCGTGTCTCCACCGGAAAAGAGAGAAACTGGGGCATGGAGGATTCGGTAAGATTCACCAGTTCCCGCTGCACCACACCTGTAGAAGTGCGCACAATCCGCGTCTTTCCCTCCTTGCGCAGCACCCGCCGCCTGAAACCGGGGAAGAAGGGGGTGTTTGCGAAACCGGTGTAAAGCCCGGTTTCCTCCTGGAAGTTCATGAAGCCTACGTGCCAGTCCATCCCGAAGTAATTGAGGAAATCAGCGAATTTCGGCCCCGCGGAATAGCCCTGCTTTTTCCATTTCTCATAGGTCTCTTCCCAGATGCCGATACACTCCCAACGATACGCACGCGTTGGATTTCTGAAAAGGCAAGTCTCCAGGAATACTTCGCGCGAGGTCATCAATTCACTTTCTCTGCTTAAGACTAGGCTTCTCCGCTCTTCAGCGACGCCAGGGTGGCGCCTTCTCCGCCCTCATTAGGGAGGGCGGCTCGGATGGAGGTGACCAGGGGATGTTTGCGCAGCAATTCCTGAGCCGCATTCCGCACCGCGCCGGTGCCTTTGCCGTGTATGATCCGCACCTCTTTCAAGCCCGCTTCAACCGCCTGCTCCAGATACTCCTCTAATTCCAAAGTAGCCTCTTCCACCCGCAAGCCCCGCAGGTGTATCTCCGCGGGCACGATTCGCGGCGCAGAGAGAAACGCATCATGTCTCTGCTGGGGCTCTTCCTCGGCCCCCTCCAGTTCGCCTATTGGGACAGAAAGCCGCAAAATCCCCACCTGCACTTCCACCATCCCTTTCTCATCCGCAGGACTCAGGGCGGTTCCTCTCTGACGCACACTGCGCACAAAGACCGGTTGACCTCGCTTCACCTCGGTGAGCGGCGGGCCCGCCGGCTCTTCGACTACTTCTTCTTCAACCGGCGCAAGCGCGCGCCCCTCTTCCTCCAGAGAAGCGATCTGCGCGGCGGCATCGCTGGATATCTCAACAGCCGTTTTTGCCACACGCTCCTTCGCTTTCACCTCCGCCAAGGTTTGGCGCAGCAGGCCCAACAGGCTCTCTCCTCTGCGCTTGGCGCGGGTGACGATCTCCCGCGCCTCCTTGCGCGCGGCAGAGAGTATCTCCTTGCGTTTGTGTTTCAATGACCGCGTCAGCGCCTCATATTCCTCCCGCGCCCGCTGCAGGCCCAAGCGGTCTTCCGCGGCGGCCTTTCTCTCTTCCGCCAGGGTGCGTTGATTTTCTTCGACCCGCTGAAGCGCCGAATCCAAAGCGACGCGGCTCTCTCCCATCATCTCCTGAGCATTGCCGATAATGGAGCGGTCCAGCCCCAAATTGGACGCAATGGCGAACGCATTGGAGGCCCCCGGCATGCCCATGCGCAGATGAAAAGTGGGTTTCAAGGTAACCGGATCGAACTCCACGCTGGCGTTCTCGATCCCCGGTTGGTTGTAAGCAAATGTCTTCAATTCCCCGTAGTGTGTGGTGGCGGCGGTGCGGCAGCCCCGCTGGTAGAGTTCCGTGAGTACTGCCTTTGCCAGGGCCGAGCCCTCCGCAGGATCGGTCCCCGCGCCGATCTCATCCAGCAGAACAAGTGAGTTGCTCGCCGCCTCCTTCATCACCTTGACTATTTGGCTCATGTGTGAAGAAAAGGTGGAGAGGCTCTGCTGCAGGGATTGCTCATCTCCGATATCCGCGAAAACTTGTTGAAAGACCGCTACCCGGCTGCCCGCCTGAGCCGGAATATGCAGGCCGGACTGAGCCATCAATGTAAGCAGGCCGATGGTCTTCAAAGTAACCGTTTTGCCTCCGGTGTTGGGGCCGGTGATGATGAGAGAGATGAAATCTTCCCCCAGGTTGACATCAATGGGAACTACGTTTCCTTTTAACAGGGGATGGCGCGCGGAGATGAACTCCAGGCTTCCATTCCCATCCAGGTCCGGCTCGCTTGCCTCCAAATCTGTAGAAAAGGCTGCGCGCGCAAAAATCAAATCCAAAACCGCAAGCGCCTCCAGGGTGGCCAGAATCTCCTCGGATTTAGCCCCCACTTCTCCGCTGAGTTGCGCGAGAATCCGCCGTATCTCTTCCTCTTCCTGGCTGTGGCAGGCCTGTAGTTCATTGCCGAACTCCACCACCGCGCCCGGCTCCATGAAACAGGTGGCCCCGCTCGCCGAGGTATCATGCAGTATGCCGTTGAATTCACCCCGAAACTCGCTTCTCACCGGCAAACAGTAACGGTCCCTCCGCACGGTAATCACCGGCTCGCTCAACATCCGCTGATAGCCCGAAGCGCGAACCATGGATTCCAGCCGCCGCATGATGTTGTCGTGCAGGGTGCGCGCCTTCTGGCGCAGGGAGCGAAGGCGGTCGCTGGCGCTGTCTCTTACCTGCGCGCGGTCATCAATACAAGCGTTGATGGAATCCTCGATCTCGCGGAACGAGCCCAGCCGCTGCGCCGCTTCCGCCAGCCTGGGAGAGGAAAGGGTGTGCTCCCTCAAGATGCCGCGCAGCCGCCGGCTGGCGAGAAGTGTGGAGGCGGTGTCCAGTAAATCGGGAGCGGTGAGCACCCCGCCTTTTGCAGCGGACCGCACTTGGGCGCGGACATCTCTCACTCCCGCCATGGGGGAAACCGCCTGGGAAAGCAGCAAGCGCGCCTCGCTCGTCTGCTCAAGGAGACAGCGTACCTCCTCCAAAGCAGTCGCCGGCATCATCTGAAGGGCGAGTTCCCGCCCCAGACTGCTGCTCGTCCTCTCCGCCACCAGCTCCCTGATAGCGGGATATTCCAATACCCGTAAACTTCGCTCATCCATAGTCGTAAACCTTATTGATTATAGCAGGGAAGGGGGGTGTGGGGAGAGTCACAGGGCATGAGCCCCCGCTTCTGCCCTACAATACCCGCGGGGTGGTATTTATCCGCAGATTACACAGATTGCGCAGATGTTTGGCCGCAGAAGTTCTTGGTTTGCTGTAGGGCGGGTGCGCCTGCGCCCGCCGATGGAGTTTGAATGAATTGTAGGGCGGGGTCTCCGCACCCCGCCGGCATTCTTCCACATCGCGGATGCTTGCCCGCGTCAGGAAGGCTCTGCCTTTGTTCAATCCGAAGCAGCAGGAGGCCATTGCCTGCCTAACGAAGAGAAACCTCATGATGCACTATCCCCATCCATATTCGATTGTGAGTCTGCTGGATGGATGAATAAGGTTCGCAGGCGCTGTTGTCGAACTGTGGTTCCTCTTGGCAGCAGGTTCAGGCTTGGCGGGGAGAAACGGAGAGTTGCTGTGCCGGTCTATATGATTATCGAGGTTGAGATCAAGGACGAGAAACTCTACGCCGAGTATGTGGAGCGAGCTTACCAGATTGTCGTAAAGCATGGGGGCCGCTATCTTGCCCGCGGAGGACAAGTGACTTCCCTGACAGGAGATTGGAATCCGCAGAGGATCATCATCTTAGAATTCGAGACCATTGA
>WVXJ01000175.1:3254-4898 GCA_011773575.1 Armatimonadota bacterium | reverse complement strand
ATAGTCGTTGAAGGCTGCCAGCCAACTTAAAAACCAATCTATCCTCAAGAAATAGTAAGGGCGGCTCGCAGAGCCGCCCCAGTCTAACCACTGATTTCGTTGGGCAGGAGTTCACCTCCTGCCCCATATTTTACTGCTGCGCCTACAGCGATACTTTTATCTGATCTTTCTCCGGGATGGGCCGCACCGTGCAATCCATGGCATAGGCGCGTTCCGGAAGAACGATAAGGACATTGGCGCGCTGGGTGTCTACCGCAAATGGCGCGTGATGCCATACCCCCGGCTTCAAGACCACCAGGGTGCCTTTGGGAACCAGGTAGGCCTCGATCTTGTCCGCGGGAGGAGCATCCGTCGGTGTCGCCGCGGCCACATGGATAACCACATCCGCGTCCAAGGGCAAAATAGCCTCTCCCACCGCGGTATGAAACTCGCTCACATCAATCACCGGCTCCCGCTTTTCCACCTGACACACGGAGAGGGAGGCAATGGTGGAGGTTCCCAGCGGCAATTGCACCATGTCCCGATAGAATAAGATGGGGGCTTCGCCTATCTTCTCTCCTTGCGGAGCTATCATATCGGCGAATACCCCGTAAGCGGCGAATTTTTCCGCGCTGAGTTTCTGTGCAGGTATCTCTCGCATTTCCTTCACCTTTCTTCGGAAGCAGTTTCCATACAGCCCAAGCGTGTACGCTATCTACCACTGAACGCAATCTTGCGTATCACTTCCTGGGTAGCGAGCGCGTCCATTGAGCGCTGGGCTTTCTTCAATGCGGGAACATTGATCTTCTCCGCCATCTTCCACATGGAGTTGAGATTGCGAATCGCCATGCCGGCGGCCTTCACGCTGTCCTCCCGGTAAGGATACATATCCAGCGAGATCCAGCCCTTGTACTTGGTGCGCTGACACCAATAGAGGAACTCAACGGTCTCCCACAAATGCACTGTGCCGGGGACCATGTCATCATCCCACTCCCGAAAGGCGTCATTGATATGGACATTGAAGAGTTTATCCCCGCGCGCAAGCAGAGCCACCGATTCGCCCGGATTCTCCCGGCTCATCAAAGCATGACCGAAATCAACCGTCACTCCCACATTGTCTCTGCCGATTTCATTGCAAATCAACATCGCCTTCGCCACATCTCCAACGGTCATATGAGTGCGCGGCTCTTTCAGTTTATACTCGATACCCACATTTACCTTGCGGCCCGCATACTCGCCGATTTCGCGGATTCCGTCCACCAGCAAATCCCATTGAATGGTGTAATCGCTCTGGAAGGGATAATCAAAACCATCCGACCCAAGCCACAACCCGACACCGGGGCAGTTCAGGGCGCGGGCAATCCGCACCGCCTTCTTCGCTTCATCCAGGGCCTCGCGGCGAATCTTCAGATCTCGGTGGGTAAAAGCCCCGTGCATGTACTTCGCATCTCCCCATACATTGACGTTAACACTTGAGCAGGCCAATTTATGCTTTGCCAGCAGTTTCGCGAATTCTTTGGGCTTCATGTCCGTGAGATCAGTCTGATGAATCTCGATCGCCTTTAAACCCGGCACTTTCGCCGCCAGAGCGACCTGTGCTTCGAGAGTGTTGGCAGGTTTGTAGCCGGCCACATTGAACCGATCCGCGGTAGCCGCAAACATCCA
>WVXJ01000175.1:2286-3246 GCA_011773575.1 Armatimonadota bacterium | reverse complement strand
AGTATATTCTTCGCCCGAAACGAGTGATAACCTTCCTTTATCCCAGGTCTCTCCAACCTCCTATTTCAGGACCATATTCACCTTCATCTGCATATCCGTGCTGATTTTCCGGGTGCCGTTTGGCAGAGGAACTGTCATTACCTGCCAGACTTTCGTCGTCAATTCGCTTTTCAGCACCCGGCCCTTTTCGACGGAGAACCAGAAGGCTCCCTCCATCTCTTGGCTGAGTTCGTCAAAAGTCATTCCGGGCCGTACTTGTTGACCGGCGGGAGCGCCAATCTCCAGGTTCTTCGCCTGCGCGCTGCCCTTCATCACGATTTTTGCCGCGCGTTCGCCCTTGAGTGTCTCAAAACCCTCCAGCAAATAGGTAGTCTTCACGGTCAGCGGATGGTCAGTCCCCGGAATGGGCGCTTTGGTTTCCACAATCCAGGAATCCCCCACGCCCACCGGATGATCCGGCAGTTGGCTCTGGTTTGTCTTGAGCATCTCGGAGATTCTCAGATTACCCACCAGCCCTTCAAGAGCGCTCGTATCGGGGAACTCAACTACCTTGCCCAGTTTGTTCATGCGGACCTTCACGGGTGCACCCAGGAAAGGCATGGTCGAGAAATTCACCTCGTCTGATGGCTGTGGCTCACCATTGATCTTCAAGTCGAGTCGCTTGTCTTTCCACAATATGTCTATCATCTGCCCGGGAAGCATGACTTCCATTTCCATCCTGGGGCAGGACATCTCTATGTCCGCGGTGCCGTCGGAGGCCACCTTTACGGCCCGCTGCAGGTAATCGAGTGTGCCTTTCAGGTTCATATCCGATGACGGCATCGGTGAAGGCATTTTGGTCTTCATGGTCCCCGCCAAGGAGAGTTGATATTTCAGGCTCTCCTTGGGAGTGAACCTATACTCGAGTGTCACTGCGCCTTGCGCCAGGCTTGCGCCGGCCGCAGCGATAACGAGGCCTAT
>WVXJ01000175.1:984-2225 GCA_011773575.1 Armatimonadota bacterium | reverse complement strand
CCTGCCGATGGCTGCTTCAAGAATCTGTCGTGAAAAACATCCCTCCCTCACCAGAAGAGGCGGGCTTTGGGTGAAATCCACAACTGACGATTCTCTTCCCACCGGCGCCGGACCCGAGTTGATTACCATTTCCATCTCGTCGGCAAACGTCTCGGCTATCACTTCCGGGTTCGCCGCGGCGGGCTGACCGGAGCGGTTGGCGCTGGTGGAGGCAAGCGGGAAACCGACAGCCTCTATCAGCCCCGTTGTAACTGGATGCGCGGGAAGACGCAGGCCCACAGTAGTCCCTCCCGCCAGCAGATGGTCGGGCACGGCGGTCGTCTTCTCCAGGATCACCGTCAATCCGCCGGGCCAGAACTGCTCCATGGCTTTTCTCGCAACATCGGGGATGTGCGGCTGAAGCCGTTCCACCATCTCCATATCCGCCACCAGCAGAATCAGCGGCCGCCGGAAATCACGCCCCTTCACCTCATAGATGCGTCCCACGGCCTCCCCATTTGCGGGATCCGCAAACAACCCATAAACGGTGTCGGTGGGCGCGGCCACAATCCCCCCATGCCAGATTGCCGCCGCCGCCTCTTCCAGCCGCTCCGGCTGCGGATTCTCAGCATCTATTTCGAGGATGCGTGTATTCACGGTTCGCTGAACCCAACCTTTCAAAGAGGCCGGTTCTTCTCCAGTTCCCGCAGGTAATAGGCGGCGTCCTTCGGCTTGAGACAGCCGAACCCGCGGCGCAGATGACAGAGCCGCTCCGCCGCTTCTGTGCTGATGTCCGCAATCTCCGCCTTTTCCATCGCCTCGGTCTCATAGCCCAGGACATCTTTCCAATGCAGCTGCCGCATCGCCTCTCTGTGGTCAGCAAGGGTGCGGCTGAAAATGCGATACCTGTACGCCTCCGGAAACTCGAAGGCGGGAGCGCCCGGATCAACGAACGGAGCCAGCGGAGCCAAGGTGATATCGAAATGAGAGGGGTAGTTGGAGAATCGGTCAAAGAGCCGCTCACAGTATTCGAGAGTCCGTCGAACCGATGCTGCTGTCTGCATGGGCAGCCCCACCATGAAAAACAGCCTCACCTTGCCTCCCATGCCGAGAAAATCGGTGATATCTTTCTCCAGCATCTCATTGGAGAAACAGCGGCCGTACGCGCGGCGGATATTCTCATCATGGCTCTCCGGTGACATCGCCAACTCCGGATTAGCCCCGAGGTCGGCTACCGCGCGGAGAAATTCCTCGCCTCCCGC
>WVXJ01000175.1:0-904 GCA_011773575.1 Armatimonadota bacterium | reverse complement strand
CGCCTCCCCAAGGCCGAGTTGGAGCCTCCGCAAGTCACACAGCGAAACTTGCATCCCCGGCACCATAAGGTCATGTTAAAACAGTAGACGGGCCAGTGGTAGCCGGTAAACAGATTGCCGCGCAAATCCCGGTCCCGCAGCATGTGGCGCCTGAGCAGAGAATAATCAACTTGAATATCCAGCAGTTCGGGCTGATAAGAGAATGAGTTGATACGCACTTGCCCATTCTCTTTCCAGGTCAGGTTGGGCACATCCTCAAAAGAGCGTTTATTCTCGATATGGCGCATCAAATCCAGCAGTGGCTCTTCGGTCGAATCACCTCGCAGGACGAAATCAACATTCGCATTGCGGATGGCTTCCTCGTGGAAATAGGAGGCCGTCAAACCGCCCAGAATCACGGGAATATCGGGGTGGAGCCGCTTGCACAGCGCGGCAAGTCCCAGCGCCCCGTCCGCATGCGCCGCCCAGTGAAGGCCGATCCCGAAAGCCAGGGGCTTCAGTTTCTTCAACAGCGCCTGCGGCTGAAAGCGCCGGCTCTTCGCCATCTTCACCGCCAGGTTGATGATGCGCACCGTGAACCCATTGCGCTCCAGATGGCTCATGAGGGTGATGAAACCGAGCGGAAAATACTCGAAGGCGGGCGAAGTGGCCACCGTGTTACACATAGGCCAGTGGCGATAAGGCCGCTCCCGAAAATCCATCTGACTGGGCGGATGCAGCAATACCAAATGCGGAGCAGACATGTGGATATTAGAAAGGTTTCTCACCCAATGCGTCAAGCCCCGTCAAAGGAACCCGGCGGTGAAGGATTCGCTGCAGCCGGTGCTTCCTGAGGGCGCTGAAACACGCGTTTCCGGGCGAACCGCATGACGGGCGCTTCGATGCAAAGATAAGACAGAATGCC
>WVXJ01000243.1:349-1017 GCA_011773575.1 Armatimonadota bacterium | reverse complement strand
GAGACCGGAGGATTCGGACTGATACCGATAGTAGTCACCCTTGCCGCAGGCACTTGTTTCCTCATGTGGATGGGAGAGCAGATCACCGACAAGGGCATCGGCAACGGTATCTCTCTCGTCATCTTCTGCGGCATTCTGGTTCGCCTTCCTGTGGATATCGGACTGACCTTTCGAGGCCTGCAAGCCGGTGCATTCACTTGGTTCAATGTGGCTTTTCTCTTCGTCATCCTCGTTGCCACCATTGCCTTCATTGTCTTCATCCAACAGGGGTCTCGCAAGATTCCAATTCAACATGCCCGCCGCGTAATCGGTAATCGCATCTACGGCGGCTCCAGCACCAATCTTCCCATCCGCGTGAACACCGCCGGAGTCATTCCCATCATCTTCGCCATCTCCATTGCCCTGCTGCCAACCCAGATTCTTCAGTTCGTCGGCCCCGCCTTGGAGAGGAGCTCTCCGGAGTGGGGTGCCAGACTGGCCGGTCTTGCCGAGCAACTTTACCCGGGTAACAATCCCTGGTACTCGGCCTTCTACTTCTCTCTCGTAGTCTTTTTCACTTATTTCTATACCGCCGTGACTTTCAATGTGGCCGATGTTGCTGACAACCTGAAGAAATCAGGGGGGTACATTCCAGGCATTCGCCCCGGCAAATCCACGGAACAATTCCT
>WVXJ01000243.1:0-302 GCA_011773575.1 Armatimonadota bacterium | reverse complement strand
GTCGCTCTGCTTCAATACTACGTGAATGATATAACCAAGGTGACCTCCTTCTCGATCGTGGGGGGAACCTCCCTGCTCATCGTTGTCGGAGTCGCCTTAGAAACCATGCAGCAAATCGAGGCCCATCTCGTGATGCGGCAATACGAGGGGTTCATAAAATAAATGAGGATTGCTCTCTTTGGCCCTCCAGGGGCGGGAAAAGGAACCATAGCAGGTGTGTTGGTGAAGCGCACCGGCGCAGTCCACATAGCCGCCGGAGACCTGTTGCGGGCGGAACTGGCGAAAGAGAGCGATCTCGGCGA
>WVXJ01000115.1:2111-2278 GCA_011773575.1 Armatimonadota bacterium | reverse complement strand
GCCGGGTCCGGTTTGGCGATCATGTCGCTCTCGTCAATCCGCGCGAAGCCCTGGATGGAAGAGCCGTCAAAACCCATTCCTTCCTCCAGCGCTCCTTCCAGTTCCTCCACCGTGATGGCGAAACTCTTCAAGAATCCCAGGATGTCGGTGAACCACAAGCGTATGAA
>WVXJ01000115.1:1527-1944 GCA_011773575.1 Armatimonadota bacterium | reverse complement strand
ACGTCCTCATCCAGGGCCGCAATCTCCAACTTCACCTTGGGCAGCAGTTCCGCGACATATTCCTTGCCCCGCCACTGCTGGCGAACCCCTCTCTGTTTGCCGTGCCCCTTGACATCGCTCAGCGTCAACCCCGGATAAGAGAGTTCCGCCAGTGCCCGACGCACCTCTTCCACTCGTTCGGGACGAATGATGGCTTCGATTTTTTTCATAATGTTTACCTCACGCTTTGCAGCCCAGCGCGGCCTTTCAGACCAGCCTTGTCGTTAGAACCCGTAGGCGGCTTCGCTGTGTTGGGACAGATCGAGACCCACTTCTTCTTCCTCCGCATTCACTCTCAGACCCACCACCAAATCCACTGCTTTGAGCAGAACCAGGCTGACCACGAATGAATAGCCCACGGTTGCTGCGACGGCTATT
>WVXJ01000115.1:1061-1441 GCA_011773575.1 Armatimonadota bacterium | reverse complement strand
GAGTCGTCATACCCCGCCCGCCATTTCAGTTGCACGGCCCCATAACAGATCAACCCTGCCAGCGCGCCGATGGCGATGGCGGGCATGGGTGCGACAAAGCCTGATGCGGGAGTAATGGCGACGAGCCCTGCCACGGCTCCGGAGGCGGCGCCCAAAGTCGTCGGTTTAGAACGATGCATCCATTCCGCGGCGGCCCAGGATATGGTCGCCGCCGCTGCCGCCAGGTTGGTGACGACGAAGGCATTGCAGGCCAATCCATTCGCCGCCAATGCACTTGCCGCATTGAATCCGAACCAGCCGAACCACAGGATCCCCGCGCCGATGATGGTCAGGGGGAGATTGTGAGAAGTGAAAACCGCGGAACCATGGCCCCGGCGGGA
>WVXJ01000115.1:839-967 GCA_011773575.1 Armatimonadota bacterium | reverse complement strand
ACCCCCCATACCCAATGGGCGATGGGAGCATATACCAGCAAGCACCAGAGGATGGTGAATGCGACAAATCCGCGGAAACGCATCCGCTCGGCGAAGGCGCCTGTAATCAGGGCGGGTGTAATCACCGC
>WVXJ01000115.1:356-757 GCA_011773575.1 Armatimonadota bacterium | reverse complement strand
AGGCTTCCGATAAGGTGACCGCGGTCCGGTCCAAAGGCGAGGCTGTAGCCGATGAGCGCCCACAGCACCGACACCAGGGCCACGATGAAGAAACTGTGCATGATGGTGCCCAAGACATTCTTGGTGCGAACCATCCCACCATAGAACAAGGCCAGTCCCGGAGTCATAAACATCACCAGCGCGGCGCCGAATAGAACGAACACTGTATCCGCGGCACTGATCTGGGCTGTCACTTTTCCCTCCCATTGTGAGTGCTTCACTAAGAATATACCGACCGATCATTTCCCCACTGTTTCTCGTATGTAAAATGCGCGTTAACCCATTGAATAATGTTGGGCTCCTCCTCAGAAATCGACATCTATCTGTGTTGTTATCATGTCCTGCAGAGAGCGATCATTGAA
>WVXJ01000115.1:0-275 GCA_011773575.1 Armatimonadota bacterium | reverse complement strand
CCCTTGAAATAACCTGCGGTCAAACGCGTCTCACTGAAGGTCTTGCTAAACAGGCCGTATGCAATGTTGTAGGCAGTACTTGAATTGGTGCCTGCGGCATAAATGCCTACGACCAGGTCCGGTCCCCCGGCGGCCTCATCAGCCAGCAGTGCCTTTGCATTAAAAGACAGTGGAGCATCAGTGCCTCCGAAATAGTCCACCCCCGCTTCCCACCGGGCGGCGCCATAGGTGAGGCCGATATCAGTAGGTGCCGCAGTTCCTTCGGTGGAGGGGAA
>WVXJ01000079.1:12583-20765 GCA_011773575.1 Armatimonadota bacterium | reverse complement strand
CCCACCCTACAACGGATAGACTGGAAGTTACCTCCCCCCTTGCGGGGGAGGATCAAGGTGGGGGGGCAGTGGCAGAAGCAGGCGCTTCTGCCCTACCCGTGATGTGGGGCGAATGGTGATTCGCCCCTGCAGCGTTTATCTGCGTGAACCTGCGGTTATATGCAGTTCGGCGGGGGACCCATTCGACAGGCTCAAGGCAAGCAGGGCCCCCGCCCCACAAACTTCTCTGCGTTTATCTGCGGTTGAATACGGTTCAACGAGGGACAGGGAATGCAACAAGTACGCATCGGGTTTATCGGCTGTGGGAATATCGCGCGCAGGCATGTTTCCTGTCTGGAGAAGATGGAACAAGCGCGGTTGGTTGCCTTCTGTGATGTGCAGAAGGAGCGGGCGGAGGAACTCGCTGCGGGTTCTTCGGGCCGCGCTTATTCTGACTACAGGGAGATGCTGGACAAAGAGAAACTGGAAGCGGTCTATGTATGCACACCGCCTTTCGCCCGTCAGAATCAGGAGAACCTTGCCGCTGAGAAGGGCCTCCATCTGTTTATCGAGAAACCCGTCGCGTTGAATATGGAGAAAGCGCTCAACAATCAGAAGGCACTGGAGAAGGCGGGAGTGATTGTGTCCGTCGGCTATGTGCTACGGTATCTGGAGGCTGNNCAGACCAGCCACCTGATTGATATGTTGGGATACCTGCTGGGCGAAGTGGAAACTGTTTCTGCCGAGTATGGATATGAGGTGTTCAGCGAAAAAGGGGGACTGGATATTGCGGACAGCGGGACAGTAAGCCTGCGTTTCAAAGACGGGACACTGGGGAGTATCATCAATTCCTGTGCTCTGGGATTTCGCGGGCCCACTCCGGGGATGCGGCTGATGGGAGAAGGCTTTTTCATCGAGTTCACCTACAACAGCCTGCACATCAAGACCGCGGAGGAAAGCCGCGAGGAACCGGTTGAGTTGATGACCGGCTATGAAGCCGAGAACCGCGCTTTCCTGGAGACCGTGCTCACCGGAAAGCGAGAGAAGATACTGTGTCCTTTCGCTGATGGATTGAAGACTCTGTCTATTGTCCTCGCCGCCAACCGCTCCGCGGAGGAGGGTCAGCGGGTAAGCGTGGAGGAAATGTTCATCGGGTGAAGGAAGAATCCAGCGCACCTTGAAAGGTGCGGCTACCGATTTGGTGGCAGAAGCGGTGGGCTTCTGGCCTACGGATGTCTGCTTTAGATGCGGCGGGCGCACCCGCCCTACAGTGACCATTACCACATAGGAGAGAGACAGATGCTGAGGATTGGTTTTGTAGGTTGCGGCTGGGTGAATCAGGTACACATGCGCAATCTCTCCGGCCTGGAGGGAGTTACTCTGGCGGCTTTCCACGATTTGGATGAGACGAAAGCGAAGGCGGTCGCGCAGGAGCATGATGGGGAGGCGTATGCTGATGCCGGGAAGATGTTGGAGGCGGCGGAATTGGATGCGCTCTATGTTGGGGTGCCGCCGGCCGAACACGGGATAGAAACTGCCGCCGCGAAAAAGGGTATTCACCTTTTCATTGAGAAGCCGGTGGCGGTTTCCATGGAAAGCGCGCGGGAGATGGGCGCGGCAATTGAGGAGGCGGGGATAATCTCTTCCGTCGGTTATCATTTCCGTTACATGGAATCTTCCCGGAAGGCGAGAGAGGTGCTTGCCGATAAGAACGTGGGGATGGCGCTGGGCTATTGGATAAGCGGGATGCCGGAGACGCCCTGGTGGAGGAAGAGGGCTCTTTCCGGCGGCCAGGCGGTGGAGCAGTCTACTCATATCTTCGATTTGGCGCGCTGGCTGGCGNNNNTTCGATGTTTGGGATGTGGGATCGGTCAATCTCAAGTTTGAAAGCGGGGCCATCGGCACGATTCATTCCGGCTGTCTTATCCTGCAGGGATTTCGGCTGGGGTTGGAGGTAATCTGCAAGGACTTCGCGCTGGAATTGGATGGAAACACTCTCCGTCTCCAATATGCTGATAGGAAAGAGAATTTCACATTCGAGAATGATCCCTATGTTGATGAAGACCGCGCCTTCGTCGAAGCTTTGAAGTCAGGCCGAGGAGACGGAATCCTCTCTTCCTACCAAGATGCGGTGCGGACCCTGGCCGTGACTCTGGCCGCGAACCGGTCTGCGGAAGAAGGCCGGCCCGTGAGCGTGGAGGAGATGTTCGCGGGGTGAAGGCAGATTCATCTGCGTTAATCTGCGTGAATCGGCGGTTAATTGGGACGGGTTCAGTGAGGGAAGCCGAAGGTTCTGGCGGCGGCTTCGGCGAGGGCCATCCAGGGTTTGGGGTAGCCGAGGGCGATAACGAAGAAAGTGCAGATTACGAGGGCAAAGGCGGCGGGGAAGGCCACCGATATGGGGGTTTTATCTGTCGCTTCTTCAATATACATCTGTCTGGCAACCATCAGGTAGTAATAGAGGGAGAGCACGGTCGCCAATACCCCGATGAGCACCAAGCTGTACAGCCCCTGCTCGATACCCGTCCAGAAGAGGAAGAGTTTCCCCCAGAATCCGGCGAGCGGCGGAATCCCTCCCAATGAGAGCAGCAGGACAAGCATACACAAGGCCACCAGGGGATTGCGTCGAGAGAGGCCCGCGTAGGAGCGGATTTCGTCATTGCCGTGGGCGGAACCCATCATGGTGATGACGATGAAGGCGCCCAGGTTTGTGAAGAGATATTGGAAGAGGAAGAAGATGGCGGAGGCGGTGCCCCTCTCCGAAGCGGCGGCAAGCGCGATAAGAATGTAGCCGACCTGAGCGATACCGGAATAGGCGAGCATGCGCTTTATGTTCGACTGGGGGATGGCGAGGAGATTACCTACTATCATGGAGAATGCGGAGAGAACCATCAGCATGGGGAACCACTGTCCCATCAGCGGATACAAGGGCCCCATGAACAATCTCAACAGGGCTGCGAAGCCGGCCGCCTTTGAAGCGACGGAAAGGAAACCGGTTATCGGTGTGGGCGCGCCCTGATACACATCCGGGGCCCACATATGGAAAGGCACTGCGGCGATCTTGAAGGCGAAGGCGGCGAGAACCATTACCAGGCCCAAACTGAGAGCGGGGCCGGCTGGTTCCGCGGCGGACATATCGGCGAAAACCGTGGTGCCCAGAGAGCCGTAAAGCAGGCTTGCGCCGTAAAGGAAGACCGCGGAAGATACCGCGCCCATGATGAGGAATTTCAGCCCGGCTTCTCCGGAGCGAGGCCGATCTTTCTGCATGGCGGCGAGGGCATAGAGGCTGATGGTGCCAAGTTCCAGGCCCAGGTAGAGCAGGATGAGGTCACCCGCGGAGACCATGATCATCAGCCCCAAAGTGGAGAAGAGCAGGAGGCTGAAGAATTCACCGGGATAACGCAGATGGCGGCCCGCGAAATCCACGGAGGCGAGGCTGCAAATACACGCCGCCACCAGAAGAATCAGTTTGAAATCAAAGGCGAGCGGATCCGCGAGAAAGCTGCGCAGCAGATTGCCCTGTGTGTCTTTCAGCAGCACCAGCAAAACCAACACACCTGCGAGGCCTGCCGCGCTGATCCATCCCAGCAGGCCCTTCTTCTTGGATCGCAGGAAGATGAGGTCAAGCGCCAAGACCAGGAAGGCTAGTCCGGCGAGAGCGATTTCCGGCGCAATTAGCAGAAAGTCCAGTTTCATGTCAGCGTAAGAATTGCCCCACACTTATTCCAATGAGATCGGTCAACAGCCTCGGCATCACGCCGAGGATTATCAGAAAAGCGGCATTCACGGTAATCGCCACCCATTCGGTGGTTTTGGCATCAGGCAAATCCGGATACTGCTTCTCATCCACGGGACCGTGAAAGACCTGCTGCAAGAGCCGCAGTACATAGGTTGCGGTTATGACGATGGCGGTGGCGGCGGCGATAGCGAACAGCATAAAGAGCGGAACCTGGCCCAGCAGCATCTCCGGATGGGCGCGGAAAGTGCCGAGCAGGACCATCAGTTCGGCGATGAAGCCGCTCGTGCCAGGAAGGCCGAAGGAGGCGAGGCCGCCGATGGTAAAGCAGATGGCGATACCCGGCATGCGGCGGGCGAAGCCTCCCATTGCCGGAATATTCCGCGTATGGGCTTTCTCATAGACAAGCCCGACGAGAGCGAAGAAGAGGGCGGTCATTATTCCGTGGCTTACCATCTGGAATACCGCGCCATTGATGGAAACGGAGTTGAAGGCCGCGCACCCCAGCATCACCACCCCCATGTGGCTGACACTGGAATAGGCGATAACATATTTCAGATCTCGCTGGCCCATGGCGACATAGGCCCCATACACAATGTTTATGGCCGCGATGATACCGACCAGAGGCGCCCAGAACTGCAAGCCTTCCGGCAGAATCCCGATGCCCACCCGCAAGACACCGTAAGCGCCCAGTTTCATCAAGACTCCCGCGTGCAACATGGAGACCGCGGTGGGAGCGGAGGCATGTCCGTCCGGAGACCAGGTGTGCAAGGGCCAGATGCCGGCGAGGATACCGAAGCCGATATAGAAGAAGAAGAAACAGGTTTTCTGGAACCGAGGACTATAGGCGGCGCTAGTAAGAGCCTGGAGATTGAAAGTGTTTTCACCGGAATAGAAATAAAGGGCGAAGATTCCCACCAGCATGAAGGCACTCCCCGCCAGCAAGTAGAGGGTGAGTTTCATCGCCGAGTATTCCTTGGCGCCGGTTCCCCAAATGCCTATGAGAAGATACATGGGAAGCACGGCCAACTCGTAGAAGAGGAAGAAGAAGAAGAGGTTGCTGGATACGAAGACCCCGAAAACCCCGCTGACGAGCAGAAGCAGCAGACAGTAGAACTCCTTGGTGCGGTTGGTGATGGTCCAGGAGGCGAAGACGCCAGTGAAAATGACCACCGCGGTGAGCATCACCAACGGAATGCTGATTCCATCCACCCCCAGTTGATAAGAGATGCCGATACTCTCCACCCAGGGGAGGCTTTCCTGAAACTGCATTCCGCCGATGGAACGGTCATAGTTCAGATAGATGTAAAGAGAGGTGAGCAGTGTCGGCGCCGTGCCCAATGCGGAGATGGCGCGGACGGCGAAGAGACGCTCCCTGGGGATGAGCATGATGATCAGCCCCGCCAGCAGCGGAGAGAGAATCGTTATTGAGAGCGGATGTGAAGCCAGTATATTATCCATTGATATTCATTTGATAGATTTGTCGCTCACCATCCTGTGGTAAGCCGCAGCAGGATTACGAACAATATGATGCCGATGAAGGCCACAAGCGCGTAGAGCTGCACCTGCCCGGACTGGGCCGGTCGCAGTTTCAACCCCGCCTGGCCGCAAAGCCAGGCAACCCCGTTGACCATGCCGTCAGGCACATGGCGGTCGAACCAGGCGGCAACACTGGAGCCGGCTATTACCACGCGAGTGGCAAAGGACTCCCAGGCCGCATCCACCCACCACTTGCTTTTCATACCGTTTCTCACCCAAGGGAAAGAGGAGTGGAAAGCCGCGGCAGAGACCTTTGCCCGGTAATAGGTGAAATAAGCGGTGACGATACCGGCCGCAGCGACGAGGGTCGAGAGGAACATGAGCCAAACGGCTTCGCCGTGATGAGCAGGGCCCGCGTGAACGAATTCAGCGAAAGGCAAGCCATTGCCCGGCACGGTTTGTTTCAACCAGAAGCCGCTGACAAGAGCAAGCAAAGCGAGCACAGCCAGCGGAACGGTCATCACCCAGGGGGATTCATGCGCATGGGCGGCTTCCTTTGTTCTGGGAGTGCCGGTAAAACAGAGAATCCACATCCTGAACATGTAGAAAGCGGTCAGGAACGCTGCCGCCAGACCCATCGCGAAAAGAAGATAGTAGAGCGGTGATTCAGCGCCCCGCAGCCAGGCGGAGGCGAGGATCTCATCTTTACTCCAGAAGCCAGCAAAAGGAAAGATGCCGGCCAGGGCGAGTGCCCCTGCCAGACAGGTGAGGGCGGTGATGGGCATTTTCTTGGCGAGACCGCCCAATTCCCACATGTCCTGTTTGCCGATGGCGTGAATTACGCTTCCCGCGGTAAGAAACAACAGGGCCTTGAAGAATGCATGTGTAGTGAGATGGAAAACTGCGGCGGTATATCCCAGCGCGCCCAAGCCCAGCATCATGTAACCGAGCTGGCTGATGGTGGAATATGCGAGAACCCGCTTTATGTCATTGGCGGCGACCGCGATACTGGCGGCGAAGAGCGCGGTGAAAGCGCCGATGCAGGCAACGACAATCAGCGCCACCGGTGAAGCGGCAAACAAGAAGAAAGTGCGGGCGACGAGATAAACGCCGGCGGCGACCATGGTGGCGGCGTGAATCAGCGCGCTGACCGGAGTAGGGCCTTCCATGGCATCAGGAAGCCAGATATGAAGTGGGAATTGGGCGCTCTTTCCAACCGCGCCGCAGAAGATAAGCAGAGAGACGGCGGTAATGAAAGCGGCGGTGAAGTCACCCGCGGCCAGGCGGTGTTGGAGCGCGCCGAAATTGAATTCTTTCGCCACCAGCGAAAAGGCCAGCACCGCAACGAGGAATCCAACATCACCGAAACGGGTGACGACGAAAGCTTTCTTGGCCGCGGCCGCGGCAGAAGGACGCCTGTACCAGAAGCCGATGAGCAAATACGAGCAGAGCCCCACCAATTCCCAGCAGACATAGGTCTGGAGGAGATTGTTGGAGATTACCACACCCAGCATGGCGGCGGAGAAAAGGCTCATGAAGGCGAAGTAGCGCCCATAGCCTTCATCTCCGGCCATATATCCGATGGAGTAAATCTGCACCACCAAAGAGACAAAACAAACTACCACCAGCATGATCGCGCTGAGGGGATCGAGCAGGGTGCCCACCTCCAGACGAAGGTCATCCGCGTGCAGCCAGAGCAGGCTCTGCTCCTCTGCGCCCTGGAGCGGGGCCTTGGAGAGGGCGGAGAAGGAAATGATAAGGCTGAGGATGAGCGCGAGGATGAGGACATAGGGCGCGATCCGCCGCAGGCGGTTCACGAAGAACGCCGAGATTACTAAGAACGCAATTGCCGGCAGTATCGGTATTAGCCAGAGCATTGTTAATCCTTCACAAGAGCAACAGCGAACTTCCTGGGGGACGAGCCAGCGATCCGTCCCCCAGACCCCCTCGCTCGCTTTTGTCTCTTTTCGCCCTTTCGGGCGAAAGACCAAAGCCGAAGACCGAGGGAGGCTCTGAGACGGAAGCTGACAACTTCCCGTTCAGGAATTCTCTTTTCTTAAAGTCAAAAGCGACTNNTCCACGGTATAGAAGCGGCGATACACGCTCAGTATGATGGCCAGCCCCACGGCGGCTTCGGCGGCGGCGACGGTGATGATGATGAGTGTGAAGATGGGCCCGGTTATGTGTGACTCGCCTCCCATAAAGCGCCAGAAGGCGACGAAATTGAGACCCGCCGCGTTCAGCATCAGTTCCACCGCCAGCAGAACCGTGATGGCATTGCGGCGGCTCAATACGCCGAAGACTCCGAGCGCGAAGAGGACTCCGCTTACGGTCAGATAATGATAAAGGCCCACTTCCGGAAGATTCATTGCCTCTCCCCCCGGGCGAGAACGATAGCCCCGATGATCGCCGCCAGCAATACGATGGAGGCAATTTCAAAAGGCAGAAGATATGGGCCCAGCAAGGCCTCCCCCATCTTCGCGGTGGTCCCCTCGGGCGGAACAGCCGCGGCATAGATGGCGCCGAATTGGCCGCGTATGCTCAAGTGAAGGATCACTCCAATTACCAGGGCAAAGAGAAGAGCCCACCACTGCATGCGATTGTGCAGCCGCGCCTCGGGGTCGCCGATGCGGCGGGTGAGTAGAATGGCGAAGAGCAGCAGAACCATGATGCCGCCGACATAGATGAGAACCTGGATGGCGGCGACGAATTCCGCCCCCAGGGTGAGGTAGAATCCGGCCACACCGATAAGTGTCGGTATCAGCCAGAGGCCGGCGTGGAAGACATTCCGCGAGCCCACCACCATTACCGCGGGAACCACTGTAATGAAAGCCAGCGCCAGAAATGTAATTAGTTCACCCATGGTTCTCAATTCTCATACGGGGCAGGAGGCGAGCTCCTGCCCAACGGATCAGATTGCTATTCGGTTTTCGACTCGGCCTCTACCGCTCCGTGCCAAGGCTCCAGCATTCTCTCCAGGTTCCAGAT
>WVXJ01000079.1:7213-12466 GCA_011773575.1 Armatimonadota bacterium | reverse complement strand
GGCAGGCGGTGCAGCGCAGCCGTCCCGTCTCCTCATCACGCAGGTGGAGCATCCTTCCCCGATAGCGCGGCGAAAGCGCCAGTGACTCCCGGAAAGGATATTGAACCGTTATCTTCGGCTCCAGCCAGCATTTGAGCGTCACCCGCAGCCCCACGATAAGGCTCCAGGCTCCGCCGATTATGTCTGCCAGCAATCCTTTTTTGTTGGTTGCCATTCCGGCCAATCCGCTATCCGGTCCACCAGACTTTTACGAAGCCCATTATCAGAAGGTAGGCCAAGCTCACAGGCACGAGGCCTTTCCAGGAGAATTTCATCAATTGATCAACCCGCAGGCGGGGATAGGTCCAGCGAATCCACATGATAACCAACACCAGCGCGTAGGTCTTGGCGAGAAACCATACCCAGCCGGGGATGAGCCACAGATTCGGTTTGTAAGGGAGAAAATGCCAGCCGCCCAAGAACAGCGCGGAAATAAGCCCGGAGACGAAGAGCATGTGGGCATATTCCCCCATAAAGAAAAAGGCGAAGCGCATCCCGGAATATTCGACATGAAAACCGGCGACCAGCTCCGATTCCGCTTCCGGAATATCGAAAGGAGTGCGATTTACCTCCGCGATACCGCAGGTGAGAAAAAGCAGGAAACCGATAAACAGCGGGCCGATTAGCCACATCCCCTGCTGTGCTTCTACTATCTCCTTGGTGCTGAGGGTGCCGGTCCACATGACCACGGTTGCCAGCACCAGCACCAGAGGGACCTCGTAAGAAATTGCCTGGGCGGCCCCCCGCATCGCCCCCAACATCGAGTATTTGTTGTTGGAGCCCCATCCCGCCATGATGATTCCGATGGTGGGCAGTGTTCCCACCGCGACAATGAAGAGCACTCCCAGACTCAGGTCCTGCGGGACGAGATTGTGGTCAAAGGGAAGGACGATATACACCAACATGGCGGGCAGGAAAACCATGAATGGAGAGATGATGAAGGTCCACTTGTCGGCCGCCGCGGGAATAACATCTTCCTTGAGCATGAGTTTGAGGGCATCCGCCGCGGTCTGGAAAAGGCCCAGAGGCCCCACCCGGATGGGCCCGATGCGGGCCTGGATATCACCGGAGACCTTGCGCTCCAACCAGATGAGCATGAGCAGGTTGATGAGGATGAAGATGAGCACAAACACGCAGATTATGAAAACCTCTACGAGATATGCCCAAGGCATGGGAAGGCCGAGTTTTACGAAGAACTCCGCCATGTCAGCGATCCGTTTCTCCCAGAACGATGTCAATACTCCCCAGGACGGCCATGATATCGGCCAACTTGTCGTCTTTCATCATCTCCCCGATGGCCGACACATTGGAAAAGGAGGGAGCACGCAGCCTCACTCTGGCGGGCTTGTCTTTGCCATCACTCACCAGATAGATCCCGAAATCGCCGCGGGGGGATTCCACATGGGCATAAGCCTCACCCGCGGGAGGCCGCACTGATTTCGTTCCTTTTGCCTTTATCTCTCCCTCCGGCATTCCGTCGAGGGCCTGTTGAATCAACCGCAGGCTTTGGCGCATCTCCTCGATCCTCACCAGGTAACGGCCGTAACAATCACACAACGGGCTTGTCGCCACCTCGAAATCGAGTTCGGAGTAAGCGGCAAAAGGATCCGCTTTGCGAACATCATAATCCACCCCTGAGCCTCGCAGGGTGGGGCCGCTCACTCCATAGGAAAGCGCGATTTCGGGTGTCAACATGCCTATGTTCTCCACCCGGGCGAGCAAGATGCGGTTGCCCGTGAAGAGGTCATCATATTCCTGTATGCGCCCCGGCATGATCTTGAGGAAATCCCGGCAGGCGCGGTCGAAACCCTCCGGCAGATCATCAGGCATCCCGCCTATGCGGCACCAGGAATAGGTAAGACGGGCGCCGGTTACCATCTCGAAGAGGTCGAGCAATATCTCCCGCTCCCGCCAACAGTAGAGGAAAAGCGTTACCGCGCCGAGGTCGAGCGCGAACGAACCCAGCCAGACAAGATGGCTGGTGATGCGCTGCAGTTCCAGAAGCAGGGAGCGCATCCATTTCGCCCGCCGGGGAACCTCGATCCCGGCGAGTTTCTCCACAGCCTCACAATAGACTAGCGTATTGGAGAAGGCGGAAACATAGTCCATCCTGTCGGTATAGGGTAGGAACTGGGTGTAGGTGCGTTTCTCGCCCAACTTCTCCAGCCCCCGGTGAAGGAAGCCGATGTCGGGGCGGATATCCACCACCATCTCCCCCTCCAATGTAACCTCCAGCCGCAGCACACCGTGCATGCTGGGGTGCTGGGGCCCCATGGAGAGGACTCTTTTTTCAGTTCGCGTTATTGGCGCTTGTGTCATTTCTATTGACCGCGAAGACGCAAGGGACGCAAAGAGAGAACTACTCCTTGAGAAGCGGGTGCCCCCCCTCCCAGTCAGCGGGGAGGAGAATCCTCCTCAGGTCCGGGTGGCCCTCGAAGACCACTCCAAAGAGGTCGAAGACCTCTCGCTCGAACCAGTTTGCGCCTTTCCAGATATGAGAAACCGTCGGCAGCCGCCCGCCTTTGCGGGCGACGGGAACCTTCAGCACCACATGGTGGTTTCGTTCAACGGAATATATTCGATAGACCGCGCACAGGCTCTCACCGTCATCCACCGCGGTGATGTCGGCGGGATACTCGAAGCCGGCGCCTCTTATATGCTGAGAGACATCGAGAAGGAGTGAAGGCCGGATCGTCAGTGTGGTCTGATTGCCCTCCTCACTGCCTTCCAGAACGCCGTCTGCGAATTCTTCTTTGAGTTCTGCGAGCATATCCAATTATTTCGTCAATCTCGAGGTTCAAGCGGCTGACAGGGCCGCCCTCCGGTCTAACGGGTCGAGAATATCCGGCGGGGGTCGGAACCCCCGCCCTACAAGGGCAGGCCCTCGATTTTCAACTCTCAACGGCTAGGCCCTTCGGGCCACCGTGGCGGTCTCCGCAAAGCGGGAACCTAGCCACTCTTAACTCTGGACTCTTAACTATCTCTTACTGATGCCTTATGAATCTTCTCCTGGAGTTTGAGCAGCCCGTCAATGAGTTGCTCAGGCCGGGGAGGGCAGCCGGGGATATAGACATCAACCGGCACTATGGTATCCACCCCCTGCACCACACCATAGGCATCCCAGAAGGGCCCGCCAGCGACTGCGCATCCGCCCATGGCGATTACCCAGCGCGGCTCCGGCATCTGGTCATATAGCCTGCGCAGGACGGGGGCCATCTTATTCGTTACGGTTCCGGAGACGATCATCACATCCGACTGGCGCGGGGTTGCGCGATAGAGCACTCCCATGCGATCCAAATCAAAGCGGGCGGCGGCGGTGGCCATCATCTCGATGGCACAGCATTTCAGGCCGAAGGTGAGAGGATAGAGGCTGGACTCCCTTGCCCAATTGAAGAGGAAGTCGAGGCTGGCAACCGCGATGTTGCCGCCGGGCAGTTTCGCCAGAACTTTTGCCGCTTGATTTATGACAGCCATCTTATGAACTGAACGAAAAAGCGGCTCATTCGAGCCACTCCAGGGTTCCCTTTCTCCATGCGTAAATGAGACCGACCGCCAGAATGGCGAGGAAGATGAGCATCTCCACGAAGGCGAAGAGTCTCAACTGGCCCAACTTCACCGCCCAGGGGAAGATGAAAGCGGCCTCCACATCGAAGAGTACGAAAAGCAGGGCGAAGATGTAGTAGCGGATATTGAACCGCCCCCAGGACTGGCCAATGGGCTTCATGCCGCATTCATAGGTGGAGAGTTTGCCTTGGTCGGGCCGGCTGGGTCGTATGAGGCGGGAGAGGATGAGAAGAGCGGCCAGGAAAGCCAGGCCAATAAAAAAGAAAACGGCCACAATCAAGTATTGGTTAATGGTCAAAGGTGCTGTGTCTCGCTTTCGCGGCGAAGTTCACAAACTCTTTCTTCGGGAGAGATTCTATTCCTCTTGAGAGAACTCGTCAAGGGGAGATTGCCTGAATCCGCCGCCGCCAGCCCGCGGGAAGACAAGATTGACCGTCGGCGGGAGATCCCGCCCCGGCTTGAGCGGGCATTTGGGCTGTGTTATACTTCCGGAACAAAACCGGTGATGGAGAGGAAAATGCGCCGGATGCAGGCATCCAAATCAAGATTTCTGTGTGTTTTGGGTATCGCGGCAGCGCTGATTGCGTCTCTTGCGGTCGTTGCAGCGGACGATTTCGATGAGGGGATGGCCGCCTTCAATGCAGGCAACTTCTCTCTTGCTGCGGAGAAATTCGAGGCGGCGGCGGAGGCTGTGAAGGATGATTGGGAACCGCTTTTTTGGCTGGGATTGACGAGGCTGCACACAGGTGAGCCGGCCCTGGCTGAGCAGGCCTTCCTAGCCGTGTTCAAATTGAAAGCCGACATTCCTGAAGCCCACAACAACCTGGGCAGCGCGCTTCTTGCACAGGGCAAGAAGGAGGAGGCGGAAGAATCCTACAAGGAAGCCTTGCGCCTGAAACCGGATTTCGCCGATGCTCACTACAATCTGGGCAATCTCTATCTGGACAAGAACGAGCCGGATTCCGCCATCTCCCACTACCAGGAGGCACTGAAGACAGCGAGCAAGAATGCCCGCATCCACGCCAATCTGGGGATTGCCTTCAACAAGAAGGGCGAACTGGTGAAGGCAAGTCTCGCCCTGCGTAAGGCGATCAAACTCGAACCCAAGCAGGCTTCATTTCACTACAATCTTGCCCTGGTGCTGCGAAATGCGAGAAAACCGGCGGCGGCGATAGAGGAACTGCGAAAGGTAGTGAGCCTGGATAAGAAGGATTTCTCCGCTTTCATGCTCTTGGGTTCATTGCTCCATCAGCGAAAAGAGGCAAAAGAAGCGGCGGAGGCCTTCTCCGCGGCGACTGCCCTGCGGTCCGACGACTTGGCCGCGCAGCACAACCTTGCCCGCTCCCTGGTAGACGCAGGTCAGCGCAAACCCGCCGAAGAGGCTTTCAAGAGAGCTTTGAAGATCGCCCCCAAGCATGTCGCTCTTTTGATTGACTATGCCGCTCTGCATATGTCTGAAGAGAAATGGGTGGATGCCGAGGGCATCTTATTGAGAGCGGTGATGGCCAATCCCAAATCTTTTGAGGCGCAGAGCAATCTCGCCATTGTCTATGGCAAGCAGGGCAAGTTCGCCGCCGCGGAAGAGACCTGGAAGAAACTTATCGAGCGTTACCCGATGGGCCCCGGGCCGGTGGAAGGCCTTGCCAATCT
>WVXJ01000079.1:6322-7148 GCA_011773575.1 Armatimonadota bacterium | reverse complement strand
TTCGCCTCCGCGTACAACAATCTGGGTGTGGTTCACGAGAGAAGGGGTGAGCCCGAGAAGGCGATGGTTGCATATGAGAAGGCACTTCTCCTCGACCCGGATCTCGCCGAGGCGCGCAAGAACCTGGAGCGCATAAAGGCGCGAAGATGAAGATAGAAACCGTAGGGATGATAGTCGCCTCCCATCGCCGCCAAGCGCTTTCCCTGGCCGCGGAGGCGGCGAATTGGCTTAAAGAGCGGTCTGTAAAGGTACTGCTGACCAAGTCGGTGGCGCGTGAGTTGGACCTGGAGGAACTCGGCGCGGAGGAGGAAAGGCTGAGCGCGGAATGTGATCTTTTCATCTCCCTGGGTGGAGACGGGGCCTTTCTTACCGCCGCCCGCCTCGCGGCTCCAATGGGGAAGCCCTCCATGGGGGTGCATTTGGGAGGCTTCGGATTTCTCGCCGAGGTGCCGGAAGCGAAGTTCTATGCCGCACTTCAGGAGGTGCTGGAAGGGCGCTTCCATATTCAGGAAAGAATGATGCTCTCCACCGAGGTAAGCCCCTCCGGCGAAAACCATCGGGCGAGCAAATGGAAAGGGATGGCCCTGAATGAGGTGGTAATTGCGAACAGTGGATTATCCCGCGTCATTTCTCTGCGGACGAATGTTGGCGGTCATTATCTCTCCGGTTTTTCCGCGGATGGATTGATAATCTCCACTCCCACCGGCTCCACCGCCTATTCGCTCGCTGCCGGAGGGCCCGTCGTTGATCCTCAGATACGGGCGATCATTCTTACCCCTATCTCAGCGCACACCCTTTCCGCCCGGCCTCTGGTGGTGCCCGCGGA
>WVXJ01000079.1:0-6271 GCA_011773575.1 Armatimonadota bacterium | reverse complement strand
CAGGCACCCATCTCCGCCAAACTCGTCTGTTTCGAGAGAGGCCAAAAGGCCCTGGGGACAGGCGAATTCTACGAGAAACTGCGTACCCGGCTGGGCTGGGGCCGGCGGCGATAGGGCGAGTGGCGAGAAGAGTGCCTCCTGCCTTTCCAAGCCGATGATCTCCGGAATTGGACAAGCGCTTTGCAGAGGCAGCATTTGACAGCGCGTTGTGGAAAAGCTACTATTGGCGACAGGCAATTGCAGAATATGGAAGCGGACAGCTCAAGTAAACGCTTGTTGAGCAGGACTGCTCACGAGGCTCTCTCGGCGAGCCGGGTGAGCACAGGCGCGGTTTCGGGGCGGGGAGTATCTCTCCCGCGGCCTGGGCATATGGCAGCGGAGGCGTGCATGATCTAGCCTCTCGTCAGCGATTGGTTATGCCCGGTTGAGCCCCGTATGGCGCGGGGCTTTTTCATTGGCCCTGCCCTGTTCGGCAACACAGGAGGCGGAGAGATGATCTTTTTTGCAGAGGCATATCTCAGCCAACTTCTCGGGCGGACAGTGCGAGACTTATCCGGCGAGGTGGTAGGCCGTCTGGAGGATATCGTGGTGGAAGGCGATGGAGCTTTCCCGCCGGTTACGAAATTGGTGCTGCGGCGCAAGCGTCAAGATTCCCTGGTTCTGCCCTGGTCAGCGGTGCGAAGCGTTTCCGAGGAGGCGATCCGGCTCTCCGCTGCTCTCGACAAGATTTCCCCTTCTCAACTCGATGATGGTGATGTCCTGCTCGCCAAGGTGGTGCTGGACCGCCAAATAGTTGATACTCACGGCCGGCGGGTAGTGAAGGTAAATGACCTGAAACTGGGGGCCGTGAGCGGCCGAGTCAGGCTGATTGCGGCGGGGGTCGGCACACGCAGCATACTGCGGAGGCTGAATCTTGAGGCCCTGGCGCTGACCGTGTGCTCCTGGTTTCGCTATCGCTTTCCTGAGCAGCTCATCAGTTGGGAACATGTCCGCACCCTGGAGCCGGCTCCCCGGCAACTGGAGTTGGATATCGAAGGCGACCGGCTGAAGAAGATGCACCCCGCGGACTTGGCGGACATCATTTCCGACCTCCACGCCAATGACCGGGTGGCGCTGGTAAGTTCTCTTGATGAGGAGACTGCCGCTGATGCTCTGGAAGAAATGGAACCTGAACACCGGGCGGCCCTGTTGGATTCTCTACCTGATAAAGTGAGCGCGGGTATTCTGGAGGAGATGGCTCCCGACCAATCGGCGGATCTGGTGGCAGACCTTTCGCCGGAGCGGGCTGATGAACTTCTTTCTCTGATGGATGAAGAGGAGGCCTCGGATGTGCGGGAACTGCTCACTTATCCGGAAGACAGCGCCGGGGGTTTAATGACCACCGAGTATGTCGGAGTCCGCGCCGGCCTCAGCGCTGAAGCCGCCATTGCGCATTTGCGTGAAAAGCATGAAGACGCGGAGGTAATCTACTACATCTATGTAGTGGACAATGTAAACCGGCTGGTGGGAGTAATGAACCTGAGGGATCTCATTCTCGCGGCCCCGCGCACAATTATTGATACTTTTATGGTGACTGATGTAATAAGGGTTGCTCCGGAAGCCCATCAGGAAGAGATAGCCAAACTCATCGCCCGCTATAACCTGCTGGCGATTCCGGTTGTTGATAAAGACGGTGAACTGCAAGGCATCGTCACCATGGATGACGCCATCGACGCGGTGCTTCCCACCAAGTACAAGAAACGTATCCCGCGCGCGTTTCCGGTGTGAGTAGAGTTGAGAGTTATGAGTTGTGAGTTCAGAGTGCGTGCTTAGAAAACTCTCAACTCTGAACTTTCAACCCTCAACTCTGGACCCTTACCGCCATGGGCCGTGATCTGCTTTATAAGAAGAGACTGATTGCCGTAAGGCTGAAGGCGCTGGCGATTTTTTTCGCCGTCGTGGGCCCGGGTATCATCACGGCCAATGTAGATAATGATGCGGGCGGGATTGCGGTCTATTCCGTAGCGGGGGCGAACTTCGGCTACCGGCTGTTGTGGGTGCTGATCCCCACCATGATCGCGCTTATTGTGATACAGGAAATGTGCTCCCGCATGGGAGTGGCGACCTCCAAAGGGCTGGCTGACCTTATCCGCGAGAACTTCCGCGTGAAGATTACAGTGTGGATGATGGCCGCGCTCTTGTTCACGAATGCCGCCAACACCGCCGCCGAGTTTGCGGGGCTGGCCGCGGCCGGGGAGATCTTGGGGGCTTCCCGCTACATCATAGTTCCGCTTTGCGCGTTCTTGATCTGGGCGCTGGTTGTCAGGTGGAACTATCGCGCGGTGGAAAAAGTGTTTCTCTTCGCCTGTCTTATTTATATCGCTTATCCTATATCAGGATTCATCGCCCGCCCGGACTGGAACGAGGTCCTTCGCAGCACGGCGCTTCCGAGTTTGGACTTTCAGCCTGCTTTCATAATGATGATTATCACAGTGGTGGGAACCACTATTGCGCCGTGGATGCAGTTCTACCTGCAAGCCTCTGTGGTGGAGAAGGGAATCCGACCGGAGCAGTATCCCTGGGGACGGGTGGAGGTGATTGTGGGCTGCATAATGGCCATCGTCATCGCCTTCTTCATTACCGTGGCATGTGGAGCCACCATCTTTGCGGCGGGTGAGCCGATAAGTGATGCCGCGCAGGCGGCCGCCGCTCTCAAACCATTGGCGGGGCGTTTCGCCTACCTGCTGTTTGCCATCGGGCTTTTCAATGCTTCACTTTTCGCGGCGAGTATATTGCCGCTCTCCACGGCCCTGGCGGTGTGTGAGGGCATCGGCTGGGAGCGAGGGGTGGATCATACTTTTAAAGACGCCAAAGCGTTTTACCTGCTCTATACCGCGCTCATCGTCGTCGGCGCTGCGGTGGTGCTTTTGCCGGGGATCAGTGAGGCCCATCTTCTCAAGATAATGCTGGTCTCCCAGTTTCTCAATGGGCTGCTTCTGCCTATCTTGCTGATATTGATGCTGCGTCTGATCAATGACCGCTCACTCATGGGAGAACATGTGAATTCCCGCGGCTATAATATAATCGCCTGGGCGACCGCAATCGGAATAGGCCTGCTCACTCTGGGCCTCGGGATCGCCAGTTTTCTGTAATGAGTGAACCAGGATAGGAATATGAAAAGCAGCGTGCCGAAAGTACATATCATCACTCTGGGCTGCAAGGTGAATCAATGTGATGGTGAGGAACTCGGGCGCGCGCTGACGTGCCGGGGCTTTCAAGTGGAAATCGGCGTTGAATCAGATAATTCGGCGGGGGTTGGAACCCCCGCCCTACAGTTTATGAACCCCGTGTTTGTCGTCAATACTTGCACTGTTACCTCTACCGCGGATGCCAAGGCGCGGAAGCTCATCCGGCGGCTGGCAAAGGATTATCCCGGAGCGAAGATAATCGTCACCGGCTGTTACGCGCAGCGGGATGTTGAGGCTGTCGCCGGGCTGGGCGATAATATCCTGGTCGTGCCGAATCGCAAGAAACCACGTCTGGCTGAGACGATTGCCGAGACTCTGGGGGCGGATGTCATCCACCCGTCGGATTCGGCAAAGACTTCCTCTTGCAGCGGCCGCACCCGCGCTTTCGTCAAGGTGCAGGATGGCTGTGACCATGGGTGCACTTACTGTATTGTGCCGGCCGTGCGCGGCCCCATGATGAGCAAGCCTCTGTCCGGAATAGTGGAAGAGGTCGCTTCTCTTTGCGAGGCGGGCATGAAGGAAGTGGTCTTGTGCGGAATCCGCCTGGGGGCATATGGCGCGGATTTGCAGGAGGGTGTGAGCCTTGCCCATCTGTTGCGCGGGCTAAGGGAGATTCCCATTCCCCGCTTGCGGCTCAGCAGCCTGGAGCCTCTGGATATCTCTGAAGACCTCATCGCCGAGTTCAATGACCACCCCGGCCTCTGCCACCATCTCCATCTTCCGGTTCAATCCGGAGATGACGGAGTTCTCGCCGCCATGGGGAGGGGCTACACACTCTCCGATTACAGGCGGCTGGTGGAGCGCATCCGGCGAATCTGGCCCGACTTATCATTGACGACAGATGTGATGGTGGGTTTCCCGGAAGAGAGCGAGGCCGCTTTTGAGAATACACTAGAGATGATGCGTGAATTCGATTTCACCAAGGTGCATGTTTTCAGGTATTCTGCGCGGCCGGGAACTCCCGCCGCGGCAATGAAGGACCAGGTGCCGGAGCAGACCAAGCGGGCGCGCATGGAGGCGGTGCAAGAATTGGCGGAGGGACTCTTCCGGCGACGGGCGGAACAGATGATGGGGCGGGTTGTGGAAGTGCTGATCGAGGGTCCGGCACAGAAAGAAAGGGCTGACCAGAAGCGGCCGCATATGTTGGGGGCGGGGTTCGCGAACCCCGCCGGGGAGCCCGCGGCCTTTACGAAGGCCGCGCCCAAAACCTCTGCCAGATTGACAGAGGACAAGCCTCCACCCAACGAATATGCTTTTTCGGCTGGCCGCTGGGAGGGGCTGACCCCGCATTACCTGCGGGTGGAGGTCTCCATTGCCAAGTGGGAGGCGAAAGGTGTTGTAGGGCTGGGGTGCCGGCCCCAGCCGGATTTCTTGATGGGCGAGATTATCCAGGCAAGGATCACCGGCGCCGGCAAGGACTTCCTCGTCGGCGAGTTGGCGCGATAAGCGCCGAGTACCTTTTTGATCCACGGGACGCTTCACCGGGCAGGAATGTCTTTTCTCGCCGCAGAAGAAGGGGATTTGTGTCTTCCAAGGTTAATGTCGGCATCATCGGCGCGGGGCGGATTGGGCGGATTCATGCGGAGAATCTGGCCCACCGCATTCCTCAGGCGGAGGTGCTCGCCATCTCCGATATCGTCCCGGAGGCGGCTCAGAAATGCGCTGCCGAGTTAGGTATTCCCACGGCCGTAGAAGATCATCGCGCCATAATGGAGAACCCCAAGATTTCGGCGGTAGTCATCTGTTCCAGCACGGACACCCACTCCCAGTTTATTGAAGAGGCGGCCGCGGCGAGAAAGCACATCTTTTGTGAGAAGCCGATAGATTTCGATTTAACGCGCATTGACCGCGCGTTGGCCGCGGTGGAAGATTCGGGAGTAAGTCTGCAGATCGGATTCAATCGCAGGTTCGACCCCAACTTCCGGCGGGTAAAAGAACTGGTGGCGGCCGGCAAGGTTGGAGAACCTCATGTGCTGCGCATTACCAGCCGCGATCCTGAGCCACCGCCTATCGAATATGTGAAGGTATCCGGCGGCATCTTTTTGGACATGACGATTCACGATTTCGACATGGCGCGTTATCTCATCGACAGTGAAGTGGAAGAGATTTACGCCGCGGGTGGAGTGATGGTGGATCCGCAGATCGGAGAGGCGGGTGATATTGATACCGCGGTCATCACACTTCGCTTTGCGAATGGTGTTATCGGTACGATTGATAACAGCAGAAAAGCCGTGTATGGCTATGATCAGAGGGTGGAAGTCTTCGGCTCCGGCGGCGCTGTGGCGGTGTCCAATAACAGGCCCAATTCAGCGGTGGTAAGTGATGCCGAAGGAGTACACGGGCCCCTTCCACTTAACTTCTTCCTGGAGCGTTACATGGATTCATATATCGCCGAGATGAACGAGTTCATCGAATGTGTCCAAGAGAAAAGGCCGCCTTCGGTAACGGGAATCGACGGCCGCATACCGGTGATCATGGGCTATGCGGCGCGCATGTCATATGAAGAGAATCGTCCGGTGAGGTTGAATGAGATTGCGCCGGTATAAATAACCGGATGAGAGAAAAAGGGAGGTAACTGGCGTGAAAGGACTGGTTCTTGACGCAAAATGGGAGCCGAGAGCGGATTATCCGCTTTCGGATTGGGAAAAGGAGACGGGCAAGGCCATCTCCGGCAACAATGTTTGGCGAAACCCGAAACTGGAAGTGCGGGATTGGCCTGATCCGAAACCGGGGCCGCAGGAAGTCCTGATAGAGGTGCAGGCATGTGGTGTGTGCGGCTCTGATATGCACTTCTATGAGACCGATGCTGACAAGTATATTCTCTATCCGGGCCTCACGAAGTTTCCGTCAATTCTGGGCCACGAGTTCTCCGGCCGGGTGACGGAGGTGGGCAAAGAGGTCACTATGTTGAAGAAGGGAGACATGGTCACCGCGGAAGAGATGATCTGGTGCGGCCGCTGCACACCTTGCCGAAACGGCTACCCCAATCAGTGCACCAACCTGGAGGAGATAGGTTTCACCATCCCCGGCGCGTTTGCGAACTA
>WVXJ01000143.1 GCA_011773575.1 Armatimonadota bacterium | reverse complement strand
CAGGTTCATCATAAGCTGATTGACGATCAGCCGGACACCTACACCGTGCAGCGCCTCCTGCAAATGAAGGCCGCCCACGAAAAGTGGGTGCGTGTATCTCTTGGCCCCAGACCACGTAGCCTGGCGCTGATCTCGGACCTCGTCCCCCACCGCAACCCCCACTTTACCGGGCGGGAAAGCCTCCTGGCCCGCCTCCGCTCGGCCCTGACCTCCGGCCAACCGGCCGCCCTCACCCAGGCCATCCACGGCCTGGGCGGCGTGGGCAAAACCCAACTGACCGTCGAGTACGCCTACCGCCACGCCGCTGAGTATGACCTCGTCTGGTGGGTGCGGGCCGAAGAACCGGCCGCCCTGGCCGCCGACTATGCCGCCCTGGCCGGGCCGCTGAACCTGCCAGAGAAAGACGAGCCGGACCAGCGCCTCGTCGTCCAGGCCGTGCGGCGCTGGCTGGGACAACACACGGGCTGGCTGCTCATCTTCGACCACGCCCGCGGTCCGGAGGACCTGCGCCCCTACCTCCCTCCAGGAGGGGCAGGCCACGTCCTCATCACCTCCCGCAACCCCCACTGGCGGGGCCTGGCCAGCCCGCTGACCGTGCCCGTGCTGGGACGGCCCGAATCCGTCGCCTTCCTCTTGAAGCGGACCGGACAGACCGACGAAGCGGCCGCCTCCAAGCTGGCCAAAGCCCTGGGCGACCTGCCCCTGGCCCTGGAGCAGGCCGGGGCCTACATCGAGGCCACCGGCGGATCCCTTTCCGCATACCTGGACCTGTTCCGCCACCGCCAGCGGGACCTGTCGCGCCGGGGCAAACCTTCCCCAGATTCCCCCCGCGCCGTGGCCACCACCTGGGAAATTGCCTTTCAGCAAGTCTGGCAGGCCTCGCCCGCCGGGGCGGACCTGCTGAACCTGTGCGCCTACCTGGCCCCCGACGACATCCCCCGAGACCTCCTGAGCGAAGAGGCACAGCATCTGCCGGGTTCCCTGGCCGAGGCCGCGGCCGCCTTGCGGCGCTACTCGCTGATAGAAGTAAGCGGCGACGCCTGGTCCGTCCACCGCCTGGTGCAGGCCGTGGCCCGCGACCGGCTGGCGGAGGAGGCCCGCCGCAACTGGGCCCGGGCCGCCGTGCAGATTGTGGACAGCGCCTTCCCGTCCGGCGATGCTCCTCAGGACGGGCGCACCTGGTCCGTGTGCGCGCGCCTGCTGCCCCACGCCCTGGCTGCAGCAGGGCACGCCGAGGCCCTTCAGGTGGCTTCAGAAGCCACGGGGCGCCTTTTGAATCAAGCGGGCCTGTATTTGTGGGGGCGCGCCGAGTTCGCCGAGGCCAAGGCCGCCTTGGAGCGGGCGCTGGCCATCTTTGAGAAGGTGCTCGGTGCAGATCATCCCAACGTGGCCACCCTGGTCAACAACCTGGGCAGTGTGCTGCAAGCCTTGGGCGACCTGGCCGGGGCGCGGGCCGCCTATGAGCGGGCGCTGGCCATTGACGAAGCCGCCTTCGGCCCTCACCACCCCAACGTCGCCAGTGACGTCAACAACCTGGCCGGTGTGATGTACGACCTGGGCGACCTGGCCGGGGCGCGGGCCGCCTATGAGCGGGCGCTGGCCATTGACGAAGCGGCCTTCGGCCCCCACCACCCCAACGTCGCCACGGCCGTCAACAACCTGGGGAGGGTGCTGCAAGCCCTGGGCGACCTGGCCGGGGCGCGGGCCGCCTATGAGCGGGCGCTGGCCATAGACGAAGCCGCCTTCGGCCCCCACCACCCCAACGTCGCCACCGACCTCAACAACCTGGGCAGTGTGCTGCACGACCTGGGCGACCTGGCCGGGGCGCGGGCTGCCTATGAGCGGGTGCTGGCCATCTGTGAACAAGAGTTAGGGGAACATCACCCTAATACCGCCACGGCCCTCAACGATTTGGGCACCCTGCTCCACCGACAAGGGGATTACGCCCAAGCACGGATTTACCTGGAGCGGGCTTTGGCCGTGTATGAGCGAGTCTTTGGTGAACAGCACCCCTGGGTAGCTGCTGCTGTCAACAACCTGGGCAGTGTGCTGCAAGCCCTGGGCGACCTGGCCGGGGCGCGGGCCGCCTATGAGCGGGCGCTGGCCATAGACGAAGCGGCCTTCGGCCCCGACCACCCCAACGTCGCCATAGACG
>WVXJ01000184.1:48151-48456 GCA_011773575.1 Armatimonadota bacterium | reverse complement strand
AGAGAAGTATTCGACGAAATCTTCAAGACCGGCAAACCGCCCTCCGAGATTGTCGAATCCCAAGGGCTCGCCCAGATCGGTGATGAAGAAGCCATCACCGCCGCCGTCCGGGAAGCCATTGAGAAGAACCCGGATGCAGTCGCCAAATACCGCGCCGGCAACGAAAAAGTCCTCTCCTTCCTCATGGGCCAGGTGATGAAACAAACCCGCGGCCGCGCCGACGCCCAACTCGTCCAGATGGTGCTCAAACGATTGCTCGCTGGCAAATAATGTTCTGCCTCGGCACAAGAATGGATGAAATTCGT
>WVXJ01000184.1:34115-48009 GCA_011773575.1 Armatimonadota bacterium | reverse complement strand
CTGGATGAGTGGACGAACCTGTCACCGCTGCGGCTGGGCACCGATCCCGCGCATGTGAAGCACCACCCTTATTGGGCCGGGCCTCTTGACTGCTCTGCAATCGCGTGGCTGGCATGGAATGAGGAGTTTCTGTATTTTGCCGTCGACGTGACAGACAGTGTGTTCCACCAAGGCCACTACGATTTCTCCTACATCTGGGAGAATGACAGCGTACAAGTCGCTCTTGATCCATTACTTGATCACTCTATAGGGGCTTATGCCAATGATGACCGGGAGTTTGGATGGGCACTGGCAATGTCCAAGTCCGTGACTTTCTGCTGGCAGGGCCCCGGGGCTCCTTGCGAAGTTCCGGAAATGAATGCTGCTGTGGTAAAGAAGAGCAACGGATCCGGCTGGACTCTGGAGGCGGCCATACCATGGGAGAGAATCGGAATCCACCCCGAGACCGGGCGTCGTCTGGGGTTCACTTGGATGGTAAATGACAGTGACAAGCATGAGAGGGATGGTTGGATCGAGCGGACCCCCGGGATCGGTGAAAGCAAGGATCCCTCCGCCTTCGGCGTACTCATTCTGAGCGACACAAGAGAAGATACCGCGAGAGAAGAATGGGACGAAAAGCAGTACCAGGCCGCTGTATCTCATTGGCAAGACCTCGCTGCAACCCACCAAGACACTCCTCAGGCCGGCTTTGCAGAGCTGTGGATAGGGAATATCAATGCCGCCTATGCGGACTATGAGAAGGCGAGCCAAGCCTACAGTGAAGTGATTTCATCTGGCGCAGTAAACCAAAGCACTGTTGTTGGAGCAGTCACAGCATTATCCGAACTCCATGCTGCGACCGGAAGAATGAGTGATGGGATTGCTCTCTGTAAATCTCTCATAAAGGCTTACCCGGACGATCCTGACGCGATTAGCGCCGGCGTGAAGCAACTCTCAGAGTTGCTTATACGAGATCAAGGGATCGCGGGAGCGCGCTCTTCGCTCCTGCAGCTCACTCACACCCTCGATGCGGAGAACAGCCTTATCCCTCTCATCGAACTGATAATGGAACTTGCACTGACCCACCGAATGGAAGGTAAACCGACGCTCGCTATAGTTGAAATGCAGGCATTTCTCTCTGTCCTTCCACCCGGCTCGCCGGCAGTGGCTCGCGTCGCGGACGGACTTCAAGCGGCCTGCACTGAAGCAGTCGAAAAAGGCGAAGCGGACCAGGTTCTGGAAGGAATCCGCGCGCTCGTAGAGATGCCTTCCTCGGAACGGTATATCTCTCCCGATGCGTTGAGCCTCTTGGCCTGGGCTTACGAAGAGAAGGGGGAATACGAGAAAGCGGCAGAGCAACTAGAAAGACTTGTCACGAGGTTTCCGGACCACCACACGGCCGCGTCCGCCAGCATGGCTCTGGCTGAACTCCGACTTTCTCAAGGTGAGGTTGCCGCTGGGGAAAGAATGCTGCAGCGCATTGTGCAATACTACCCGCGGCAAGAAGCGGCAGGTCAGGCAGGGGTTCGACTGGGGAAGCTATATGAGCAGCGAGGTGAAATCCAACGGGCACTCCAGCAATATCGGGACACGGCCGCCAATCGCAATCTAGATGCATCAAATCGTACCTGGGCCTACATCGCACTGGGGAATCTGTTGCGGTTCGAGTTGAGAGACTACCATGCCGCCCGGGATGCTTACGATAAAGCGCTTCTCCTCTCTGCCGACGGAGCCGCGGGAAGCCTGGCGAGAGTACAAAGAGAGACAGTTAATAAGGAGATAGAGGCGCTTTCCAGCGCGCAGTAGACCCTGAGCGAAAGGCAATCGGACGCTTATTAGGTAGATACGAAAGGTAAACCAGGAAAGGAGGGATTCGCGCATGAATCGCAATTCGGTTTTGGCGGTGATGGGGCTGGTGGCCATGGGGCTTCTTGTGGCGACTATCCCCGGTTGGGCATCATCTCTGCAGGTTCTTTCCATGGAAGAGATGGGCAAGATAGTAGGCGGTTGCAACGGACAGAAGTGTACTGACGAACACGCGGGTTGCGGTTCATTGTGTTTATCGGCTACGCCTGAAGAGCAGGAGTTGGGCTACATCAGTAAGAAAGCAATTGATATAAATTATACGGTTTGTGAATCGGGCTGGTGGTTCCAGTTCTGTGACGACAACAAGACAGTCAAATGTGCGCGCTGGAAATATTATACGGATGATAACTGCGACCCATTGTGTTTTGAAGGTTGGGGGACATATATTACGATTCAAGCCTGCGATGGGAGCACCTAGTGACGGTTATTAGCCTGTTTCGACAAGGAAATCTCACGACAATGAAGAGGAGACGCGTGCCATGAAGAGATTCGCCGGCTTCGTAACGGTCGGGAAGGCCCGCATCACAAGGGCAATCATTCTACCACTTCTTGGTCTTGTATTATTGTGGCCCTTTGCGCGGCAAAGTGCAACGGAAGAGCCTGTAATCCAGGGAGAACTTGCCACCATCATTGAAGGTTTACAGCAACGTGAGCAGCAGGTTTGGAGCGCACGAGGGGATTTTCTTGAAGAAACAACGTTCAACAAGGATCCGGAACTACTGAAATACATAGATCCTGATCTGGCTGCATTGCACCCGGCAAGTGATGCTGTAAAAGTGATTTGGGGGTTCGAAGGTCGGCAATTTCGCCAAGAGACCGTTAAGCTCGACATAGGTCAGGCGAGCCGACCAGAACTTCCCGAATCCCGGAAGATAGAGGCCTTTGACGCTGAGAAAGGGTACTACTACGAGTCCGGAACAGGCTATGCGATGGAGGTGCTGCCAGATCGCCTGTCAAGAGCAGGCATTGAGGGCAATTTCGGGCATTGGCTCTACTTATCGCATAAATATGGAACTGGGAGGCCGCTAAGCCAAGAATTGATCGAGAAGAAGGCTGTGGTCGTCGGTCGAGAAGTTGTAAATGGCATTGACTGCTACCATCTTTTTGCGCCACCAAGTGCGTCCGGAATCTCGCGTTCTTGGTGGATTGCGCCTAATCTGGACTTTGCTCTTGTCAGAGAAGAACTCTTGCTCAACCAACTCTCCACTGGCTCCACCGTGCAAAACGTCTCCAATGCCGAGTACCTGAAGTACGGCGGCATTTGGCTGCCAATGAAGCGTGACTTTACTGTAGTCACAAGGTTTTCCGATGGCAAAGAGTTCTGGGTGAGAAAAGCCGAGGCATCCGTGCTTTCCCTGGAGGTTAACCAGCCAATCTCTCAGGATTTCTTCCAGCCGGAATATGCTTCCGGGACACATGTGCACGGTATTGCCGGTCTGCGAGTGATAGAGTAGAACGGAGAGGTTGTTTGCGAGCAAGGCCGACGGCCAGCGTATGAAGATAAGGCTCAGATATCGCAGGCTTGAGAGGGTCTACTTCTGGATCAGAACCTCCCGTAAGGCATTGATGAAGCGGCTGTTCTCGGCAAACGGGTTGAGATGTGTGAAACAGATGCAAATAGGAGCGAGATGAGATGAGAACCTGGAAACCAGGCGAGAGCCGAGTCGCGGTTTGTCTAGTTTTGACCGGGGCAGCTTTGGTGATTCTCTGTCTTAGCGCGTTTCTCTGCGCAGGACAGACATCATCAGTCGAAGGCGAACTTGAGGCTATTGTAAAAGGGCTTCAGTTACGCGAACAATCGGTTGATAGCGCGCAAGGTGTCTTCTTAGTCAAGTCCACACTGAATATGGACCCTGAGGTTGTGTCTCGATTATGGGCGAACATAGAGAAACCTTCCCCTCCAGTGGCTGCTGAGAGGTTTACATGGGGATTCCAGGGAAATCGCTTTCGACAAGAAAGGGTGTCGCTTGACGTACACCAAGAGGAATTGCCTGAGATCTCACGCTCCTTGGAGATCGGAGTATTTGACGGTGAAAAAGGGGCCATCTATAAACCTGCCACGGGATATGCCATGGAGGTTGAACCGAGTAGGTTATACGAGGTGGGGCTCAACGGCTCATTCGGGGCCTGGCTCAATTTGGCTTTCAAGTACTACAATGCGAGAATACCACTCAGCCGAGCGCTGATAGAGAAGGGCGCTGTCATAGTGGGCACATCGGTTATTAACGGAGTTGAATGTTATCACCTCACCTCTCCCCCGGATGAATGGGGGGCAACCTACTCTTGGTGGATAGCACCTAGTCAGGGGTTCGCGTTGCTGAAGTATGAAAGCACCCCAGACGTGCCTTCGCAAGTACGTTCCGTTTATGAATTCAAATGTGCCGACTACGGTGGGATTTGGCTGCCGTCGGAAGCAACTCGCACCACATTGAAGAGGTTCGCTGACGGAGAAGAGTTTTGGACTCGGAAAGCAGAAATGAAAGTGTTGAGACTTCAACTGAACCAGCCCATTGAAGAAGACTTCTTCAGCCCTGAATTCGCTTCAGGCACACGGGTGCTTGGCTCAGTAAGCGAGCGGGTCATAGAGTAGAGAAAGTCTTCTCCGCTCAGCAGCATTGGGGCAGTGCAGAACGGGCCGCAACGGAGACAGCGCTTCTTGCCACATATGCTTCTTCTTGACAATCGTGTGGATACAGTCGCCAAATACCGCGCCGGCAACGAAAAAGTCCTCTCCTTCCTCATGGGCCAGGTGATGAAACAGACCCGCGGCCGTGCTAATGCCCAATTCGTCCAGACGGTTCTCAAACGATTGCTCGCTGGCAAATAATGTTCTGCCTCGGCACAAGAATGGATGAAATTCGTCCCTTGGTAGGAGGGTTTTCTGGCCCCGTATGGTATAATGTGTTTGCTGCTGATTTGGGGCAGCACCGGCGTGCAGTACCAAGCCTTTGGGCGTCGGCATTTGACAGGGCAGGGGCGATATACTATTCTGATTATCGCTTAGTTGTTCTGATTGCAAAAGTCGGATAGCGGAGGCTTGGATTGAGTAGGGGGGCTTTTCCAAAGCAACTATCTTGCAGGCCATCGGCCATCGCGCTTTTGTTTTGCCCGATTGTCATCCTCAGTTCGCCACTTTTCGCCGTCACTACAACGAAACCATCTTCCGCCAATCTCACATGGGGAGTTGCGCGTCTCAGCCAACCCCCAACCATAGACGGCCGGCTGGATGAGTGGACGAACCTGTCACCGCTGCGGCTGGGCACCGATCCCGCGCATGTGAAGCAGTACCCTCGTTGGGCAGGACCGCTGGATTGCTCGGGAAGACTTTGGCTTGGTTGGGATGAAGAGTTCTTCTACTTCGCGGCCGATATTGAAGACGACGTGTTTTCCCAGAATCAGTTTGACCCGTCATACATTTGGTCTGATGACAGTATACAGATTGCACTCGACCCCAAGCTGGACAAGAAGGAAGGGGGATATGCTGAGGATGATCGTGAATTCGGCTTGGCGCTGTATCTCGGGAAGACGATCACCTATTGCTGGCAGGGCCCCAATGCTCCATGCGAAGTGCCGAGCATAACTGCTGTGGCCGCGCAAAAGAGAGGCGGCGCCTGGGTCTGTGAAGCCGCTATTCCATGGGCTGAGATCGGAATGCCCCCCAGGGCGGATTTGGCGATGGGTTTTTCTTATCGGATTAGTGACAGTGACATCACCGAGTATCAGGGTTTGGTTGAGCTGACGCCGGGGATGGCGGAGATAGGGGTGGCGGAGACCAAGAATACGGCCACATTTGGAATCGTAAAACTGCTGGATGCACAGCAGACGGTGAAGTTCGCCGAGAACGACACAGCGGCCGATCGGAAGTCTTACACCGCAAGCCTCTCTCAACTGGAAGCGCTGATTGCGGGTTCGGAAGACGCCGCACAAGTAACTCATGCACAGCTTTGGACGGGTCATACACACGTCGCGTATGGAGAGTACGAGAAGGCTGAGCAGGCCTACAAGAAAGCCTTCGTTGAGGGTCGGGTTGATGCAAACACCGGACCCGCAGTTCTCGCACTGTCGCAGTTGTTCTATGAGGTTGGCCGGTTCGAGGAATCCATTTCATTATGCGAATCATTCCTCCATGCTGATGTAGAGGAAATCTCCGCTAAACATGCGGCGGCATTGCAGTTGGCTGAATTGCTCAAACGCAGGCTCGGAGCGGCCTCAGCACGTGTAAGACTGGCTGATGTCGTTGCTGTATGCGAAGACCCTTCCGCTGCAGGACTGCTTCGGCTGGCAATAGCAAGTTCCTACCACTCTGAGGCGGATCTGCATTCCGCGGTAGAGGAATTGCGCCGCGCTTTGTCTGCAGGAATCGGCAATTCCTCGGTGGGTTCCCTCCTCGCCGACGAACTCTATGTGGTCTGCAACGAACTTCTTGAAATCGGCGAAACCGACCTCGTGGTAGAGGTATTGACTGAGTCTACTTCGAGCGGACAGTTGCAAGACTTCATTACCGCAGATCATCTGAGCCTGCTGGTCACCGCCTGGTTTGACAGAGGAGAACCCTCGCAGGCGAAGATGTATATGCGCGAAATGCTTACTAGGTTTCCGGCCCACCACCGCACTGCGGAGGTGCGGATGCATCTGGCACAAGAAAGTCAACAGGAAGGTGATGCAAGAGAAGCGGAGCAAATGCTGAAAAGCGTTCTTCAATGGCATCCCACGCTCTACGAGGCCGGCTATGCCGGCGTTATGCTTGGAGACCTGTATGTGGAGCAGGGTAAGTATGACGCGGCGCTGAAGCGATATACGAGCGTAGCAGAATCTTCCGCATTCGCCCTGGAAACGCGCGCCAAGGCGGCGCTGGGCGCCGGTAACGTGTTGGGCTTCCATTTTCGGCAATACGACAAGGCGTTAAGGCTTTACGAAGATGCACAGCGCTTGTCTCCGGATAGCCAAATAGCGGGTCGAGCAGCAGTCCATAGTCAAATCCTATCTGCACAAAGGTAGGCGGGAGCGCCGGTCAGTTGTGCGGGGCGGATTACGGATTTGTTTCTTTATGAGGCCCGTATGAAGAATAATATTCGTGAAAGGATAAGGAGATGAAGAGAGCGACATTGCTAGTGTTTCTTTTGGCCGCGTTGATGTTGGGTATTCTTAGTATCACCACCCAAGCCGCATCCGTGCTTACGATAGATGACATGGCAAAGGTAGAAGGTGGCTGTATTAGATGCAGGCTGTATTGGCGATGCGGAGAGAAAGTGGAATGTGTCGACCAGTATTGCAGATCATCTAGCCAAGTTTACTGCCCGCAGTTCAGCCAGACTGAGTCGGTAGTGGAAGACTGTGGCTTGCACGCTTCAGGAAATCAGTGTTCATTAGGTGATCCGGAGGAATGCGCTCGGCAGTATGAGTGTGTTTGTAACGAGCTTTTGAACTTCTGTCATAACACAGGCCCGGTATTGTCAATCTGGTATCACAGCCCGTGCGAGTAATCGGGCTGGAAACAGAAGGGGGAGGGAAAGGAGAATGATTCCATGAAGATTACAACATGCTTGATGGTGACGCTGGCAGTCACTGCAGTGGCCGCGGTTCTTCTTTGGCCGCTGGACAGGACTTCGTTCGCGGTGGATACTCTTGAGGTGGAAGATGAGATTTCGGTGGTGCTGGAGGGGTGTCGTAACGCGGCTGAATCTGTCCAAAGCGGGAAAGGACAGGTTACTGTTTACTCCCGCAACTTCTCGGAGGACGGAAGCGTTTCGGAGTCAGATGCGACTAACACAGTAGCCTTCTCAGGCAATAAGTTCAAGACGGAAACAACCAGCAAGCTCTTGAAGAACGTTAGATGGACACCTCTGCCGACTGGTACAGCGTTGGTGGCGCCCGGCACTGTTCGGACCGAGAAGGTTGCCTACGATGGAGAGAAGGCAGTATGGTACCTTCTCGACACGAATCAAGCATTCCGGGGCGATGAGAGCACTAATGCCGGTAGGCACGCATTCAGCAACTACATGCATGTGAAGGTTGTTAACTATGTCTTGATGGACATAGGCAACTTCGGCAATATCGGACCGGGCGTTAGCCGGGAGCCCCCACGGATTGTCGGGCGAGAGGTCTTGAACGGCAGTGAGTGCATCGTTGTCGAGGTTTTAGATTACGGGCCGACCAAAAGCGGGGGAACCTCCCAGAATTGGTTCCGGTTTTGGGTTGACCCTCAAAAAGGATTCACAGTGCCGCAGGTTCAAGTCTGGGCGCAAGGAGGGCCGTACCAAGAGAAGACCTTGCTGGTGGATTTAGAGGCGGATGTGCGCCAGTATACAGATAGCCTCTGGGGGCCTGCCAAGGTGACCATGTCTGGGTACGCAATGGGTCGAGAGACGGGCGAATACTACAAACGCTACGAAATCGTCACGACCTATGCCAGCGATTTGCAGATAAATGTTCCCATAAGCGAAGAGGAACTGACCCTCACCCTGCCTTCCGGCACAAAGGTGACTGACGAGTTGCTGGAAGAGACTTATACCGTGCCGTAAGACCTCGTAGCGTATTCTTTCCTCCGAAGTTATCCTCGCTGGGTTTGAATCACTCCATGCCCAGCACTCGCATCTATGAAAGTGTCCGAAAATCAGGAGGGAGATCAGAAATATGAACCGTCTATTGAACAGGGTTTGCCTGATAGGACTTGTGTCTCTTGTTTCATGTCTGGTTGTGTCGTCTGCGCATTCTGCCTTCGATTGCAGCGCGGAGTCGGATGCCTTGTGCGGTCCCAAATGCCTGCTCGTTATCTGTCAACAGCTCGGAATAGAGACAGACCTTGACGAACTCGTTCGTCTCTCCAGTACCGATGAGACTGGCACTTCTCTGGCCGGCCTGTACAATGCGGCCAAGGAAAAGGGGCTCAAGGCAGTAGGTATGAAAATAGGAGTGGAGGATCTTGCGAAACTCGAAGTGCCGGCCGTTGCTCATCTTTGGGGTAATCACTTCGTTGTGGTTGAAAATGGAGGCGTTGACGGCCTCCGAATAACGAACCCGCCCGGTGAAGCAGAGATCGTATCCATAGAAGATTTCAGAGAGGTTTTCTCAGGCTTTGCGCTGTTGATTTCTCAGGAGGACGGGCTTTTTCCCAGCATAGATGCCAAAGGGCCGGATGTAAGGTTCGATGAGTATTATTGCGATCTCGGTGTAGCTGACGAAGGACAGATAATAGAGCATGTCCTCGGGTTTGGGAACGTCGGCGAAGAAGACTTGCTCATTTCGGGTGCGCGCTCATCGTGCGCTTGCATGGAGGCCGAGACATCAGAGAAGACTATCCCGCCAGACGGCAGAGGAGAGATATTGATATCATTCGATACAACTGACCTCCAGAGCGAACAAGTGAAGGTCCTTTATGTTCACTCAAACGACCCGATATCACCACTGGCGCAAATAGAGGTCGGGGTTTTCGTTAAATCCAGCAAGGTGCTCCTGTCGCCACGACGTCTCGATTTCGGAGAACTCAAATTGCGTGAGGGCGCCAAACGGGAGATGTACGTCAAAGACCCCGGAGACGGTTCGCTTATGGTGAAAGAAGTTCTTCCCGATTCTCCGTTCATAACCGCGACATATGCGCAAATCAAAGATGAGAAGCGTACCGGGTATCTGGTAACCGTGACTTTGAACCCCGACCTCCCGGCAGGCGAATTCACGAGCGCAATCACGCTCCATACAAACCATCCCAAACAGCCGCAGATTGAGGTGCCCATTACTGCCAGGATAAAGAGTACGATTGACTGCTTTCCCAAGACGATCTTTTTTGGCTTTGTCGGCAAAGGAATGGAGAAGAAGGCGACTGTAACAATATCCGCAGACAACGCCCGACCACTGAAGATAGAGAAGATAGACAACCCACTTGATTATGTCTCAATAGAAGCGAGCCCTCAGATCAGGGACAAGGAGTATCTCATCATTGTCGCACTCAAAGATACTGCTCCTCCTGGCAGGATCAAAAGTGAGATAGTCATCCATCTCGGCGACCCCGACCAACCTCTGCTCAGAGTTCCTGTGAGTGGGTTCGTAGAGGACCTATAGGACAGTGCGCAGAGAAACGGCGCGCCAAGTGCCTTCGCTCAGAGGATGTCTCGTCACATTGTTGTTGATTGCGCTCGCGTGTTCACTTGCCCCGGTATATGCCCAACAGACGATTATCATCCGCATCTTCGTCTTCGCCTCCCCAGATTGTGGATACTGCGAACCTGTGGAGCAGGAAAACCTTAGCCTTCTGGAGGACAAGATCGGCTGCAAGATCGAAGCCGAGTACTTCGATATTCGAAACACCAAACTCTGCGCACCAGCATGGCCGCGCCCAGGTTAGTGTTGGCCGCCTTTGCTGCCGGGCTAATTGTTTCCATACTGGAACTGGCTTGCACAGGTCAGGTATATCTTCCCACCATTACCTTTGTCACCAGCCAGGAAGGATTGAGAAGTCGCGGGTTGTTCTTCCTCGGCCTCTACAACCTCATGTTCATATTGCCGCTGGTGGCCAGCTTTCTATTGGCTTATGGTGGTACGACTTCCGACAGGCTCGCCCGCATTTCAAAAGAAAACATCGCAACAGTGAAGTTGGGTACCGCCGTCTTTTTCATCGCGCTGGGCTGCTTCCTCGTCTTCAGCGCAATTCCGTGAGAAATGTTGGAAATCCGCTCAGCGAATACCGCCTTCAACGCCTTATACCGCGCCGGCAACGAAAAAGTCCTCTCCCCCTCATCGGCCGGGTGATGAAACAGACCCGCGGCCGCGCCGACGCCCAAGTCGTCCGGAAGATACTAAAAGATCTCCTCGCCGGTGAATAATACCAGGCTCCAATAGGGTAACTGTTATGTGAGCGCACAAAGAGTACACCGGTTCCCAATATCCTCGTGATCCCTTATAGCAGCATCATCTCATAGAGCCGTAAGTGTTTTACATCTCAAGACACATGAGGAGGTCTGCTTCGATGAAGAAGAGTGCCCTTGGCTTGTTGCTGCTACTTGTCTTGCTTGCGGTCGGCGCCTATTTATGGACGACCGATTCGAGATCGACTTCGGATTCCTTCACTGCTTCAGATGATCAGGCCCAGTTGCCGGTGGTGGTGGAGGGAAGTCGAAATGCGGTCGCCGCCATCCAGTCCGGCAAAGGCCAAGTCACACGTCGTTCTTGGTCAAGGATGAATGACGGCGGGGTCAGGGAAACAGAAACCAAGCACCAGATAGCCTTTTCAGGAGACAAATTCAGATTGTCTTCAGTTACGAAATATCTACAGAACACTCCAGGCATTCCACCAGAATATACTGGAGCGCGAGTATGGAAACCAGACACCTTCAGGAGAGAATCATCCTATGACGGCGAGAAAACGGTCAGATTAGAAGAGGATAAGGCTACTATATCTGATCCAAACGATATGAAGTCGCACTCTGGACGATCCGTCTTTCAAGACTATAGGGAAGCTGCAGTTGTGGGGGTAGATATAGGCCATAGTAAGCCGGCCCATGGTCTGATGGAAACAGATAAATGGCCCCACCCTACACTACCGTCTTCAATAACCAGAAGCGCACCGCGGATTGTCGGCCGGGAGACACTGAATGGTGATGAGTGCATAATTGTCGAGATTGTATTAACAAGCAAGTACTCCACCCGCCCCACTTGGTTTTGGTTGAATCCGACGAAGGGATTCACCATTCCCCGTGCGAGAGGTTGGGTGCAGGGCGGTGATCATACCGAAAAGATACTGTCATGGGAGTCAGATGTCGAGGTGCGAGAATATGGCGCTGACTTGTGGGGGCCGGCCAAAGTTTCCTACAAGCAGTACCAGCTGGATAAAGAAACAGGAGAATATTACAAGACGATTGACGAAGTTACGACCTTTGCCGACGATTTCCAGATAAATGTTCCTGTAAGCGAAGCCGAACTGACCCTCACCCTGCCTTCCGGCACANNCCGGCACAAAGGTGACTGATGAGTTGCTGAAAGAGACATATACCGTGCCCTGAGGATCGCTAACCCGCCCCCAGGCAGTTAGCAGTTCCTTTAGGCCAGAACCTCTTTCAGTGCAGCGATGAAGCGTCTGTTCTGCGCGGGTTTGCCGACGGTGACGCGGAAATGGGTTGGATAACCGAAGGCGGGATCGGCGCGCACGATGACTCCTCGCCGCAATAACTCCCTCGCCACCTCCAGAGCATCCCGCCCGCAGTCAACGAAGATGAAGTTCGCCTCTGTCGGCACATATTTCAACTTCAACCGCTTGAGTTCGCGGTAGAGATATTTCTTCCCCCTGCGGTTGATCTTCAGGCTGCGCTCAACTTGAAAACCATCCTCCAGACTGGCGAGCGCGGCGGCCTGCGCGACAGTGGAGACATTGAAAGGCTCTCTCACCTTCGCCAGGGCCGCGGCGAGTTCCGGTCTTGCCACTCCATAACCGATTCGCAGTCCCGCCAGCGCGTATATCTTGGAAAAAGTGCGCAGCACGATCACATTACGCCCTTCCTTCACCAATTCCAGAGAGCGGGGATAGGCGGCGTCCTCGGCATACTCATAATAGGCCTCATCCAACACCACGATCCCCTGATCTCCCAGGCGGTCGAGGAATCTCACCAGTTCATCATGTGTGATAATAGTTCCCGTTGGATTATTGGGATTGCCGATGAAGGCCAACTTCGTTCGCGGGCCGATGCGTTCCGCCATCGCCTCCAGGTCATAGCGATACTCACGCAGCGGAACCCGCACCAACTCAGCATCCATCAATGTGCCGGTGAACTCATACAACACAAAAGGATGGCTGGGGATGAGCACCTCGTCGCCCTTTTCCAGAAAGGCGAGGCCTATCATGTGGATGATCTCGTCCGAGCCCCGGCCCACGAGCACCTGTTCGGGAGGGAAGCCGAGGCGTTGGGCGAGTTTGCGTTTCAGGTGATAGCACTCATTGTCCGGATACAGCCGGACATCTTTGAGACATTTTCGCATCGCCTGCACCGCTCGCGGCGAAGGCCCCAGGGGATTCTCATTGGAGGCGAGTTTGATTACATCATCCAGACCCAATTCCCGTTTCACTTCTTCAATCGGTTTGCCTGGAATGTAAGGTTTCAGCCGCGTAATTGCAGGGCGTACAAGTTTCTCGGTCATCTCTATCCTGTCCTTGGTAAGGGATTCGTTGTGGCAAGTGGTAGGATACGCTGAGAATTATAGCGATTCGAGAAGGGAAAAGCCAGCCGCCGACAATCAGGAGCAGGGCTTGGAGGTGAATACGCGCAGGGCGTCCTGCAAAGTCGTGGGCACGGTAAGAGGTTCGGTTGGCATACCCTCTTCCGATTCGCTAGAACCCGCCGGGCGCAGCAGCCAATGCAGGGTTGACTCATCCACCCGGTCAATGAAGAGCCGCCCCTGAAGATGATCTATCTCGTGTTGAAGCACCCGCGCCAACATGCCTTCGGCCTCTATCTTCATCTTCTTGCCTGAAAGATCGGTGGCGGCCACGGTAACTTTCGCCGCCCGTTTCACCTCTCCATAAAGACCCGGCAGGCTGAGACATCCCTCCACCATCACCTCTTCACCCTCCTTGTGGAGGAGGCGTGGATTCACCAATACCGTGCTGCCTTCCCCGATGTTCACCACGGCGAGTTGTTTCCCCACTCCCACCTGGGGCGCGGCCAGGCCTATGCCGTTATGTCTCTGCATGAGGGTGTGCATTTCCGCGGCAAGAGCCTTGAGAGCGGCGCTTACCTTACTGATACGTGCGGCCGATTTGCGGAGAACCTCTGCCCCATAATGAAGAATATGCAACTCGCCCGGTTGTCCGCCCGCTTTTGCCTTTTTCATAGTCTCACATTAGTGAAACGGGATCCACATCAACAACAACATGAATTCTTCCATGTGAAACAAGATCTTCCTGCATCCCATTCAATACGCGCTGGATGAGCCCTGCTTCGGTTGTCCGCAGCAGGATATGGTAGCGATAGCGGTCCTTCAGTTTTGCAAGCGGAGCCGGAGCCGGACCCAGGATTTCGAGGTCGGCTTTGCCCTTCTTCTCGCGAATTCGCTGTGCCAGCCGCTC
>WVXJ01000184.1:27583-34093 GCA_011773575.1 Armatimonadota bacterium | reverse complement strand
CGCCTCTTCTCGCATCTTCAATTCCTCCTCACAAAAGGCCTCATAATCATGTCTGCTTGCCGCCTGAATGGCGTAATGATCCGGATGATAAGTCTGGACGAAGACCTCTCCGGATTCTTCACCGCGCCCGGCTCTGCCGGCCACCTGGGTGAGCAGTTGAAAGGTCCGCTCCGCGGCGCGGAAATCAGGGGTATTCAGTGACATATCCGCAGCCACTACCCCGACCACAGTCACCCCAGGGAAATGCAGACCTTTGCTTACCATCTGAGTGCCTACCAGGAGATCAGTTGCGGCCGCGCGAAAATCGCTGATGATGCGAAGATGAGCGCCCTTCAGTGAGGTTGTATCTCTGTCCATGCGGCTCACACGGGCGGCGGGGAAGAGTTCTTCCAGTTCCCGCGCCAACCTCTGAGTGCCGAAACCGGCAAAGCGCAGGGTTGCGCCCATACAGTTCGGACATGTCTCCGGCGCGCCCATGGTGTGGTCACAATGGTGACAGCGCAGCAGTTTCCCCTGGGCATGATAGATGAGGGCCACCTGGCAGTGAGGACAGCGAAAAGCGTGCCCGCACAGCGGACAGAAAAGAAAGGTGGAGTGGCCTCTGCGATTCAAGAACAAAATGGCCTGGGTGTCAGTTTCCAGACAAGATGTCAGTGCCTGGCGCAGTTCGGGCAGAAGAATCTTGGAACGCCGGCTCTTGCCCTTCATATCCAATAGATGCACCTCCGGCAAGGGACGCCCCTCCGGCCTTTCCTCCAGGCGCAAGAGTCTATATGCGCCTTTCTGAGCCAAGTAGAACGATTCCAACGAAGGTGTGGCACTGGCCAGCACACAGGGGCAGCCGGATTGCTCCGCCAATTTCCGGGCAACCTCCCGCGCATGATAGCGAGGCTCCTGCTCCTGCTTGTAGGAGTTATCGTGCTCTTCGTCCACCACCACAACTCCCAGGTCATCGAAAGGTGAGAAAAGAGCGGAGCGCGGCCCCATCACCACGCGGGCCTCTCTCAGGCGGACGCGCTCTTTTTCGTCCCTTCTTTCTCCGCTGGAAAGGGCGGAGTGGATCACCGCCACCTGGTTTCCGAATCGAGCGCGCAGAAGCCCGACCACCTGCGCGGTAAGAGATATTTCCGGCACCAAGAGAAGAGCCTGTTTCCCTTTGGAGAGCGCCTCTGCAATGGCGCGCAGGAAAATCTCCGTTTTTCCCGAGCCGGTAACCCCGAAGAGGAGGAAGACTTCCGATCCGCCTTTCTGTATTGCCTTGAGTATCTTATCCAGGGCCGCCTTTTGCTGTGGATTGAGTTCAAATGAACAAGGGTGATCAGTGGGCGCGTCAGGCCAGGGGGTCCTCCAGTGAGGAATATGACGCGTCTTCACCAAGCCCTTGCGCTCCAGAGCACGGACCGCGCTCAGGCTTTCCGTTTTTCTCACTACCTCAGAAAGAAGAACCTCCGCGGAGCCGGTTCCGGCAGTCCTTCCAGCGCTCTTCAGCCGCGCCAGATAACTTAACACGGCCGCCTGTCTGGGAGCACGCAGGGAGATTTTTTCGGCTGTCTCCAGGGCCTGCTCTGCCCCCACTGCGAGTGATACCAGGGTGTCGCGTTTTTCTCCGCCGGGAGAAACGACAGAGGCTGTCTCTTCCACCAAACCCTGTTCCTTGAGGGCGCGCAACAGGGCCGAAACTCGCCGGGCACCCGAAACAGCGGCGAGCGCCCGCCGGCTGATCTTCCCCTTGCGCTCACGAAGCATTTCCAGCGCTCGCAAAGTCTCTTCTTTCAGGGTGTCAGCCGGTGCCTCCAGTTGTTTGCGGCCGTGCTCGGTCAATCGCAGTTGACGGCGGACTCGTACCGCGCCGACTTCGGAGAGGAAGGGTCGCAGGGCTTGTGAGAGAGGACAGCAGTAGTACTCCGCCATCCAGCGCGCCAGTTCCAGTTCCCGCGGTGTGAAGACGAGGGGGGCGTCGAGTACGGCTTCGACGGGGAGGATATTCTCGAATTCAGGGCGGCGGTCGTGGAGAGAAACCACATATCCGGCTGCCGTGCGGCCGCTCAAAGAGATGAGTACCTGCGAGCCGGTCTCCAGGCGGTCCGCCATCCCATCGGGGATTGAGTAGGTGAGAAGAAGTGGAAAAGACCGCCCCACTACTGGCAGAACATCAGCATATGTTGCCATTACAGAACTCGCTGACTACCGGCCGGAGATTCTATACTCCCGCATCCTCGCGTAGCGCGTCTGCGAGATCGGTCTTCTCCCAGCCGACATCCAGGTCGGTGCGGCCGAAGTGGCCGTAGGCGGCGAGCGGAAGATACTGCGGACGGCGCAGATCGAGATGTTCTATGATTCCGGCCGGGGTGAATTCGAAGTGGCGTTTCACCAGTTCGGTCAGGTCATCATCCGATATGGCGCCGGTGCCGAAGGAATCCACCGACAGGGCGAGAGGATGCGCCTCACCAATGGCATAGGCTATGGCTACCTCCGCTTTCTTGGCCAGACCCGCCGCCACCAGGTTTTTTGCCACATAGCGCATCATGTAGGAAGCGGAGCGGTCCACCTTGGTGGCGTCCTTGCCGGAGAAGCAGCCTCCACCATGCCGCGCCATACCGCCATAGGTGTCCACAATGATCTTGCGTCCCGTCAGCCCGGTGTCGGCCTGGGGACCGCCGCGCTCGAACTTGCCGGTGGGATTGATGAAGATCCGGGTATTCTTATCCCACATCTCCGCGGGCAGAATGGGTTTGATAACTTTCTCTTTCACATCTTCCGACAAAGTTGCCATGTCCACATCCGGCCGGTGATGAGCGGCTATGATCACTTTATCCACTCTCACGGGCCGCTCGCTGGCATACTCGACGGTGACCTGGCTCTTGCCATCCGGATTGAGATATGGCATTTCACCATTCTTGCGAACGGCGGCCAACTGCCGGGCGAGTTTGTGGGCCAGCACAATGGGCATGGGCATCAGTTCAGGAGTCTCGTCACAGGCATATCCGAACATCATGCCCTGGTCGCCGGCGCCACCGACCTTCACTCCCTGGGCGATATCGGGAGACTGCTCCTGGATGGCCGTGAGCACCCCCGCGGTCTCGAAATCGAAGCCGTATTTCGCCCGCGTATAGCCGATACCTTCAATTATACTCCTAGCCACCTGGGGAATCTCCACATAACCTTCACAGGTCACTTCTCCCGCCACGATGACCAAACCCGTGGTTACGAGAGTCTCTACCGCCACCCGACTGAGCGGATCCACGGACAGCATTGCATCCAAAATCCCATCCGAAATCTGGTCGGCCATCTTATCCGGATGTCCTTCAGTAACTGATTCAGAAGTAAACAAGTAGCGAGCCGCAGGCATCTCTGTTCCTTTCTTCAGGCCTTTACTAGTTGTGCCTTAACTTCATTGAGAATTTCTTCCGCTAATTCCAACTTCGACATCCGAGGCAAGGCGCGCTGAGTTCCATCCGCGAGAATCAGACTTGCCTGGTTGAAGTCTGAGCCAAAGCCTCCCTCCGCTTGAGTAATATCGTTCGCGACTATCATGTCCAGCCTCTTACGAGTGAGTTTCTCCCGCGCATTTTTCATTAGATTCGCGCTCTCCGCGGCGAACCCCACTACGAACTTCGGACGACCTTTACCCAAAGACGCAACCTTGGCGATTATATCCTGGGTCGGGACCAATCTGAGCGAATGCGGGCCGCTCCGCTTCATCTTCTCAGGGGAGGCTTTCTCAGGGGCAAGGTCTCCCACCGCGGCGGCGCCTATGAAGAGGTCCGCGCCTTTTGCCTTCTCCATCACAATCTTATACATCTGAGCGGCAGATTCTGCTCTGTGCACTTCCATTCCCAGTGGCGCAGACAGGGCCGTGGGACCACTGATGAGAGTCACCCGCGCGCCTCTTCGCCGCGCGCTCTCGGCAATACAAAACCCCATCTTGCCGCTGGAGCGGTTGGAGATGAAGCGCACCGCATCCATCATTTCCCGCGTCGGGCCCGCCGTCACCACCGCATGCAAACCGGCCAGATCCTGCGGGGAAACCAGGCGCTCCGCCTCCGCAACTATCTTCTCGATTGAAGCGAGCCTGCCTTTGCCTGATTTGCCGGAAGCAAGAGGGCCGCTCTCCGGCTCGATTATGGTGTAGCCCAGTTCCACCAGGCGGGCGGTGTTGGCTTGAGTGGCGGGATGGAACCACATGCCCTCATCCATGGCGGGGGCGATCGCGACCGGCGCACGGGTGGAAAGCACCAAGCATGACAGCACATCATTTGCCAGGCCGTGCGCCAGGCTGGCCATCGTATTCGCGGTGGCGGGAGCAATGAGCACCAACTGCGCCCAACTCGCCTGGGAAACATGTCCCACCCGCCATTGTGCCGGTTCGGCGAACATATCACTCACCACGGGCATGCCGGAAAGTGTGCGAAGTGTATCTGTGGTGATGAACTGCTTGGCGGCCTCTGTCATCACCACTTGCACTTCCGCGCCCCGCTCCTGGAGGCGGCGAACCAAGTCCGCAGCCTTGTAAGCGGCAATGCTCCCCGTTACTCCCAGCACTATCTTCTTGTCGGCGAGTGGACTACCCATGGGCAGCTCCCCGGGCGGCTTTCGTCTTCTCCTCACGCACTATGCGACAGAACTCCTCCACAGCCTCTTCCAAGCGATCATTGACGATGGTGTGGTCATACTCGCTAAGATACTTGCGTTCCTCACGATAAGCATTCAACCGTCTATCGAGCGATTCCTCGGTCTCGGTATTCCGGCCCATCAACCGGTCGCGCAGAGCTTGTTCACTGGGCGGCATCACGAAAATGAGCACGGCCCGCGGAAACCGGGCGCGCACCTGCCTGCCTCCCTGGACATCAATCTCCAGAGCCACATCCTTTCCCTGCTGCAGTCTCTCCAGTACCCAGGAAGTGAGTGTGCCATACCAGTAATCCAAATAGCGGGCGCATTCCAAGAACTCTCCGTTCTCTTTCATCTGCTCGAACTGAGCTGGGGAACGAAAGAAGTAGTCTTCCCCATCTCTTTCGTCCGGACGAGGAGGACGAGTGGTCACCGAGACAGAACAGCACAGATTGGGGAGCCGTTCCATCGCCCCCTTCAAAATAGAGCCCTTGCCTGCACCCGAAGGTCCGGAAAGGACGATCAGTGATCCCTGAATGCCTTGCGAGCCAGCGCTCCCGCTCAGAGGCAAAGCCCTCTCTCCCTCAGTAATCTATGCAGCACCTCTCCTGGCACTACTCACTCCACCAGCCGCAAGTCGTGGTCTGCAATCTCCTTGATACCCTGGATGTGGAGCAAGATGTTACGGATTATCTCCAGTTCATCCTTCAGTGTGCCTTGAAAGCCGCGCGGCTTTCGCATCTCTCCGGTGAGATAGACTACCCCATAGGAGACGCGAACCTGGACCTTGCTGCAGTCCACATAGCGGCGGTTCAATTGTCGCCGCACATGCCGCCCGATTACATTATCTTCTTGGGGGCTGCTCTTAGGCATCTCTTGTTTCCTCGCTCCCCGGGGAGTCTCTTTTCCACCATCATAGAGTCACCTCCCTGCCGGTGTCAAGGTGAACAGCCAGCCTGCAGCGCGGGCTTGCTTCAAGGGAGATTTTCAAACAGCAATTTCGGATAACTCGTGAACTTGGGCGGAGCCTGAAACCTAATTTCGTCCTTTAGGTCAGTGTGTGGAGAAGAGCGGCGTAGATTAGAAGATGGGAGACCGTATCAGGCGAGGAAGATAATTGACGCTGCCATTGATACTTGTGGTTGCTATTTCAGCAAGACCTGCGAGATCAGAGAATCAGGAGGAAATCCTTATCTGAGAGCGCGCGGTTTCCCGCACATCGGGATCGAGATCTTGCTCTGCTGCGTGGATCAAGACGCGTTGTACATTTTCCTTCGGCAATTGCCCAAGCAACATCGCCGCACGCTGGCGGACTTGTGCGACCGGGTCGTTCTTCAAAACCTCAATCACAGCCTCTGTTGCCTCTTCTATGCCGAATAGAGAAAGAGCCTCCAAGGCGGCGAGCCTCACACTCGCCTCGGCAGAAGCCAAATCCTTCTTGTATTCCTCCACACTGCCAAAAGACTTCATCGTCTCTGTGAGCAAGCCAAGGAGGTTGACCTGTATTTCACCGCTCGTCTCTTTTGCTGCGGTAAGGATAAGTCGCAGAGTGGAGGCCTCCGACTTAGCAAGCAGATCACATGCTGTCTTGCGCAAGTTTGGTTCGGAGACAACTCCCGCGAGAGGCTCCAGCACCCCTCGTGCGGCGAGTTCGAGCATAGCTTGAAGGGCTTCGGCAACCACCATCGGGTCTTCATCTTCCACCGCGTGCGCCAAAGCCTCTGTCACCTGAGGCTCCGATTCCCCGACGGCGAAGATGGCTCTCACTGTCCGTGCGCGCACAAAAGCGTCTGGGTCTTCCAGTCTCTCTATCAGCGCGGAAAGATGACGGCGAGCAAGCGGCCCCAGGTTAGCGAACGCATTCACCACGGCTGCACGAACGAATTCGTTCGGATCGCG
>WVXJ01000184.1:27175-27541 GCA_011773575.1 Armatimonadota bacterium | reverse complement strand
AGTATTGCCGTGTCCTGCGAAGCCGATCTCCCACAATGAGCGACCCGCGGCTTCTCTCACTTGAGGAGATTCATCCTGCAGAGAGCGGATGAGATGAGACACCGCGACGGGGTCTCCGATGGCGCCGAGTATCTCAGCCGCCCGCCCTCGCACATTCTCGTCCTCATAAGAAAGCGCCTCCGCCAGCAGGGATATTGCATCAGAGGGGGGCATATGAATCAGTGCCTCGGCGGCGGCTTCCCTTACTCCAGGGTTCTCATCCCCCAGCGCCCAGGCCACCAGGGAGGGAACGGCCGCCGCTATTCGGGCAAAGCCGAGGGCTCTCGCAACTTCTTGTCTCACTCCGTTTACCGGATCATTTATCGC
>WVXJ01000184.1:23872-27136 GCA_011773575.1 Armatimonadota bacterium | reverse complement strand
TGGGTCAGGGAACGAGCCGCTCCTGTTCTCACCTCCGTGTCAGGGTCGCTCAGGGCCTGACAGAGACCATCAATCGTGGCGAAATGAGGGATGCGGCCTCCCGCCCAAGCCGCCGCGCGCCGCACCTCATAATCCGGGTCAGACAGAAGAGCGAATATCTCTTCTCCAAGATCGTCCGCCTCAATCTCCCCCAGCAGCCGCGCCACTGCTGCGCGCGCGGCTGCATTTGCGGGGGAGTGGTCATGAATCTGTTTTCGGAAAGGCTCGCGCAAGCCGTGCTTGCCCAGGCTTACCAGCAGGGAGTGAAGCGTTTCTCGCATATCATCCGCCAGTGAGGGCAGCCGTTCGATCCAATCCTTCTTCACGTTCTCCGGCGACTCTTCCATGATTCTCGCCAATGTCGAAAGGAAGGCATCGTCGGCTGATTCAAATAGGTGCTTGCAAGCGGAAAGGGAGGCCGAATTGGCCGGCAAATGGCGGCTGATAAACTGGGCGGGCAGCACAGGCGGAGTGTGCCAATTAGCAGCGCGAGAAGCCCGCTGCCGAAGGAACTCCAAGAGTGGGACCAGCGCTTTCGAATCGTCGATGGAGGAAAGAGCATTGGCCGCTTCTTCCTGCACAAGTGTAGAGGAATCGGAAAGCGCCTCTGCCAGGGCTGCCATGATGCCCGGCCCGGATTGACCCAGGTTTCCCAGTGCCCGTGCCGCCTGGGCGCGCACCTCATCCACAGGGTCCGAGAGCAGAGAGACAAGTGCCTCCGCACCCTCCTGGAGCCCAAGGTCGCCAATCAGTTCCGCGGCGGTTGCGCGAAACGGTTTCCTGGGATCTCTCAGGGTCGCAAGAAGAGGGGGTAGGGCGCGCAGGCCGCAGTCTCGAAAGACATCCTTCGCGGTTGCCCGGAGGATAGGGTCCGTGCTGTCGAGAGCAGTTATCAGGAAGGGAGATACCCCCGGGCTTTCGCCGCGGGCAAGAGCCGCCTTCGCCGCGCGTCGAATAGGTTCTTCCGACGCACGTGCGGCCGCCTCCAACAGTGCCGCAAGAGCCTTCTGCCCTCCTATTGCCGCCAATCCTTCTATCGCCCCCAACTTCTCAGGCATCTGCCGCCCGGATAACTGATGGAGTAACTGATCGGGGGGATGGAGCATGAGCATGAGGCGGTTCGCCGCTTGGCGGACTTCGGGTTCAGGGTCTTTCATCATATCCCACAAAGGCCCCTCAACCGCGCTCAACTCCATTAGAGGGAAGGAGGCGAGCAGGGTAAGGGCATGTAGGCGCGTGCTCTTCTCCGGCGCGCGCAACAGCGCGGCCAGAGAGGTCAGACTCTCCTGCCGGCAGCGGCGGCGCTCCTGTCGGACTAAAGCCCACAACCTCAACAGCAGGATCGCGGCAAGCCCTGTGACAAGCAGCGCGATAATGACGAAAACCGTCGTCGTTGCCCTGGCCGGCCCTGTGGCTGCGACAAGCCACATCATGCTCTGTCCCTCTATCATTGCGTAAGTACGACTATACCCTAGGATAATGGAAAAAGCCCGTGAGACCAAGTCAGCGGGCGCTGATAAGATATATCTTCTTCTATTATCCGACCATTGGATCTACGGGTGAAACTCGGTGTCTTGGTTTGACTATACTGCACTTACTTGTCTTTTCGTTCATTTCCATTGTTGCGGCGGCTTCTCGGACTGGCAACCTTCTCCGCGGACAACATCTCTTTTACCGCCACAAGTGAAAAACCCTGTTTCTCCACTAACTCTGCTATGGCCTTGATCTGCTCCAGATCACGCTTGGAATAGAGACGATGACCGGTTCGGGTGCGGGAAGGGGAGATGAGCCTGTAGCGGCTCTCCCAAAAGCGCAATTTATGGGGGCCGACCCCAGTAAGTTTCACCACCGTACGCATAGGATAGACAGGCATGTCTCTAAGATTTCTCACGCTTTTCCTCTCCATCGCTTTGACTCTTAACATTCGCAGCGCTCTGTCCTTCCTTCATTCCATTTTCCGGAGATATTTTGAGAGGCGCGGAAGGTTATTCCAGCATAAGGTCTCAGCCCAGGGTGTGTATATGGAAGATATTAGACGGCAGGACCTCCCTATGGTGGGAGGCCGAATGCCGCTGTCCTGGACAGATCTGTCTAATGAGCCGAGAAGTTAGCGCCTGGCAAAGAGAGATCCGGCGCAATCCTGGTTCGGCCGCCTTCGCCAGGTTGGCCGAGCGTTTGCGCGAAGAAGACAGGCTGGATGAGGCCACATGGGTGTGTTCCCGTGGTTTGGCCGCCAACCCGCACTACTCCACGGGTCGTGCCATCTTAGGTGAGATTCTCCATCAGGTAGGCCTCAAGGCAAGAGCCAAGGAAGAGTTCCTTCTCGGCATCAGTCTGGACCCTCACAATGCCAGGGCAAGGCTCGGGTTGAGTCGGCTTCTGCTGGAACAGAAAGACGCCCGCCAGGCACTGGAACACCTTGAACACCTCCTCTTCTGGCAGCCTCAACATGAAGAGGCGCAAGTGCTTGCCGGACGGGCGCGCTCCCTTCTGAGCACCGGTCAAGTCGAGGAACTCATCGGCCCCGAGGAAGAGGCTCCCGCGCCGATAGAAGAAGACGCCCTGCCCGCGCCTCCAGGGCTGGTCAAGGGCCGAGAAGCGGAGCTCACCAAACTCCTCGCCGAGTGTGAAAGCATAAGCGGGGTGTGCCTGGTTAACGAAGAGGGCCTCTTGGTGGCGAGTGAATCTGACCTTAAGGGATTGAGGGACGAGGCTGCAGCCGGATTGGCCGGTATGTGTGAGGCCGCCAACCGCTATCTGCTCAAACTGGGCTTGGGATATCTAGAAGGTGGATTGATTGAAGAAGAGCCGCGCACTATACGCATTTTCCGCTATCAGGATTATGTCATGGCCGTCTCCCTGAAGCCGGAGGCGAAACTGGGAGCCGCCGAAATAGAAATCTCCAAGGCGATAGAGGGTCTTGACCGCCGGCGCAAAGTGAGAGCGGCGGACCTTCAGCAACCAAGCCTGTCGGCGGAGGCAAACCATGCGTGAAGTGCTACAGCGCATAAACTCCATAAATGGAATGAAGGGTTCCCTCGTGGTAACCCCTGACGGGCTGCCGATCGCTTCAGACTTGCCCCCCGGCCTGGATGCAGAGACCGCTGCGGGCCTGGGAGCCTGTATGGGCAAGATGATCGCCGATTGGGCAGGGGAAATGGACATGAGCAACATGGCCCTCGGAATGATGGAGACGAAAGAAGCGAGGCTCTTCATCTCCGCCAT
>WVXJ01000184.1:23279-23792 GCA_011773575.1 Armatimonadota bacterium | reverse complement strand
TCGGCCGCGGAACAACTCAATGAAATATGTGCAGGGCTCATCTCCTCTTTACAGCAAGAGGAGGCTCAGAGCAATGCTTCCGGAGACTTGAAAGATGACAAACGATGAAACTCTCCTCATCTATGAGGAAGAACTGAAGCAGGCGGATGAGGTGCTGCGTGCCTTGGTGATAGAAAGTCAGATAAAGTGCGCACTTATTATCAATCAGGATGGTTCACTAATCTGGCAGCACGGAGAAACCGGCTCCCTAGATACAACTTCACTGGCGGCCCTCGCCGCAGGAGGATTTGCCGCCACCAAAGAGATCGCCCGTCTGATAGGGGAACCCGGCTTCAGCATCCTTTTCCATCAGGGGGAAAAAGAACATGTCCATCTCAACCTGGTGGGGGAGGACGCTCTGTTGATGCTGCTCTTCGATGATAGAACTACCATCGGTCTGGTGAGGGTGCTGGCGAAAGATGCCAGCGAGCGCTTGTTAGAAATCTTTTCGGCTTCCTCCAAGCCGCTGCCCTC
>WVXJ01000184.1:20139-23241 GCA_011773575.1 Armatimonadota bacterium | reverse complement strand
TCGGGACTCCAGCGCCCTCGCCAGCGGACTGCCTAGTGCCTTCTCTCATAATTCGGAGTGCATTGCTGTAGGGCTGGCGTTACCACGCCAGCCGAACGTTCCCTCCATTTCCGGCGGGCATAGTAATGCCCGCCCTACAGCGCTTCTTTCGAGAAAGACAACATCAAGAAAAGAGCACCAGGCTGCCCAGCCCCCGTCCGCAAGCCCTGTTATTCCGACCAGGAAATAGCCTCTACCGGACAGCCGTCTATGGCGTCCTGAATCTTGTCTTCACCCGCTCCCTTCGGATTCTTCACAACGGCGATATCATCATCGCTCATCTCGAACACTTCCGGGCAGACATCAGCACATGCGCCACAGCCTGTGCAAAGATCTGGATCTACTTGCGGGACCTTCATCTCTTCTATCTCCTCCTGTGCGCTATTGCAGCGAATTTGACTTTCTGAGATTTCGCTGTTGGCGGCCCAGTTCCTCTTTTTTGGCCCATCAAAGGGGCTGCCGAGAGCTTTACGTTGCCGGCCATCAGCCAGCCGAGAATGTCGCTAGGGAGTGCCTGGCTTTCTTGCCACAACCAGCATGCGCTTGGACTCTGAGGTGAAGTCAGACATATCTAGATCGGCGAATGTGCGCTCCGCCTCGAAGCCGACGCGACTCAGCATATCCGCAATTTCCGAGTGGCTGTAAACCCGGAGATCGTGATACTTCTGGCGGCGGCTCCCATCCGGGTCTATGATCGTTCGGTTCAGATAGAGCCGCCCCTCATCATGATTCCAGGTGTGTTCGTCCAGCACAAGGCAGCCCTCATGCTCGGACCAGGTGCGGCGTCCATCAGGTATCATATTGACAAAGACATCGCGGTTCGGCAAGTCTAAGAGGAGCCGCCCGCCGGGCCTGAGTACCTTGTGGACAGCGCGCAGCACCTTCTCGTTTTCTTCATCGGATTCGAAGTAGCCGAATGACGTGAACATGTTGATGACCGCATCGAACTCGGTCTCCCACGGCAGCTCCCGCATATCGCAATGCTTAAAACAGACCGACACGCCTGCTTCTTCAGCCGCTTTTCGCACCAGGCCGAGCAGATACTCGGACAGATCCGCGCCGGTTATCTCGAAGCCGCGCTTCGCCAATTCGACGGCATGGCGCCCCTGTCCACAGCAGAGGTCAAGAACTTTCGCTCCCTCGGATAATTCCAGCGCCTTTACAATAAAATCACACTCCGCGGGCGCTTTTTCCGCGTGGACTGCCCCGCCGCGCAAATAGAACCTCATGTAATCTTCATCAAAGAACTCCTCATACCAGGCCATGCTCACACTCTCCTCGCTGCGAATATCATCTTGAGTGAATCACCGCCAAAGGGGCTGCGGTCATAGTCGCCCCAAACAGTCTCAACGACGAAGCCGGCGCTCTGCAAGACATCCTCCACTTCTTGCCGAGAGAGTACGCGGCCTTTCACAGATTCAGCAGCGCGGCACAAACCTTCGGGCCGATGAAAGGTGTAAGTACTTGTGCCTGTGATGATGTGGCTGGACGGGTCGAACTGAAGACACCTTTCCTCCGTGAAGTCCACCTCGCCGTCAGCGGATACACGCCGAACAGGCGGCAACCGGTGTGTTCCCTCCAGCCAGTCATTGGGGAACAATCGGATATCAAAGGCCAGTCGGCCTCCTGGCTTCAAGGCAGCGCGGATACGGCCCAGTGCTCGCTGTTGATCCTCGTGAGTGACCAGCACCGCAAATGTATGCGCGGGTATGATCACACAGGCGACCTCTCTGCCTGGCTCGAAATCGCGCATATCCCCGCGAATGAACTGCAGACACTGCTGTACCTCAGCCGGTTCGCCGGCGAGCCGGCTGCGCGCCACCGCCAGCATCGGCCCTGACCTGTCAATTCCGATGACCTCGAGGCCTGCTCGCGCAAGTGGGATCGAAACCCGTCCGTTGCCACACCCGAGTTCCAACACCGGCCCGCCAACCTCTCGGCACCAGTTCACCCAGAAGGCCACATCCGGCTCATCCGGCCTGAACTGCAAATCATAGACCAGAGCGGTGATCTCACTTGAGAAGCGCTCAAGTCCGCTCGATCCTTGATCGCATATGTCCTCATTCATCCCCCAATCCTTTGCCTGGCCGCTGGGCAGGAGGGTACCCTCCCGCCCAGCGAAACCATTACTTCTTTTTCGCCACGAAGATCATCTCCGGGCTGTCCGGTCCCAGCGGGCTGCGGTCGAAGTCACCATACACGGCTTCCACCCCGAACCCGCACGCCTCCAGCAGTGATTCCACGTCGCTCCGGAAGAAGTAGCACAACTCCAGCGGATATTCCCGGGTCGTCATCTGACCCGTGCGAGAGGTGGTCTCATAGCGCATTTGCGTACATAGCCTCTGATTCGAAGAGTCGTAATCGGTATGTCCGCTCCAGGCGATGCTCAAGCCGTACGGACCTGAGAAGTCTATCCGCGGATCATCAACACCTCCAGCCACGTCCAGACGCTCCCGCTTCGGGTTAAAGACATTGATGGCCAACCGGCCCTCCGGCAGCAGATGGCGCGCGCAGCACTCCAGGCAACCCTTCTGGTCGTCGCTCTCCAGCAAAGCCTGAAAAGCCCGATAAGGCGCAACTATCAGGCCGAACTCACGCTCAAGCGAGAAAGAGGCCATATCCCCTTGCGCGAGCGTGGTGCGTCTCTGCACGTGAGGACATTCCTTGTCCAGTTTGCGCCTGGCCACGGTCAGCATGTGGGTGGAGACGTCCAGCCCTGTTACATCCTTCTCCGCTCGCGCCATAGCAAACAACACTCGGCCGGTTCCACAGCCGAGTTCCAGCACAGGCCCATCGCTCTCCTTCGCCAGGCTGGTGTAGAAGTCGACGTCCCTATCCGCCCATATCCGGGCAGTCTGATAATCGTAGATCTCAGCGATCCACGGGTCTTCACATCTAGCGTAATTCGATTTCATCCTGGTTCCCCTTTCATTCTGTACAGATAATCGGCGCCGCCCGTAAACTGCACCAGGCGTGCAGTGAACTGCTGAAAAATCCCGTTCTTCGATGCTGCAATAGTCTTCGTCTTCACTGCTTTTCCCCTCCTTTCTCCAGCGCCTTCGC
>WVXJ01000184.1:9772-20123 GCA_011773575.1 Armatimonadota bacterium | reverse complement strand
GATAACCAAGGCTCTCGTTTTGGCAATAAATCTCGGAATTTCCTGGGGGCGGGGTTCGTGAACCCCGCCATTGCTGTTTGTTCGACGGGCTTTACAAAGCCCGCCCCCAACACCTCTGTCACTTCCCCGACGGGGCTGACCTTGCTGCGACCGTCTCAGAATTCATAGGCTTATCAAGTTGGCGCGGCACTAGCTCTCCTTTCGTTTGGCAGGACAACTTCCTTGAGCTCTGCGTGCTCTTGCCTGCTTGCTATCTGATTCGACCGCCACATATGAAGTAGTTGAAGCAGTGGAAATACTGCCCCTTTTCCGCTTGGGCCGACATATCTGCATACCAAGCGTCCAGTTCTTCCTGGCTGATGCAGCCTCGGCGCACCACTCCGGACCCAAGCGGATGGCAGAGATATTCCGTCTCCGGTGAGTAGTCATCACTCCAGACAGGATGTACTTGCAGTCGGATGTCGGCCAACCCGGCGTCCCGAAATAGGGAAAGCAGTTTGCGGCCCATGTGGCCGTCCTGGCTTCCACCGCCACCCCAATCAGTATGGATCCTGACGAACCTGCGCTCGGCCTCCTTGTCAGTTGCGTTGTAGATGAGAGTGTCCCAGTCGGCCTCTACAGCCACCACGCGGCCGCCTGGCCGCACTACTCGCGCCGCCTCGGCAAGAGTGGCCGATGGATTATCGAGATACTCCAATGTCTGGCGACAAAACCACGCATCTGCACTGTTATCCGACAATGGCAGGCACCGAATGTCGCCACACTGGGCGGAAGCAACGGTCTCCATTCCTTTCTCAGTGATATTTCGGAGCGCTTTTGCAACCGCTTCCTCCGATATATCAAATCCCATCGCCCGGCCCTCAGGAACCACGCAAGAGGCGATGAGAAGTGTGCGCTTTCCATCACCACAGCCTGCGTCAAGGATGGTTTCGCTTGGCTGAGGAGATAAAGCGTTCATGCAGTCTTGCCATTCTTTGATGCGCTCAGGCCGCACCAGGATTTGTTCAGGAGTTAGCCCTCGCTTCTGCACCTCCCATTCCTCCCGCAGGATGGCCATGCGGACGATGTCGTGCCAGCGGCCTCTCTTCAGGTATGCCTGGCGCAGCAGGCCTTCATGGCGGAAGCCGCACCTCTCATAGCAGCGAATGGCGCGGGTGTTTGCTGAGAAGGTCTCCAGAAAGATGCGGCGCAGGTCCATCTCTTCAAAGCCCTTTCGCAGCACTTCCCTCACCGCGGCCGTGCCATAACCCTTACCCCAGGCGGTCTTGTCACCGATGATGATGCCTAAGCCGGCAGTCGGCTGAGAGGCTTTCAGATGCAGACCGCAGTTGCCGATGTGACGATTCTTGATTTCGATGGCCCAATTGCGCGTCCCAGAATCCGGGGCGGAAACCCGCGCCAGCCATTCCCGCTCACCCTCCAGAGTGAAGCTGCCCGCCTCCAATTGGGTAAACTGCGTTACCTCCGGATCATTCAGCCAGCGAACATAATCCGGNNGTATCTCTGGCATTGCCTTGTCCTCCAACGAACTGCGGGCTTCTATCAAGCGGCCTGGGAAAAAAAAGAAAAACCACAGGCTCTCTCGATTTGCCTGTGGTCTTTGAAGTCTTTTGGTGTCCCTTTTATGGATCTAGACTCCTATGGCGGACCTCCAGGCATATCAGCGAGATGCCGAAGCGTATCAACGGACGCCCCGATGCCTCGCATAATTTTCTTGGTGAATGTAAACATTTGCCCGAAGTCCTCCTCAGTTGTGAGCACAATGTGAGCACATACTATAGCGGTCTCTCGCCACACTGTCAAGCGTTTCAGCAAAAAATTTCACGCGCCTAAAATCTCACCGCAAACTTGATGGATTTCTCCGGCTGCTTGTCAATTTGCTGCAATGTGGCGGGACCTTCGTCAAGAGATACGATTGGGTGGACCAGGCCGGGGAGACTCAGCCTGCCTGTGCGCATTAGGTGAACAATGGCTTCATTCGCCCGCCGCTGATCCCATACCGGATAATCCCGCGGCAGGTGGCCGCCTCCACAGCCATGAGGGACAATCATAGTGAGGCGGTTGTGGTGCCACTCCGCGCCCAGCATCAGCCCTTTCGCTTCCTCCTGATAGAAACCCGCGGAAACCACCGTCCCGCACATGCGAGCGCAGCGAATCGCCGTATGCAGCGCGGGATATACTCCTGCGGTCTCGATGGCGACGTCAACTCCCTTTCCATCGGTCTGTTTATGCACTTCCAGTCCCGCGTCAACTTCCAGGGGGTCAAGTACTGCGGTTGCGCCATTTGCCTGGCACCACTCCCGGCGCTTGGCAATGGGGTCAATGGCAAATACTCTTGCCGCGCCCGCAATCACCGCTAGTTTGACCGCAATCATCCCCAGCGCGCCCAGGCCCACAACCGCCACATCATCACCAACCCGCACACCCCCCTCTCTGACGCAGTGGAAAGAAACATAGGCGGGCTCAATGCAGAGGGCGTCCTCCGGAGGAATCTCGCCCAATTCGAAGATATCCGCCTCCCAGCAGATATTGGTCTCCCGAATATCCATGGGCCCGAAAACACGGTCTCCAGCCTTCCAGCGGGTCACCTCGGCGCCTGTCTCCTCAACCACGCCGACTCCGGAGGTCCCTGTATTGAAAGGCTCGCCTTCCCGCGGCCCCCAGCCCCAGGAGCGCTCATCCTGAACCGGCAGGAAGATGCGCATCTTCTCGTCAAGAGTGGTATTAGTAGGCCCGGTGCGGCGATATGGAGCCATCATGGTCCCGTGTTTGCCGGAGGCTAGTTCTGTGCGTACCTTGACTTGATAAGGCTGTAGGGTCTGGTCCTCATATTCGAGCACTTCCGCCTTGCGCGGCCCCGTGATGGCCAATCTCTTTGGCATTTGCCTTGCTCCTTCTTATCTGGCGGCGATTTGATAGTTTTCGTCAATACATGGGGGCTTACCTGCTGTGGAAGGGCAAGTGAAAAGCGCCGAAGCGCTTGCGGCCGGAAACTGAACAGGAGACAATAAGGAAGAGCAGAAGTCTCCTCCGGAGAGGGTTGACAATGGGCTCACAGGACACGCAACTGGATCTCCACTGCATAAACACCATCCGCTTTCTCGCCGTTGACGCGGTGGAAAAGGCAAAATCCGGCCACCCTGGCGCTCCCATGGGGATGGCGCCTTTCGCCTATACCCTCTGGGATAATTTCCTCAAGTTCAATCCACTCAACCCAAATTGGTTCGACCGCGACCGATTTGTTCTGTCAGCGGGCCACGCTTCCATGCTGCTCTACGCGCTCCTCTATCTCACCGGTTATGATGTCTCACTTGAGGAGATAAAGAACTTCCGCCAGTGGGAAAGCAAGACACCGGGTCATCCGGAGTATGGGCTTGCCCCCGGCGTTGAAGTCACCACCGGCCCTCTGGGACAGGGCTTTGCCAATGGGGTGGGGATGGCCATCGCCGAGCGCTGGCTGGCCTCTCGATACAACCGGCCCGGCCACGAGATCATCAATCACCATACCTATGCCCTCGTCTCTGACGGCGATTTGCAAGAGGGGGTATCGAGCGAAGCCGCCAGCCTCGCCGGCACATTGGGGTTGGGCAAACTAATCTACTTTTATGATGACAACGAAATCTCCATCGAAGGCGACACCGACCTCGCCTTCAGAGAGAATGTGGGCGAACGCTTCGAGGCTTATGGCTGGCAGGTAATCGGGCCCATTGACGGCAATGACCTTATCGCAATCGAGAGTGCGCTGCTGCAAGCAAAAGCAGAGTCACACCGGCCCTCACTGATTATCTGTCAAACCATCATCGGTTATGGCAGCCCTAAGCAAGGCACCGCCCAGGTGCATGGTGAACCTCTGGGCGAGGAGGCGGCCCGCATTGCCAAAGAAAACCTGGGCTGGCCGCTGGATCCGGCTTTCCATGTGCCGGAGGAGGTTCTGGCACACATGCGCAAGGCGGTGGAGCGCGGCCAGGCTGCCGAGCAAGAATGGCTGAAGCGGATGGAGGCCTATGCCGCGGCGCATCCGGATTTGGCCGCTCAACTCCAGACACAAATAGACGGGAATCTCCCGGCCGATTGGGACAAAGGCCTGGCAGACCTGTTTCCTCAGGACACAAAGCCGATTGCGACACGCAGCGCCTCCGGCAAAGTGCTCAATCTGCTGGCGCAGCGGATTCCCGCCTTGCTTGGCGGCTCCGCGGACCTCGCCCCCAGCACGAAGACTGAATTGTCCGGTGAAGATGATTTCAGCGCGGAGAACCCCTCCGGCCGCAACCTCCATTTCGGTGTGCGTGAACATGCCATGGGCTCCATCGCCGGCGGAATGGCCCGGCACGGCGGGGTCATTCCCTATACAGGCACCTTTCTTATCTTCTCGGACTACATGCGGCCGCCCATGCGCTTGGCGTCGATAATGAGAGTCCGTGTCATCTATGTCTTCACCCATGACAGTATCGGCCTGGGCGAGGACGGCCCCACCCATCAGCCCATCGAACAAATCATGGGCCTGCGGACCGTGCCCAACCTCACTGTCATTCGGCCCGCGGATGCCGCGGAGACCATTGAGGCGTGGCGGGCTGCGCTGTTGAATAAGGAAGGCCCCACCGCGCTTCTCTTTACCCGTCAGAATCTCCCCGTATTGGATCGAAATATTTACGCCTCTGCCGAAGGGCTGCAGCGTGGAGGATATGTCCTCTGGCAGTCTGCAACGGGTATGCCTGACATCATTCTCATAGCCACCGGCTCTGAGGTGCATCTTGCCCTCGAGGCGGCTGAAGCATTGGCTGCGGAAAAAGTAAAGATCAGGGTCGTCTCCTTACCCAGTTGGGAACTCTTCGACCGGCAGCCGCTCAAGTACTGTGAGAGCGTATTGCCCTCAGCAGTCGAAAGGCGTGTCGCTATCGAAGCCGGTGTAGAACTGGGCTGGGAGCGTTATGTGGGCGCGCGTGGAGCGGTCGTCGGCATGAAAGGTTTCGGCGCGAGCGCCCCCTACAAGACTTTATTCAACCATTTCGGTTTTACACCTGAGCACGTGGTGCAGGCGGTGAGATCACTGCTCGCAGGCACATCCGAAGAAAGATAGTCAGCGAAGGAGCTGCAAAATGGAACTCGGCATGATCGGTTTGGGACGCATGGGCGCCAATATGGCGGAGCGGCTCTTGCGCAATCGTCACCGAATCATAGGCTATTCCCGCAGCGAGGAGACTGTTCGCCGCGCCATGGAGAAGGGTATCGAAGGCGTGATGTCCCTGGAGGAACTGGCTCAGAGACTGACTCCACCTCGCGCCATCTGGCTCATGATCCCCGCCGGTGAGCCGGTGGACAAAATGCTCGAGTCCCTTCTGCCATATCTGGAGCCTGAAGATGTAATTGTGGATGGAGGCAATTCCTATTACAAGGACACACTGAGACGCGCCTCAATGCTCCGAGAAAAGGGATTCCATTTCGTAGATGTTGGCACAAGTGGAGGGATATGGGGACTGAGCGAGGGCTACAGTCTGATGATCGGCGGAGAGAAGGCCTCCGTGGAGCGTCTGCGTTCCATTTTCGAGGCTTTGGCGCCTGCCCCTGATAAAGGCTGGGGCCATGTGGGCCCCAGCGGTGCAGGCCACTTCGTCAAAATGGTGCATAATGGTATCGAATACGGTCTCATGCAAGCCTATGCGGAAGGCTTTGCATTGTTGAAACATAAGGCAGATTTCGCCCTGGATTTGCAGCAAGTGGCGGATATCTGGCGCTATGGGAGTGTGGTTCGCTCCTGGCTGCTGGACCTGTCGGCGAAGGCGCTGGAGGAGAATCCTTCACTGGCCGGCATCGCCCCGTTCGTGCCTGATTCCGGCGAGGGGCGCTGGACGGCCATCGAGGCTATTGAACTGGGAGTGCCCATACCCGTCATTACCCTGGCTCTGGAGAACCGTTTCCGATCTCGTGAGGAATCCTCCTTTGCCGACAGACTCCTGGCCGCCCTCCGCCAGCAGTTCGGCGGCCATGAAGTGAAACGCGACTTGTAAGACGCAGGCGAGGAGAGAAAATCGGTGGCGCGGACCAATTCCACAGCGAACTCCACCACGATAGTGATTCTCGGCGCTTCGGGTGATCTCACACAGCGCAAATTGATTCCGGCGCTGTTCAGTTTGTATCGCAAAGGGCGCCTGCCCGAAAACACCCGCATTGTCGGCTTCTCCCGCTCTCCCTACTCTCATGAGGAGTTTCGAGACCACTTACGAAACGGAGTCGAGCAATTCGCGGGCCGGGTATTCGATGATACGGATTGGAGAGGCTTTGCCCCCTCCTTGTATTATCTCGCCGGTGATAGTCAAACACTCCGGGACTGCGAGCGCCTCGACCGGTTCTTGATCGAGTTGGAAACGGGTCCTGCCAACCGCGCCTATCACCTGGCAACAATGCCGAACCTCTTTGCTCGGATTGTGGAGAACCTTGGCAAGGCGCAAATGGCGCGCGAAGCAGACGGCTGGCGCCGCATTGTGGTGGAAAAGCCTTTCGGGCATGATTTGACTTCCGCGCAGATGCTCAACAGTGTTCTCGATTCCGTCTTCGATGAAAGCCGGATTTACCGCATGGACCATTACCTGGGCAAAGAGACGGCCCAAAACATCCTCTTCTTCCGTTTCGCAAATACCATCTTCGAGCCGCTCTGGAACCGGGATTACATTGACAATGTGCAAATCACGGTGGCCGAGGATGTAGGTGTATTGCACCGCGGCGCTTATTATGACAAGGCCGGCGTGCTGCGAGACATATTTCAAAATCATCTGCTTCAGTTGCTTTGCCTGGTGGCGATGGAGCCGCCGGTCTCGTTCAAGGCGGATGATGTGCACAATGAGCGGATCAAGGTCCTTGCCTCAATCCCGCCCATCTCGCTGGCAGATACCGTGCGCGGCCAGTATGGAGGATATCGAGAGACTTCTCAGGCCGCTGCCGATTCCACCACCGCCACTTACGGCGCGCTCAAACTCTGGGTGGATAATTGGCGCTGGCAGGGGGTGCCATTCTATCTGCGTTCCGGGAAATCCCTGCCGCGAAAAGCGAGCGAAATCGTAATCTGCTTCAAGTGTCCACCGCATCTGTTATTCAATGTTCCTCCCTTCGAGCCGAACCTTCTCGCCCTCCGCATCCAGCCCGATGAGGGGATCTTCATCGGTTTTGAAGCAAAAGTACCGGATTCCCCCGAGGACACGCGCACCGTTGAAATGGATTTCCATTACCGTTCTTACTTTGGCAGCCAGCCATTGCCCGATGCCTATGAACGGCTGCTGCTGGATGTATTGAATGGCGATACCTCTCTCTTTCCTCGCAGAGACGTTATCGAAGCCGCGTGGAGACTGATTGATCCCATTGTGCAGGGCTGGCAATCTCCCGCGGGACCGCCTCTGGTGATATACGAGCCATCCACTTGGGGCCCTGAAGAAGCGGCTGAACTCTTGGCGCGTGACGGTCGCTGTTGGCGAATGGCCCACCAGGAGCACAGCGACGATGGTAGGAGAGATTGAGATTGTCTCAGATGAAAACGAATTGGCCCTTGCAGGCGGCGAGCATTTCACCAGCCTCGCGGTCTCTGCAATCAGTGCGCAAGGGCGATTCTCCGTTGCGCTGTCGGGCGGAAGAACCCCGCGCGCCATATATGAGCAGTTGGGCGGCGCCTTTGCCCCCCAGATAGACTGGCGGTATGTCCATATCTTCTGGGGCGATGAACGCTGTGTGCCGCCGGATCATCCCGACAGCAACTACCGCATGGCCCGCAGGGCGCTGCTCAACCATGTGCCCATCCCGGAGGCGAATATCCATCCTATCCACACCGAAACCGAACCGGAGAAGGCGGCCGCCGCATATGAACGCGAACTGCGAGGCTTTTTCGCCGATGGTCTGGAGCGTGAAGGGGGCGGCGGCAGGCGGCCCGCCGCGCGCTTCGACCTGGTTCTCTTGGGTATGGGGGCGGATGGGCATACCGCCTCTTTGTTCCCCTACACGGCGGCGCTTTATGAAAGGATGCACTGGGTAGTTGCATACTATGTCGAAAAACTGAACGCGTGGCGAGTCACCCTTACCCCCACCGCCATCAACGCGGCGGCAAATGTAATCTTCATCGCTTCGGGTGAAAGCAAGGCCAAGCGATTGAAAGAAGTCTTGGCCGCGTCGGCTTTCCCCGGCAGTCTCCCCGCGCAGATGATAAAACCGACCGATGGGAATCTACTGTGGCTGGTGGACGCCGCCGCCGCGGAGATGTTGTAAGGGGCTCTGACTCAGGACTACCAGGTTTCCCAGGGTCGCTCAGGCTTAAAACGCCAGACGTTGATCTCGGGAGGAACCGGGCTCAGAAAGCCTTTATCCTCCACAATAACAGTCTGCGCGAGAAGAAGGGATTTGCTGTGAGGATCAACAAGGACCTGCAAGATATGCCGGCCTCCCATGAGCCTTTGCAGTTCTCCATCGCTCAGGTCGAGTGCCCACAGACCAGCATTCTCTTCAGCGCGCGAAAATAAGAATACGAAGGGGGGCTCGCGGAGAAGAGACGCCTGCGACATGGGCCCCTGAATATCGCGAATCACCCAGTGCGTGTCTTTTGTCACAGAGTCAAATATGGCAATAGAAGTGACTATCTCGTGCGGTGGATGAGCCTGCCCGCGCACTCCAATGACAAGTCTTGTAGAATCCAGCGGAACCGCCCATCGGGCGGCAATGTCCGATAACTGAGTCGCCTTCCCCGAATTCGTATCTACCGACCAGATTCCCGGAAACTCCTTGGTGCCCACAAACACAATGTCCTGCTGTCCGTGCCAGAGGTGAAAGGCGAAGGCCGCTCTCGGCAGGACGACATCAGCGACCTCCTCTACGTTTTGTGCATTCTGATCTCCAAGCCACAGACGTGCTCCACCTTGTGTACTCTCTAGTACGGCTATTCTGCCAGACCGGCCTATCCACGCTGCTCGCTCTACCACTCCTGTGTGGGTCAGTCTGCGAGCCTTGCCGGTCGCGATATCCACCAGCCAAAGGTCTCTCCATTGAGTGGGGTTTGGCATTTCCAACCAGTTGCGCACTGGCTGATATGGTTCTCCGATTGCGAGTATGTGGGAGCCATCCGGAGACCATTCGAGAGGAGCAAACATGCTGGGTGAAACCCGTGTGTTGATACGCCGCTTCCCGCTGCCATCCGCTTGCATAATCTCAAGGTAACTGTGAGGCGTATATGAGCGTACATAGGCGATAAGGTTCCCATCAGGCGAAATCGCGGGCGAATATGCACCTACCCCATAGGTAAGACGAGTAGCGCGGCCGCCGGCCTCGGCTGTGGTTGTGTACGGCTCAGGCTCGGCTCGAGCCGCTGCCGGCAGGCCCCACTGCAGCCAGATTCCCAATGCCAGGAATGCGATGACAGAGAAGACGCCGAACACGGTCGGCCAGGTGGGAGTATCTTCCACGACGCGGGATCTGTATGTGGCCGCGTCTTCACTGGATTGTGTGGCAATCTCCTTTGCTCGCCTGTAGATGCGCAGCCTTTCAGAGTATTGCAGAGGTACTGGGGCGAAGGTGGCGCCCATTCCGATAAGGGCAGGGGGCCCGAAGTGTTCAATGCCGCTTTGCATGTTGAAATGGAATATTACCTCAATTGCTAAAATGATGCCGCAAGGCAGAAGATGAGGGAGTATGTTGGAGGCCTTCAGGCGGAGACCGGAGTATCTCTTGGGGAAGACAAGCATCTCCGCTTCTTCTTCAATCCTGTTCTGCAGCCTCCGCTTCGCCCATAGAACAGCAATAAGTCCAATGGCGAGGCCTCCAGCAATCGGAAAAATCGGGTCAACACCGGGTACGCGACCGGGTCGAAATGATTGAGGCATAATCATATACAGGAGGATTCCCACAACCGTGAATTGAGCGCTGAACAGCCAGGCCATGCCGCACAGCAGCAGCGGATGTCCCCATTTCCAGTAACGTGAAGGCCGGTTCTCCTCAACCGTGTCCTGGTTCATCCCGTCTTTTCCCCCAAGCGAAGTGGCTATTGCCTGATGTCATATTATATAAGGGCTACCAAGCTTCCCAGGATCGGTCTGGTGTCAGCCGCCAGATGCTGCGCCCCGGAAGGTCGTGCCACCTCAATTCCTCCTCTTTGCTCATCGCCGCGTAGAAAAGTGATTCTCCCTTCGGGTCAATAGTGGGTACAGTCCAGACAAGAGTGGGCCCCGTCCAAAGGCGTGTGCTGGTGAGTTTGCGCAGACTGCCGTTCTGTAGGGCCAGACCCCATAGGCTGTGTGATGACCTGAGTACGAAGAAGAGGATCGGCGGCTCGGAAAGCAGTGTGGGATATGACATCCCTCCTTGAAGATGTTGAATTACCCATTCC
>WVXJ01000184.1:9408-9680 GCA_011773575.1 Armatimonadota bacterium | reverse complement strand
CCCATTCCGCAAGCAAATCCGATAAATGAGTCACCTCCCCGGAGGTCGTATCCACTGACCAGATGCCGGGAGATTCTTCGGCCCCCACCACCACAAATTCTCGGCCTCCGTGCCAGGGGTGAAAAGACGGTGCTGATTTCGATACACTTAGGTCAGACACTTCTTGCACATTCCGACCATCCTCATCCATCACCAACAGGCGGACGGTTTTGCCTTTGTCCTCCAGGGCGACTATTCTGTGAGACGCGGCAATCCAGGCTCCTGCGATGAAA
>WVXJ01000184.1:0-9303 GCA_011773575.1 Armatimonadota bacterium | reverse complement strand
AAATACTTCGCTGAAACCTGTGTGCTGATTCGTCTTTTCTTACGTCCATCTATGGACATGGTCTCCAAGTAGTTATTGTGCATGTCATCACGCACATAGGCGATGAGTTTCCCATCCGGCGAAATCGCGGGCGAACTCGCATCTGAATTGTATGTGAGTTGAACGGCTTCACCGACCGGCTCCGTCGTAGTCAGGTACGGATCCGGCTCCGCCTGAGCCGCCGCCGGCAGGCCCCACTGCAGCCAGATTCCCAATGCCAGGAATGCAATGATAGTGAAAACACTGAATACGGTCGGCCAGGCGGGAATATCTTCCACGGCGCGCGACCGATATGTGTCCGCATCCTCGGGAGACTGAGTGGCAATTTCCTTCGCTCGCCGGTAGCGGCGCAAAAGTTCGGGGTATTGAAGAGGCATCGGGGCGAATAGAGCGCCAGCCACGATAGGCGCAACAAACACATAAGGTCGGATCACGCTCGTCATTATGAAATAGAGTATCAACCCGACTGCGCAGGTAATAGTGGGAAACTGGAGATAGGGGAGTACCTGGGAAATCTTCTGTCTAAAACTGCGTTCCCTTTTGGGAAAGGCGAGTATCTGCGCTTCTTCTTCGATCCTGTTCTGAAGCAGATGTTTTGCCCATAGAACATCGAGAAGCCCGACGGCGAGGCCGATCACAATGGGAGGCATCGGACTAACGCCGGGAATACGACCAGACGCAAAGGGCCGGACTAAGTGGATATAGGCGAAGATTCCTATGCCAGCAGACTGCGCGCTGAACAGCCAGGCCATGCCGCAGAACAGGAGTGGATGTCTCCATTTCCAGCTTCGTGAAGGCAGGGTCTCTTCAGCCGTATCCTGGTTCATCCCGTCTTTTCCCCCCAAGCGAAGTGGCTATTGCCTGATGTCATATTATATCAGACCCGCTCCGGCCCTCCTGGTCATTGGTGTCTTGGCGCGAAGGTGAAGTGCTGTCACAGCGAGAAGAGAGAAAATGAAGTATTCTAGGCAAGAGAGAGGCGGTACACCTGAATGAGAAGGTGCAGGATGAAGTGTATTGTCAATACCGCGGCTTTCATTATACTGCTGGGACTCTTACTGACTTCTTGCACGAAGGGCTTAGGAAGATCGCTGGGGCGGCGCAATGCCCTTGAGTTCAGGCAATATGAGAGATTCGAACTTACCATCAAATCGCCGGGTACTTTCGAGAACCCATTCGATCCCGCGCAGATTGACATAACCGGAGAATTTCTCACACCATCGCGCAAGACAGTTCAGGTGCCCGCCTTTTACTACCAACCCTACCGGCGTTCACAGGATGCCAAAGGGAATGAGATACTGACTCCTGACGGAGACGCGGTATTCAAGATCCGCTTTGCCTGGGGGGAATTGGGCGAGTACCGCTATCGTGTCATTGCCCGCCGAAAGGGGCACAGTCGCATTCTGGGGGCCGGCGAATTCAAGGTGGTTGCCTCGGAGGCCCAAGGCTATGTGCGCCGCAGCGAGACCGCGCCTCTCTATTTCCAGTTTGATTCAGGAGCATCATATTTCGCCATCGGTGAGAACATGTGCTGGCCCTCAGCCGGGGGAACCTATGATTACGATAAGTGGATGCCCAAGCTCGTCGCTCATGGGGGCAACTACATACGCCTGTGGCTCATCAATGAATGGAGCAAGTTGAGCCTTGAGCATCTATCTCTTTCGCCCGGAGATGGAAACGGCTTGGGCCGTTATGATCAGCAGGCCGCCTGGCGGATTGATTACATCCTCGAACGCGCCGACCGACTCGACCTCAAAGTGATGATGTGCATAGACTCATTCAACTCTCTCGATGCCACGGGTATCTACAGCCAATGGAATCGCTATCCCTATAACGCGGCAAATGGCGGCCCCTGCGAGACTCCCGCGGAGTTTTTCACTGATACGGAAGCGAAGCGTCTCTTCAAACAGCGGCTGCGCCATCTGGTTGCTCGCTGGGGATACGCAACCCAGGTGTTATCCTGGGAGTTCTGGAACGAGGTTGATATCGTCAATGACTACCATTCCGCAAATGTGGCGGCATGGCATGAGGAGATGGCCGCTTACCTTCGGTCCATTGATTCCTGGGCACACCTGATTACGACGAGTTTCGCCAACACTCCCGGCGATCCTGAGGTTGATGGGCTGGAACAACTGGACTACGTACAATCCCACAACTACGGCGCGGAAGATACGGCAGGAATGATCGCGCAGATCAGCCGGCAGAAGATAGAGGCTTATGGCAAACCACACTACTTCGGAGAATACGGGACAGACTGGCGATTCAGAGAGAATACAAACGATCCCGATGGGATACATCTTCACAATGGTCTCTGGGCCGCTATGTTGTCAGGCTCCGCGGGAACTGCGATGACCTGGTGGTGGGACAACTACATCGAGCCCAATAATCTCTACCATCACTTCGCCCCGGTCGCCGCATTTGCGGCCGATGTGAATTGGGCGCAGGAGAATTATCTTCCTGGAGAAGTTGCCGATCTTCGCTATGTGCCGGGACATGAGCCTGCCGTCTCCGGCACACTGACCGTCAATCCGCCGGGCGAGAGTTGGAACGAGGGTTCTCCCCTCAATCAGCCTCACACCTATTCAGTCAACAACGAAGGTGAGGTGACGAATTTAGCTGTGTTGAGCCGGGTGCAGCATGGTCTGGTCAATCATCCCGACTGGCACAATCCGGCGACCTTCCTGGTCAACTATCCGGGCCCGGGAAGATTCGTTGTGAGTGTATCGGGCGTTTCAGGCTGGGGCGGCGCGGCTCTCAGCATCACTCTCGACGGAGAGCAAGTGCTGGCCGCGGACTTCGCAGACACACTCCCCGATAATCATGAGACCATGCATCAATATGATGGGCCCTATGGGATAGACGTGCCTGCGGGCGAGCATAGCATAGTAGTGAAGAACCGGGGCGCGGACTGGTTCTTTACTTCTTATCAACTCACCAACTATCTCACTGTGCCGAATCTGCGGGTGCTGGCCCTGTCTAACCCCACCTCCGCTCTGGTGTGGGTGCAAAATAAGGAGAATACATGGTGGAACCACCACCGCGGCATCGCACCTCAACCGGTCAATCAGAGTGAGATTACTCTGACCGGCTTTTCTCAAGGAGAATATGAGATTCAGCACTGGGATACCTACAGGGGTACCGTAGTCCAGACCATTCCTTATGCCTGCGGAGACGGGACAATTACCCTCACAACGCCGGCCGGTCTCCTCACGGATGCGGCCTACAAGATCAAGAAGACCAACTGAGAAGTTGCTCTGAGGAAACAAGCAGGCCATCGCCGAAACAAGTGGCTATTTATTGGACCTTAGCGGGCTTCACCTGCGCATGGCCTGCATATCCCCCAAATAAATGGAACGGGCATATTGTAAGTCATCCATTACGAGCGTATAATCTGAGTGAGGCAGCAAAACAAGCAAAGCCCGAAACGGCGCGGAGACGAAAATGCCTTTAATGTTCTTGTCGACCTTGGGGCCGGGAGAAATTGCCCTAATTGTGGTAGTAGCACTGCTTTTGTTCGGTGCCAGGAGACTGCCGGAATTGGGCAAGGCGGTGGGCCAGGGGATACGGGAATTGAGAAAATCCATCTCCGGATTGGGAGAAGAAGTCTCCCCCGGAGATGAGGACAAGGACTCTTCCTCAACGAAGTAGCGAAGTCGCATTCGACCCTTCAAGGGAGATGAGATGAAGAGGAAAGTCGCTTTCCAGATTGACGCGCCTGGGGCGAAGCAGGTGTTAGTCGCCGGAGACTTCACCAACTGGGAGTCGGGTGCCAAACGCATGCCCAAGAAGCGCGGCAAGAAGGTCGTCTTCTCCACCTCGCTGATGCTTTCCCCTGGAACTTATGAGTATAAGTTCATTGTGGATGGAGAGTGGAGGGAAGACCCCGCCGCAGAGAGTCGCGAGAACTTGTTCGGCACGCGGAACTCCCTTATCACAGTCACTTGAGCGCCGCAGCAAATGGGTCTGCGACGGAGACACCGCAAAGGCGCGGCCGGGCTAATGAACTTTTGAGTCATGCTCGGGAGAAGGCTGGGGCGGGGGAGGTATTTCCCCGAACTTCTCTTCGTACTTCTTGATATTGTCCACCAGGGCCGTGGCGAATGATTTCGCTACCGCCGGGTGCAATATGATTCGCGTTAAAGTAGGAGCATCTTCGGGAGTTGTTGCCTCAGGGCCAAGCCGTTTGAAGTCGTACAGGAATTCAATCCCCGCGTGAGTTATCTTCACCAGGTTACAGTAAACTACAGGAAACATTTCTTTGTCCATTTGGTCTCTCCCTCAATCTAGTCTCATCCAACAACCCGCGATTGCAGTATATGCAAAGCGCAGCGCAAGTCAACTGCCGCACTTTGCTGTGCAGAAAAGTGACTTCCACACACTCCCATCACGCTCTCTGTTCGACTCGCTTCTGTTTTCGGGAGCTGCAGGAAGTAGACAAATACCCACCAAATGGCAAGCAGCAGAACTAAGATAGCGACCAGCAGGAGCATGATCTGAGAACGCCGCGGGGACATTATGGTAGCCCTTTCTTGAACGCAAAAATAGCAGAAAAGTATGTTTGAGGTCAATGCGGAGGTCCGGAGGCGGCGGAGAATATGGAATATGGAATGCAGAGATGGAATCCATCGCCGTCCTTGTGATCGAAAAGGGGCGCGCCCGTGTGGTGCGCTTCCGCGTGGAATTGGCCGGGGAAGCTGATTGGTCCCTGTCCTCCCATACGACTAAGGAAGCACTCAAGAGTCTGCGTCCCGACTTGATTTCTGTGGTGGAGAATGAGGATCGGGCACACTGGCTCGCCGAGGAACTCCGCCGCCAGGGCCGCGCCGAGACGGTCATCCTGCTCCACCCGGAGACCGGCTCCGCTACTCCAGGCCAGACCCACATCAACCTCGCCAGCCCCCTGGACCCCTCCAAACCCAGACAACTCGTCATCCAACTCGCCAAGGCCCTGCTGGAGGCCCAGGCCAGAGAACCCGCCAACCCGCTCACAGGCTTCCCCGGCGCAGGCGTCTTGCGGGAAGAGGTAGAGCGCCGCATCAGCGCAGGGGAAACCTTCGCTTTCCTTTATCTCGATCTGGACAATTTCAAGGCCTACAATGACCACTACGGCTTTGCCAAGGGCGATGAAGCCATAAAATTGCTGGCGGAACAGGTTAAGTCCATAATCGAACAACTCGGTGAAAAAGGCGATATCTACGTCCATATCGGGGGAGATGATTTCGGCATCCTCACCACACCCGTTCGAGCCGAGAAAATAGCCAACGCCCTCTTGAGGAAATTCGATGCCTTCGCCCGCACACTATATGAGGAGCCGGAGCGCAGCCGGGGATATATCGTCACCAAAGACCGGCGCGGCAATGAGGCCCAGTTCCCCATTATGACTCTCTCCATCGCCGGCACCGGCAACCAATACCGGAAGATATCCGGCTACCTTCACCTCAGCGAAATCGCCGCCGAAATAAAAGCCTACGCCAAATCCGTCACCGGCAGCACCTTCGTCCAAGACCGCCGCCAAGACCCCGCCCCCGACGATACCGCCAAGGGCAAATCGAAAAAAGCCTAGGGGTAATAAGGATAGCCCTCGGAGCTTCTTGGTTGCTGTAAGGTGCAGGTCGTTGCAGATAACCGGCAACAACCCCTAAAAAAGTGGAAAGGGCAGGCTGCTTTGAGGCAGCCTGCCCTTTTATTTGAACCCTTGAGAAAAGAGACAGACGCAGTATTCTCATGCCTGCTACGGCATGGGGTTATATGGCAGCGGAGAAGAGTGCAGTGTTGCCGTGTCCGTAGAGTATCAGTGTACCAACTCACTCGCCGGTATTTGGCTAAGGTCGGTTACTCCGATGCCTTCGTGAGGAATGGCGACGAGCAGATGTTGATCGGTGAGGTTCGCCACAAAGAACATCACACCTCTCTTGGCGCCGAGCAATGGAATGGCGAGGTCACTGTCCACCTTGACTTTGAAGAACAGTGGCACAACACCGGGGCGCAGGTGCCCTGAGACTATCGGCTCCGCGGGGTCGTCAACTTCAATCTCGCCGTCTTCGCCGGTATGATAGATATAGGTTTCATCTCGATTGTAGAGTCCGTCACGGCTGTATACGACCAGCAGAGCCAGTTCCCGCGTATTTGACTCATCGCTCGTTTCCACCAGATGCTGGAGTTGAGCGAGCAGTTCCAAGGCCTTGGTGGAGCCGATGAACTCATGTGTGAAGCCGGAACCAACCGCGCCGGAGAACTCTTCCGGCATGTCCCGAAACTCGTAGTAGCAGCCTCTCTCAGATACAACAACTCTTACCAGGTCATTGAGATATTCACAGCCTTCGCCCACCTGATCTTTGATGTAATCAATCATCACCTGGTATTTGCGGCGTGCTTCTGATCTGAGCGCAGCGAGTTGTTCTTCGCGGATTTCCATCATGCTCCTCTTACTACAAAGGGTTTTCCCCCCACCCTGAACTTTAATCAATGAGCTTGTACGAACTGGACCAAACGATCTCTCTGCGTTGATTCTTATTCCATAAATCGCCTCTTTCTGTGTTCGAAATCTGCTCATACGGAACCCCAGGGCATTACGTGGGTCTAAATATTTGACGCTATTTGCGATGGTCGTCTCTCTGACACGGTGTTATACTATATTTGACGATCAGAAAGGATTGTGGTTTCGCAATGCTGAGGGGATTTTGGCTGTTTGCAGCCATTTGTCTCGCTGTGGGGCTCATTACGGCAGCGAGCGCGGCAGAACAGCCGTCGATTGCTTCCGAGCCCCAAGAAACGGAAAAAACCGAGGAGGAAAAACTCGGTGAAAAGGCCGCGGCTGAACTCGAAAAAGCTCTCAAACCACTCCCCGATCATCCCGAATTGGCACGCCTTGAGCGCATTGCAAATGTGATCGCCCTACACACCGAAAGACCGGAAACGCGCTACTCCATAAAGGTGGTGGCATCCAAGGGGATCAATGCGATTTCATTGCCCGGGGGCAGACTCTATGTGACTGAGGGGGCTCTGGCGGCGGTGGAGAGTGAGGATGAACTCGCCGCAATCCTCGCCCACGAAATCGCCCACAACTCCCTTCAACATGCCCTCCGGCAGCATGAACGGGCAAGTCGCACAGACCTGGGCGTCATCGCGGCAGTCCTCGCCGGAATCGTCTACAACCGCGGCGAGATCGCCGTCATGGCCGCGCAGATTCAACAGGGGGCACTCAATCACTATGGGCGAAAGGCGGAAATGGAGGCTGATCGTCACGCCCTGGCTTATCTCTCCAAGACCAAGTACAAGCCCACCGCGCTGCTGACCGTGTTGGAGGGCCTTGCCGCCATCGAGGAGAGCCGTTGGCGGCCGCCGGTTATTACCACCGGCGAAACCCACCCTCTGGCGAGAGATCGTGTCAGCAAGGTAGAAGACCTCTTGAAAGAAATGGGGGTTGATATTGTCGCGGAAAGGAGACAGGTGACTGATCGTTTCAAGGTGGAAGTGAAATCAATCGAGAAAGATGGACAAAATATTGCCGAGATCACCCTGAACGAGAAATCGCTTTTCTCTCCCGCGGAGGAGGAAGATTCCGCCACACCGCTGGAGCGCGCCCAGACCTATGCCGAATCCATCCGCAAGGCCCTGAAAAATGGAATCCAAATGATTGACCTGAAGATAACCGACGTGGAAGGAACCGCTCTCGTGCAGGCAAGAGGAGAGACTCTTGTCAAAGTGACCGCGGGAGATGCCTCGTTCCACAAACGCAGTGCCCGCGAACTCGCCGAAGAGGCCAAAAAAGCCCTCGAACTCGCCCTCTATGCAGAAACCGTAAGCCGCCCGTTCTGAATCTGAAGGCTGAAGGATCAGGTCTGCATTCGTAGCCGTTCGATGATCGCTTCTGCGGTTGTTCGGTCAGTTACTAACACGTCGAAAAGTCCGCCTCGCCAAGCAGCGCAAATCGCCTCATCCTTTAATCGGTCTCTAAGTCCACCGGCGCCTGCCACCACGACAATTTTCTTCAAATTGCCTTTCGCATAGCCTTCTATGAGTTGGTCTGGTCGGATCCCCACGATTGCCTGCTGAACACCTGCATAATCAACGACCTTTCCGTTGGCATCAATTGGCCAGTCGAGCATATCGCCGACGACCTCCCGAGGACATGATGTGCTAATCCTAAGGAGCTCACGCATTCTTGGGACGGCACTGGTCGCGTCCAGAGAACCTACTCCCGTGAAAGCATAATGGACAGGAAGACCGTGTCGTTCTTGCTCCCTTCTGCCCTCACCATCCAAATACAGATAGTAACTTCTGAGCTCACTTTCAAAGAGTTCTTCGTAAGTTTTATCGGGTATTCCTTTTCGCATTCGCGGATCAAGAGGTAGTTGCAGACCGGACACCGTTTCACGCCCTCGCTGACTGCAGAATCGACCTATGATGGTGTTGACGGAGATCCTAACATCCTTGGGGAGCCTAGATCCCGAAAGAGGAACAAGTTGGAGACGGTCGTCGTACTCGCCCTTAACACACTCCATCATCCCGGCAATGGTTCTTCCTCCAGAGATGCCAATTGAAACAGATTCTCGTTCAGCCTCGAGCACATACGACTCGAATACTCGCGCTGCAACTGCGGCAGTTGCGCCAAGGTCGTGACTTACCGTCACATAAACCTCGATACCGGAATCTCTGTTTCGCGAAACTTGGCTTTGCGTAGACTGCTGGAGGGCGTTCTTCAGATGCTCCTCATACTCCAAATCTCGACCTTCGACATGCCGTATGAGTTCGCGATATCTATTACGGAGATCTGCATAGGATTCTGTCAGTTCATTGAGTCTAGCGATAGACTGATGAAGCGAACGTTCAATTGCAGAATGGGAATCTGTCATTGTAGAGCCTCCCCTGAGGGTTATCAGAGTACAACTTCTACACTTCTACCAGGACTTCTACGGCTATGCATTCGACAGCGTGCTTGCTTTGTCCTTCTTTCATTGCAAGATTCTCCATTGCCCGGTGTTTCATCTCAAGAGAGTATTACTGATCCGCTTGAAACTTACGAGTTACAGCGAGACCCGTGTATGGCGTCGGGGACCAGAGAGGCGAACGCACCAGCGTCTGGTGGCAAGTTCAAATTTGTGGCATAGCAGAGGAGGAGAGACTCTTATCAAGTCAAGCCCAGGGTGTACTCGATCCGCGGAAGGTAGGCTAGAGGCCTGTTTCCTCTTGCTCACTTTCGAGCGCGAGAATGTTGGCCAGGAACCGTTCTTTGCGTTCCTCTTCGCTGAGGTGGCGTGTATC
>WVXJ01000016.1:236-1575 GCA_011773575.1 Armatimonadota bacterium | reverse complement strand
GTGGTGGCAAAAGGAATTTTCAATCGGGCGGCCAACTCCGGTCTGGCGTTGAGAGCCTCCTGCCAGGAAGCAACCGGAGGACTGGCGATGAGAGCGAAAAGGCTGCCCAACATCACCAATGGCAAGGTCGCCACCACACCGTCCCGAATGGCGAGCAGCATGGTGTTCTTGCTGATGCGCTCACCCCAGGGGAGCAACCGCTGCTGTACAACTTTCATCCAACCTTTGGCTTCGATGGCAGTACTCACACTTGCTCCTTCAAAGCCCGCCACCCCGGGATGATCTTCCCCAACAGGGCGGGCCGGGCGGCTCCTGTGACAGTGGGCATGGCACCTGATTTTCCGAGCATTGCTTCATTTCCCAGAATGGCGAAGGCAAGGGCTTCTTTGGCGTGTCCAGGGATCCCGAAATCTTCGTGAGTCAATACGCTGATTCCGGCCAAGCGTTCCATAATGAATTGACGGAGAGTCTGATTATAGACGCCTCCCCCACCAAGAATTACCTCATCTATACGGCCTTTTGGTATAAGGAAGCGGCGATAGGCATCTGCGACGGACTCCGCGGTAAACGCTGTCCCAGTCGCGATAGCATCTTCCGCGCCTAATCCTTTCTCATTGCTCTTGGCGAGGAACTCCTCCGCGAAGGCGGCGCCGAATTCCTCTCTGCCTGCGCTTTTGGGAGGCTGCCGTTGGATGAACTCGTGTTTCATCAACCAGGCCAGAAGAGCGTCATCCACCCTGCCCTGCGCGGCAACTTCGCCATTGACGTCACATGAAAGCCGGCCTTCGGTCACCTTGCTTGTAATGGCGTCAATCAGCATGTTGCCGGGGCCGGTGTCAAAAGCGATCACCTCGTCAAGCCGGCAGCCTGCGGGAAGGAAGGTCACATTGCCGATTCCGCCCAGATTTTGTATTGCACGCCCCCGCGCGGGGTGGCGAAAGATGAGATAGTCGGCGAAAGATGAGAGGGGCGCGCCCTGGCCGCCTGCCGCTACGTCCGCGGTGCGAAAATCGGCCACTACTGTTACACCTGTGCGTTCCGCGATTACCGCGGGTTCACCAACCTGGAGAGTCGAGCCCGCCGGCGTTGCCGGAGATTTCCCTTCGGGTAAATGGCACACTGTCTGACCATGGGAGGCGATGAGATGAATCGTATCCATCCCCCCTTGACCATCAGCAAGCCTTTGAGCGGCCGCAGCGAACACTTCGCCCAGCGCGAAGTTCATCTCACACACATGGGAGGCGGGGCAATCCGGATGGAATAAGCGGAAAATTTCCCTTCGCAGTCCTTCACTGTAGTTCTCGTGAGAGAATGCGATGAGGCGCGCCGCGGTTGTCTC
>WVXJ01000016.1:0-174 GCA_011773575.1 Armatimonadota bacterium | reverse complement strand
CAGACGCGCCATGACAATGGCCGTCTTTATGTCCTTACCGGCGCTCTCCAGTATCTTCTCGGACTCTTCCGGAGAAAGCCCTGTCTCCGCCGACACTATGTCCCGGGCGCGGCGGCGAAGTTTGTCGGAAAGTGTCCTCACCTGCACCATGCGGCCGGCATGAACCCGGCCCAG
>WVXJ01000020.1:275-1454 GCA_011773575.1 Armatimonadota bacterium | reverse complement strand
TGCGATGAATTGACGGAGAGTCTGATTATAGACTCCTCCCCCACCAAGAATTACCTCATCTACACGGCCCTTTGGCATAAGAAAGCGGCGATAGGCATCTGCGACGGACTCTGCGGTAAACGCTGTCCCAGTCGCGATGGCATCTTCCGCGCCTAATCCTTTCTCATTGCTCTTGGCGAGAAACTTTTCCGCGAAGGCAGCGCCGAATTCTTCTCTGCCCGCGCTTTTGGGAGGGTGCCGTTGGATGAACTCGTGCTTCATCAGCCAGGCCAGAAGAGCATCATCCACCCTGCCCTGCGCGGCAACTTCGCCATTGACGTCACATGAAAGCCGGCCTTCGGTCACCTTGCTTGTAATGGCGTCAATCAGCATGTTGCCGGGGCCGGTGTCAAAAGCGATCACCTCGTCAAGCCGGCAGCCTGCGGGAAGGAAGGTCACATTGCCGATTCCACCCAGATTTTGTATTGCCCGCCCCCGCGCGGGGTGGCTAAAGATGAGATAGTCGGCGAAAGATGAGAGGGGCGCGCCCTGGCCGCCAGCCGCTACGTCCGCGGTGCGAAAATCGGCCACTACTGTTACACCTGTGCGTTCCGCGATCACCGCGGGTTCACCAATCTGGAGGGTCGAGCCGGCCGGGGTTGCCGGAGAGCTTCCTTCGGGCAAATGGCACACTGTCTGACCATGGGAGGCAATCAGATGAATCGTCTCCATCCCCCCTTGACCATCAGCCAGCCTTTGAGCGGCCGCAGCGAACACTTCGCCCAGCGCGAAGTTCATCTCACACACATGGGAGACGGGGCAATCCGGATGGAATAAGCGGAAAATTTCGCTTCGCAGTCCTTCACTGTAGTTCTCGTGAGAGAATGCGATGAGGCGCGCCGCGGTTGTCTCTCCATCTCCTGAAATTTCAACCAGCGCGGCATGAACACCATCAGCCGAAGTACCGGACATCAGCCCTATGACCCGCCGTACAGTAAGCCCGGCATAGGCCGAAAAGAGCGCAGGCAAATCAACGGACTGCCTCTCCACGGGCCTGCCCAGGCCCGCCTCTGTCAGTACTTCGTCTAAGCGGGCGTCGTGTGCCTCCAGCCGGGCGCGCGCCTGTTCCGCGGACAATTCCAGACGCGCCATGACAATGGCCGTCTTTATGTCCTTACCGGCGCTCTCCAGTATCTTCTC
>WVXJ01000020.1:0-235 GCA_011773575.1 Armatimonadota bacterium | reverse complement strand
CGGCGAAGTTTGTCGGAAAGTGTCCTCACCTGCACCATGCGGCCGGCATGAACCCGGCCCAGCCTTATCATGGAAACCGTGCTTATCATATTGAGGACGAGTTTGGCGGCGGTTCCGGCTTTCAGGCGGGAAGAACCTTCTATGAATTCGGGGCCGATGGGGACTTCGATAATTACATCCGCCGGAAATCCAGCAACCTTGTGACAGACAACAGCCGCGCAGAAGATTCCCTTCT
>WVXJ01000185.1 GCA_011773575.1 Armatimonadota bacterium | reverse complement strand
TCGCACTTTAGCCCAGCTCCGAAGGTCGACGGCGAGGTTATCGACCCGCAGAACGAGCCCGGCCCTTGGTTCGCGTTGCTACGACGCGAATTGCCGGTGATGGAGCGGGAGATCGAGCAGTGGAAGAGCTCGCAGCACGCGGCAAAGGAGGAGGCTCGCCGTAGTAGCGCGGATCGTCGGGCGGCTGAGCTTGATGCGGCGCGGTCCGCGTGCAGGCTGGAATGGGAGACCACATGACCCAACCAGACCCAACCGCCCATTGCCGTTCTTGCGCCCAAGAGATGGCCGCGCACCGAATGGAAGGCGCGATCCCGCTGGTGGTCCATGAAAGCCGCGCGCTACCAGCCGATCTCCGGTCTGACGAGCGACTGGCCAACCTGCTTGACGCGATCTCGCAGCTTGCAGACGCGGCCGAGATCGACGGTGGCGACGTGTGCACCCACTGCATGGGGTGTCAATCCGTACGACCCGGCTATCGAGTGCTGCCGGCCGACAAGGTACTGGCGCTGCGTCGCGGCGAGACGATCGACGTACCCGTATTTCATGAACGTAGGAACGAGCCACCGCCCTACCAGGTCGGCGAGGTGATCGGCGTGCTGGAAACGTGGGGCCAGGGCTACTACTACGAAGAGGTCTTCTGGAATGACGTTGACGGTCATTCCTGCTCGCGGCTCGAATGGGTCGAGATCATACCCGACCCGGACGAGGGGCCGCCAGCGATCTGGTACTACGCGGACGGCGAGCCTCCGAGCAACGACAGCGACTACGAGTGGGATCGTCGCCAGGCTATCGAGCTTGAACCTGCCGCGGTGCGTACGTGGTTCCGGGTGGTCTCGGTGGGCATGGCGAACTTTGACGACTGGGTATTCAGGTGCGAGCTGGCTGAGCGGCCCGTAGTTGCGGACGAAGAAACGATCGAGCAGGACAAAAGGATTAGTCCGCTCGCTTGCCCTGTTCCGGGTTGCACTGGGCTGATGTACGTTGAAACGTGCCACTTCGTATGCGCGGTGTGCGGCGCCCGGTCCGTACCGGAGTTGATCGCGCAGGGGATCTACGAGTTGGCTGAACGGCCTTGACGCTCCAACCTCGATCCGTCACAGGATCTACGGAGGCAACACGTGAGCTATTGCAGACTCGGACCAGATAGCGACGTATACGCGATTCGTCACGTTGACGGTGGTTATCGGTGCTGCGGTTGCAGCCTGACGGGCCTTTACAACTACACGGTGCATATCGCTACGCCAACCGAGCTCCTTCTGCACCTGCAGGCGCACCGCGCAGCGGGTGATATGGTGCCCCGGTACGCGATGGATCGACTGCGAGACGAAATACGCGAGTACGGTCGAGCCGGGTGGGCTGAATGACCGCCACTTCAACATCTCGCGGCCACCCGATCCGGTACGACTGGAGCCTGAAAGCCTGGGTCTACACCGATACCGGCGAGCCTGAGAACGACTCACGCCCATGCGCCCACTGCGGTCGCGCCCCTACGCCTGAAGGCCACGATGCCTGTCTAGGCACCATCCCCGGAACAAAGTCCGCATGCTGTGGCCATGGAGGTGCCTCGAAGCCGATTCTGATGAAGGAGTACACAGATGAGTTTTTGTCCATGCCCATTTGATTTCAAGGTAGACGGCTTCTCACTTGAAGAGCGTTCAATCCTGGGCGAGTTGGCCAAGAGTTATCCAAATGCAATGACGTTCGAGGATCTCTCATGCTGGACTACACTTGGCCCGCTGCCGCTGCTTGTTACACTGGGCAAGCTCAAGGAATTTATCGAAGAGCACGATGGGGCCGAGGTAGAAAAGTATGACAAGGTTAGAATGACCGCCCGTGGCTACACTATGTGGACTGAAAGAAAAAAAAGAAATGCTAGCGATACTTGAATTTGACTACGACGCGCAGCTTCCGCCGTGCCCAGCTTGCGGGTGGGTGCCTCCACCGCCTCCGTATCCACAGGGACGAAATGCCATGCATGTGTGCTCCAAAAGACCTGAATTAAAATGCCGACTTGTCTTTGAGGGTATTATTGAGGAGTGGCCTGACTTTGTTAAGAACGCATCCAAAGCGATGGAAAGCAAGGCGCGCCCATGACCTCCTATCACGGCATACCGATCGAGCTATCCGACGAGGTGCCCGTCTGCTCAGAGTGCGGCGAGCACATGGCTGTTGCAGGCACGGCTTCTCACAACGGTCATGCACAAGGACAGCTCGCCCGGTGCCTTGCGTGTGACCATTCGCAGCCGTTTCCGTGGCCGCTCCGTACAATCGACGAACGCTCGCACTGGTGG
>WVXJ01000247.1:250-1075 GCA_011773575.1 Armatimonadota bacterium | reverse complement strand
GCCTTGATCTATGACGGTTCTATGGGGCTCCGTTAGGGCCTTCTTGGTTAGGATTTCGTCGGGGTTGAGTCCCCAGGCGCGGATGATTTCTTTGAGGGCGTCGATCTTGCTGATGCGGGTTTTTGGCTTTATCGATAGGCCTGAGGCAATGTAGATGCCTCGGAGGAATTCGATGCCTTTCATTTTGATGTCGTGGTAGGTGCTGATGGTGTGTCCCATCATGTATTCGATGTAGTCTCTGTCGACACCTAACGCGGCCATTTGCGTGCGAAAGAATTTGCGGAGGCTGTGGGCTCTCAGATCATACCGGCGTCCTAGGGGTTTGCGTGCAATCAGGTCGGCTTTGAGATAGAGGTTATGCACGATGCGGTGGATGGTTGCAGGCCGTAGCGGTCTGGGATAGCGATTTTGCTTGTGGCGTATTAGCGGGGATTCGTCGTGAATGGTTTCTGGTGGCATTTTTCCGCATGGGCTGCCTTTTCTGCGAAGCTCCAGATAGCTCTTCAAGCATTCGGCTGCTTCTTGGCCGAGGAAGGTGTCGTAGTCGTGGTATTTGCCTTTGGTGATCTCGGCTTCCACGTGGACGTGGATGGGGGTCGTCAGCTTTTCCAGGTCGCGTTTGACATGGCGGTACTGCAGCTTGACCAGCGTGCCGATGCGGAAGCCAGCTAAGGCCAGCATTGCGATGATGACTTTTTCGCGGACGTCCGCCAAATCCATGATGTGTTGAAGTTCTTCGGGTGTGGGTGCTCGGTCGCTGTACACCGTTCTCTTTGATAGCGTGTAGGGAAGGTCGAGTTTTAGTCGGCTGGCTCTGAACAGGGC
>WVXJ01000247.1:0-219 GCA_011773575.1 Armatimonadota bacterium | reverse complement strand
GTTCCTGGAGCTAGGCTTTCGGCTTGGAGGCATCCGACGAAGTCGTCGAGCAGTCGGCTGTACTTGGCTAGGGCTTTGGGCTTGGGGTCTCCATCGGGGTCTTGGCAGCTGGCTACGAGCTTGTCGGGTGGGCTGTTCACCCATTGGCAGAAGCGGTAGACGCCGTAGATGTACTGGTAGAGGGTAGCCGTGCTGCCGGTGCGGTGGCGGAGCAGATGT
>WVXJ01000119.1:1633-1780 GCA_011773575.1 Armatimonadota bacterium | reverse complement strand
GATCGTGGTGAGGTCTCCAGCGGCTAGAATGATGGTGGAGACGGTTTGGATGCCCTTGACGACCGCCAATGCGGCGCTCAGCGGTATTTTGAACTGAAATCCCATTTTTGCATTTCACGTCCTTACAGGGTCAAGTTTTCACTTTTC
>WVXJ01000119.1:732-1484 GCA_011773575.1 Armatimonadota bacterium | reverse complement strand
CTCGAGAATTCGGCGTTCCTTCTCCGTGAGTAACGGCATGTGTGAAACAAGGTAGAATTAAGCGTTATTCGCTTAAATATGCTATTAGCGTGTTTCTACCAATGAAACAACCACGCTCACAACGGCTTTTTGACTGAACGCACCCTTTGCTGGTAGAACCTCGGGAGCTCTGATCTATCCTTGTCCAGTCGGCTGAGCAGCCTCTTAACGCGGCTCACGGAGATGGTGCGGCATCGCCAAGCCTTTTTCTTAACGCAGACCGAGAAGACGATGGGGCTCTCGCTGGACGTCAGTTTCAAAACGATGACGCACGTGTATCTGGGTGATCTAGGTGCCCGCGCCAGCATTGACTTGCTGGCAGATCAAATTGCAGTCAAGTTTTACACGACAATGAATGAGCAGTACACGGAGACCACGAAGGATGGTCGAACCGCGAAAGAAGTGGTGGACGACTTCAACGAGACCGCAGGCGTCGATCAGACGATGCAGGTGTCCGCGCGGTTTCTCGTGGGGTGGGGCAACGTGTTCTGGTGGGTGGACAATCCGGTGGCTCTCACGAAGCTGGTGCCGGTGCCGCTGGAAGCCATTAAAGAGCGCGGCGTCAAGTTTAACGCATCCAGTTTTCTCGACCGCCTCGACCTGGATTGGCAGTATGAGCCGAAGACGATTCCTGGGACCGAGTTGATTCATCTGGCCTACAACGTGATTACGGCGAGTCCGTTGGGCATCGGCTCTTTGTATTCGCTGTGTCG
>WVXJ01000119.1:416-658 GCA_011773575.1 Armatimonadota bacterium | reverse complement strand
AACGAGCTCTGGAGTCTGCCCGGGTTACACAAAGAGAAGATCAAGCAGATTCAGTCGCTCGTCAGCAAGATAGGGTTCAAAGGCAACCGGTTCGTGTGGAATCCGCCGAAAGGATCGGACGCGAAAGTGCAAACCATTGTCGCGGAGCGCATGCGCGGGCTCGACTATCTTGTGGAATCCTTGGACGACGAGTATAATCTGGGTCTGCAAACGGCGCTCACCCGATTAATCGCCAAGCGTGG
>WVXJ01000119.1:0-402 GCA_011773575.1 Armatimonadota bacterium | reverse complement strand
TTAGATCCGGCTGAGGCGCAGGTGCGGCTGAACTGGGGGATGCCGGAAGCGCTGGACTATGAGAAGCTGATCGACTTGCTTGGGCCGCTCGGCGTGTTCGTGCGAGAATACGGTCCCGGTATTATTCGTCCTGCTGAAATGCGGAAGATCCTGCGTGATGTGGCAAAGTTGCCGCTCGAGGAAGAAGAACCAGGTGAGAAGCCGATGGAGGCACGGGTGCTTGCCCAGTAAAGTCCAGCCGAAACTCTACTTGTTCGGTCAATCGTTCCAGCTGGAAGGCAACAAGGTTTCCGGCGTAGCGATTCATCCGAAACGGATTTTTCACCCTGAAGACAACGTCGAGCACGTCTTTTTCCGTGACGAGTTGAAGAAAGCTGCGCCGACAGGAGCTGGGAAACCCTT
>WVXJ01000018.1:21869-24465 GCA_011773575.1 Armatimonadota bacterium | reverse complement strand
GACAGGGACCCGGTAACCGGGTCCCTGTCCCTATCGTGCCAGTTTCCGCCTCACTACATCATCTGCGCAGCCTCGGCGAAGTAGGCTGGCAGAGCAATGTATAACAAGAATGGAAAAAAGGATCAGACTCGCGTTGCGCGATGAGTGCTTACCTGAAGCATTTCGCCAATTCAAGAAAGACACTTAGATCCGCATCAGTGCCAGATGATTCGGTCTCGGGGAGGATGACTGTCACGAGAGAGCAATTCGTGCCTGGGTCTCTCATCAAGGATTCTATGTTTTGCCTCTTCGTGCGCGCCGCTTTGCGGCCTTCAAACGAGAAAGAGCATCAGTTGGCTGCTCCGCAGGCTCTGCGCCCGCTGTTTCCTGTTCTGGCGGAGCAGCCGGGGCGGTCGGACTCACATCAATCGGCGGCTGCGCCTCCTCCGCGTCATGGGCCTTATCCGATGGCAGGAGGGGTTGTTCGGAGATGCCTCCGGTCGAGCGCGTCGGTTCTTCCGCCCTCCGCTTCTTGCGCCCTCCCAGGAGTCGGCCCAGAGTCGGCTCATGTACCGGCTTTACTCGCCCTTCTCCTCGCAAGCCGGCCCAGACCCTGCCTATCTGATCCTGTACCCGCCGCGCCGCACCCGTAACCTGACTCGTCTCTATCACAATTCTGCGAACCGCCACATCCGCCACCAAGAGCATTGCGGCGAAAGAAACCAGGAGTATCCACACTTCTTCTGGATAGCGCGCCGCCTCTCGTTGCCCACCATAGATGGATTCGGGCGGAGGATCCACATGCCCCCCGCTCGTATCAGCGAGTTGTGTCAACAGAAACTCGTTCGGTTTCAGATCTCGATATTCGGGTGGATAAGGCACAAGAATGCCGGCCGTCTGGCTCTTCCTTTCGGTCTCGCTTTGCCGGCTGACGGTAACCAGATAAGCGCCCACATCTCTCACTGGAAATTCCTGGGTATAGCGACCCGGTGCAGCCTGTTCGAGCCGCAGGGTCTCTACCTTCAGGTCAGGGCCGACTATGTGAGCATCCAAATCCAAGAAGTTGACAAACCCGCCCTGGTCGTCCATGACCTCCACGGTCACCCTTCCTATCCCGCGATCCTCCTCTACTGTGGTTTGCCAGTTGGTTGGGCGGCTTCGCATCAGCATCCAGCGCACCGCCTGTGACCAGAACTTGCCATAGCCCGACCAACCCAGCCAGTGCGCGGCCCACCGCGCTTGGGCATCGGAGGTAAAGGCGACTGACCTTCCCAGGCCATAACGCCAGGTTGCCAAGAGAGGGTCGTCCTTGTGGGTTTCCAGAGGAAGGGAAGCAAGTGGCTTAGGGGAAGTCGCCACATAGCCCAGCAGCGGAGGCATGGAATCAAGATCAAGGCCCCGCAGAATCTCGGCACTCGGGTCGGCCTTGGGCTTGAAGGGCTCTTCCACCAGCAAGGATTTGCTGGCCAGCATGGCGTCCTTGGTGAAGATACGAGGCAGGTCGTTCGCTCTTGTTGCCAAGTAGAAATTCCCGCCCCCGACATGGGCGACACGCTCCAAGAAGGCCGTATGAGGCCCCAAACCAAAGGAGACGGTCGAGAAAGTGATCTTCTGTTTCTGCATCCGGGCCGCGATCTCCAGACATCCCTCCTGCTCATCACAATCACTGCCATCGGCAAGCATGATGATATGTTTGATGCGGGNNGATGACCCCAATCTGGTCTATCTTCTGCATCGTCTCCACTACGCGAATGGCTGACTCGGCCTCCAGGCGTATCATTTGCCGGCCGTCAATCTCCATCCCACTGGAACCTGATGTATCCATGATCAGCATGACTGCGAGTGAGGGGAACACCTTCTGCTTGCGGATCGCCATATCCACCGGCAGAGTCTCCTCCACCGGTGTTTTGAAGTAGCCTCCCGCGCCAAAACCTTCCTCTCCGCCCACCATCGCAAATCCGCCGCCGAGATCACGCACATAGTCCTGGATCATCAGCATCTGTTCAGGTGTCAGCGAGACAGCGGGAATGTCAGCAAATATCACCGCGTCCCAGTGGCGCCACTCCGGCAGACTCGTGGGGATCTCTTGCAGACCCTGAATGGTGATGTCAATGTCATGAGCCGCCAAGGCTTTGGTAAGATATCCGGCCTGCTTGGGCCAACCGGCCAGCAAGAGAACTTTCGGTTTGCCTCTCACCTGGACAAAGGCGAGGGCGCGGTTGTTTTCGATTAGTGTGTCGGGGCCTGCGTCGAGCAGTGCTTCGTAAGTGTAGAAACCGGGCTTGTCAACGGATTGAGGTACACGAATCAGTGACTTACCCGGCGGCAGGTTGACGGCTTGCTCTCCCAGGTAACTCCCATTGCGGAAGACGCGGACGATCCCGTTTGCAGGGCGGGTTGCTGAAGTGACTATCTTCATCTCGAAGGGTTCGCCCTGCTTAACCTCTGCAGGCATGGTCGCTCGCCCCAGGAGAACTTCGGCTTCCACTTCCGAACGCAGCGCCACCGTATGAATCTTGACATCGCTCGTCTTGCACATGAGGGCCTGCCCTATCGCCGAGCCAAGATTCTCGTTTCCGTCTGAGAACACGACGATTTGGCGACCGGACCCTTCTTT
>WVXJ01000018.1:609-21783 GCA_011773575.1 Armatimonadota bacterium | reverse complement strand
GCCTTCTGGAGTTCGTCCGATACGCTTGCGGAGGCATCCAAAACGAAGACCGTGCACAGCGCATGGCGGTTATGGACGATCTGGAAGCCGGCCAGAGCCGCAATCAGCAGAAGCATAATAACGGCGCGGACCGTATTGGCAATGACACGCCGCTTCCGCGTCATACCCGCCAGACTTCCCCGACAAGCCCACCACATTGCCGCTGCCAGTGGCGGCAACAGTAGCAGATAGCCCGGATGGGTGAATTGAAATGGCATTACCTTGTGCCCGACGAGCGCACATCAGTCAACATGACCGATGCCGCCGATCACGGTCTCCTGTGATACACTATCCACTCCAAGGTCGCTAACAATAAGGCGACGATCACCAGCCAGCGCCACAATTCCTTATTAGTCCGCGGCGCTCCGAGCGAAGCGGCGATCTTCTTCTCCCCAATCAACATCTGGTCAACCGGCTGAATATCAGACTCATCACGGCTGAGCAGATTGACGGCGATCTGACGGCGCAGGCCTTCCGCCTCAATCTGGTATACGCCAGCCAGCTCGGTATCTGTGATCAAGAGCGGACTTCCGTTTAATGCTGCCACACTTGTCCGACCCAAGGGATCGGTTATGCGCGCCTCCTTCAAGGTTGCCGGCACGGAAAAGGAGACGGCCTCTCCCGGACGGACGACGTACTGCTTATCCGCGATCGAGGGCCCCACCAGCCACTCCAGGCAGTTTGCGATGAAGATGGGAAAAGCGACGCGGAGTGGGAAATCGGATTTGAGGAGATCCCAGCCGACATAGACAGAGCGCACCCCTTTACGCTCTCCGGCGGCAATGAGCGGGCCCTCTTCACTCTCCGCGAGAGCTTGTCCCCAGGGTTTGAGGACGGCCGGACGCGCCTCTGCAATACGCACTCCCCCGAGGTCAAGGTGGCGAGTAACCGGGTGGTTTCGCCTCCAATCCACGATGCTAGGATTTGCCGCCGGCTCACCCATCTCCGCAAGCGCCATTTCGCTGCTGGTGTTGATGAAGAGATAGCCCCGCGCGGGAGGAAGGTCGGTAATTTCAACTCGCTCGATGATTACCAGATCATAAGAGGCGGGTTCGGCCGGCAGCGCGGCCGCCTTTACCACATTGAGCGCGGGATCCAGCACCAGCGCGCGCTCCAGGAATAGGTTGCCCTTGGTTATCAGCAGGACCGAGGCCTGGCGGGTTGACGCCAGGAAGAGTGAGGCACTGTTATCGGCCGCCAGGTCATCCTCCAGGTCGAGTTTCACAGTTATCATCCCGGCTGCTGAGCCGGGGATAGCGAAGACCTCACCGCCCTTGCTGCCGGTGGACAGGGTTTGCTTACGCGCGTCAAGAAGCTCTCCCTCGTGAGAGACCTCTATGGTGAAACTCTTCGGGCTCGAAGAGAAATTCTCTGTAGCGACGAAGATCTCGCGGCTTCCACCAGCAGAGAGCGACTCTCGTGCACCCAGCGAGATGATCCCCACATTCTCTGCTCGCCGACCGATGCCGAGGAAAGTAACTTCGGCCTGTGAGGAGACGGAATCGGTGAGAGGGTTGAAAGCACCATCACTCAGCACGACAATATGAGCACTCTTCTTGCGGGCGCAGAGCGAATCAGCCAGCCGCAAAGCATCCTCCAGATGAGTGGTGGTGTCTTTGCACTCCAGAGAGTTGATTGCCACTGCCAGAGCGCGCTTATCCGAGGTGAAAGGAGAGGCCACTCGGATCCTCGCGGAGGCTGAGATTACGGCCATCTTATCTCCCCGACCTAGATCATCCACGGCCTTCAGGGCGATACTCTTGGCCGCCCCAAAGCGGGTGCCGGAGATATCCGCGGCCTTCATGCTGGCCGAAGCATCCAGGATTATGACGATACTCTGGCCCTCCAGGTCGCTGGCCGGTATAAAGGGCCGCGCCAACGCGCCGATGATAACGAGGAGCAGGAGTAATTGTAGAAACAGCAGCAGGTTACGCCTCAGTTTCTGCAATGGTGTGTTGGCATGGAGATCCGCCACCAGCGGCCTCCACAACATGACCGAAGAGACGACCCGCGGCCTCCGCTTCAACTTGAGCAGGTAAAGTAGAAGTATCACCGCTCCAAGAGGCAAGAACCATAACAGTGACCAGGGACTGAGAAAGTTCATGTTCGCAGTCACTTAGACAGAGATACAGCAGCTACCCGCGTTTGCGCCGCTCGAGGAAATTGAATCCGAAAACATTGAACAGCAATACGACTGCGCCTGCGCCCGCGCATACCACCATTACAATCCACAGCCCCCAGAGGCCCAGCACCTCATAGAGGCCGAAAAAGATGATGATCGACACTGGAATACTGAGATACGCAAGGAGGACGAGATAAGTCCATAATAGAGCAGCCAGAAAGCTTGAGCAAACCAGTGAGAAGAAGATGCCCACCGAGGCGACTGAGATACTCGCCACTACAGCAGCTCCGTACACAAAGACAAGGAGGCTTAACTGCATCTCCGGATCGGCATCAAAGAGCACCCCCTTTGCGGCGCAGACCAGACAGGTAGGAAGCAGCAAAAGCCCAATGCCCCACATAGGAAGGAGCGCTGAGAAGAGTTTGCCGAAGATTATCTCGGCCGGGCTTAAACAGGTGAGGACCACTGCGTCCCAAGTGCCCTGAACCCGTTCTTGGGCTATCGCACGTGCAGTATGGGAAGGCACAATAAGCAGAGTCACCAGTGCCCAGATAGAGAGAACAACGGGTAAGAGTATTGAGATATCGTCTGCCTTCAGATTCATCAGAAGCAGGTTGCCGCCGATGTAGACAGCCGCGAAGACGCCCGCGATGATTGCCTGGCCTCTGAGAGTGCTGTTTCGCAGGGGCGCCGGCACCCCTTCTCTCCACAGGATAGGATTGTCGCGGATTATGCCCATGGTCTGTTGTCTCCCTTAGGCGTCAACCGGCTCGGCCGGCCTATTCAACCATCCCCCTCTTGCGCAAGTACTTGAAGATCAAATCCTCGAAAGGTTCGGCCGTCGAGGTGCGGATGAGGTGAATACCATAACGCCGACAACAGGTGTCCAGGTCTTCACAAAACCGGCGCAGGCTTTTCTGATATGCCTTCAGCAACCCCTGGGTCAAAGTTATCTCACACTCGGCATTGGTTTCACTGTCTATCAATCTCAGGTCACCCGCGAAGCCGGGCCGCAAATCCTCCGCGCCGAGAAGNNCCAATGGAGAGTCGCCAGTGCTCGGTTTCGGCCTCGGGCGGGACCGAATACACTTCCCAGTCGCTCACTATATGACCACAGGGTTACCCGGTCGAAATTGGAGAGCGCCAGATAGCCGAGCGCTCCCGCTGTACGCCGCGCATAGTCAAACTTGGGAGGATCGCCGAAGGCCATGGAGCGGCTCGAATCAACCAAGAGATAGACATTCAGGTCCTCTTCCTCTGTGAAGAGTTTCAAAAAGAGCCGGTCGAGGCGTGCCAAGATATTCCAGTCAAGATGGCGAAGGTCATCTCCGTGAACATAGTTGCGAAAATCGGCGAACTCGACCGACGCGCCGCGCTTCTTCGATCTCCGTTCCCCCCATACACGTCCGGCGAAAACCTGACGAGAGACCAGGCGGAGGCGCTCCAACTTGCGGAGAAACTCCGGTGTCAAAAGGGGCTGCGTATCTCTGCTTTCCAGTGCAGCATCCATGGTTGGCTCACAGGGTTGGTTGTCAGGTGGTTGCACGCATTCGTGTGTGACTGAAGGCAGCCTCCTCGCCCGGCTGTGAGACCGGGAGCCGACCGCGGCTATACCTCAAGTTTAGGTCCTGTCTTGTCCGTGATTTTCTCGAGCAGGTCAGCAATGATGGCGTCAGGCTGAATCCCTTCGGCCTGGCCTTCGAAGTTAAGCAGAATCCGATGGCGCAGCGCGGCCGGTGCAGCCTTTGCCACATCTTCCAGGGAAACGTTGTAGCGGCCGTCCAGCAGGGCCGATACCTTACCTGCGAGGATGAGTGCCTGGGCGGCACGGGGGCTGGCGCCATAGCGTACAAAGCGGTTTGTCATATCAACAGCAAGGGGTGACCCCGGATGGGTGGCGAGAATGATGTTGAGGGCATATTCCCGGACATGTGGAGCGATGGGTATTTCTCTGACAACCGCGCGAAGTTCGAGAAGACGCGGCCCATCAAGTACCTTGTCAGTTGTCGGAATCGCTGCGCCGGTTGTGCGATCCATAATGACCTGGAGTTGCTCCAGATTCGGGTAGCGCACCAGAAGTTTGAAGAAGAAGCGGTCCAATTGGGCCTCAGGCAGAGGATAGGTGCCCTCCATCTCGATCGGATTCTGCGTGGCGAGGACGAAGAATGGTTGTGGCAGTTTCCGCATCGTTCCGGCCACCGTAACCGAGTGCTCCTGCATCGCCTCCAGCAGGGCAGATTGAGTCTTTGGGGTCGCTCGGTTGATTTCATCGGCAAGGATGATATTGCCAAATATGGGGCCCGCCTGGAATCGAAATTCCCGTCCCCCTTCCGGCGACTCCACGATTATGTTGGTTCCCACCACATCCGCCGGCATCAAATCCGGAGTGAACTGGATGCGGGAGAACTTGAGATTCAGGCACTCAGCCAGGGTGCGTACGAGCAGGGTCTTACCAAGCCCGGGCACTCCCTCCAGAAGGACGTGACCCTCCGCCAATAGGCAGGTGAGAACACCCTCGACCACCTCCTCCATACCTACGATGACTTTTCCGATTTCACCCTTGAGGGCGGCAAAATCGGACTTGAAGCGAGCCGCGCTTTCAGTTGCCTCCACCATAACCTCCTCAGAGATGTGTCTACACCCTACTCTGAATCCGGCTTGAGGGATTCGAAATAGGTCTTCACCCGCTCCCGATGGGAAGCAGGAACCTCTTCCCTCTCAAGGGCGTTTTCCGCCACCTTTGAATAGTCAGAATACACCTCATAATAAGGCACCTGGGCCTCTCCAGGCTGGTCCGGCTGGCCCAAGATTTGTATCGAATGAGAGATCCCTTTTTCACCTGTCTGCCCTGGAATGCGAGTTGGATAATGCTGAGTGGGAATGCGTGCGGGCTCTCCGCGGTTCACATTGTGGGCCGCGCCGGGATCATACTTTGCCCGCCCATCACCAGGGCCTACACCGCGACCGCTCAATCCGCCCGCACATGCCCCCAACCCTCGCAATGCAGCATTCAAAGATAGTGCCGCTCCGCACTTCTCGCCCAGCCCCAGGCCGATGCGGCAGGCCCTTCCCGCACTTTCCCTGCATCTCTGCAAATCACCCCGTTCCAGGGCCTTCGCCATTTCGAGGAGCTCTTTGGCGAGGGCGTCAAGGTCTGTCTCCTTGAGGGCTTCGGCGAGTCTTCGGAGTTCCTCGGCGAGTTGCTCCAATTCCTCCGGGCTGAGTTGTCTGAGGGTCTCCTCATCCGCGAGTTTGTTGGCGAGACGAGAGAGGATTTCGAGCGCCTCTTGCACATCCCCTTTGGCTAACAGTTCCGCGATAATTGAGGCTAGGTCTGCGTCCAGGTCCAGCAGTTGCCGGCATTGTGAGGTTTTCAACGACTCGGCCAGTCTTTCAAGGGCTTTTCGCTGTTCTTCGGTCAGCGACCGCGCTTCACCCTCTGCTTCACCTGCTTGGGAGCTGAGACCGGATTTCAACTGAGCGAGCACTTCACTCCGCTGCTTGAGGCGTGCTGCAGCAAGCTCTTCCTGACCGGTTTTCATCTGCGCGGCCGCCGCGGCAAGTGATTTCGCCGAGAGTGAGCCGAGGATTTCTTTCTTTGCGAGCGCTATCTCCTTCTCGAGTTCATGAAGCCGAACGAGTGCTTTCTTGCGATCAAGGCGCGCCTCCTGCATCTGCTTTCCCAGGGCTTTTAGATTGAGTGCCACCTGCCGGAGAATCTCGTTCGGCTTCTGTCCCTCTTGGCGTTTCTCCAGATCGCGGGCGAGTTTTACCAGTTCCTCACCCTCCCGCTGCAAAGCCGCGCGTTCCCGGCGGGTGGCGGCTGACTGGAAGAAGGGGAGTTCGGGAAGTATCATTAGCGCGGCCAGCAAGAGCAGCAGCCCAAGAAAGGCCTGACCCCGCTTTCCAAAACGACGGGGGAATAACTGTGAGGGAGAAACCGGCTCAAGGTGCTCTCCGGCATCCTCCGTCAGGGCCGAGACCATGGGGCTTTCATTTGCGAGCGGGCGGAGTGACACCGCGCTGGAGAGCCGCTCTTTAAGAACCAAGCGTTTCTCGGCGGCGCGGGCAACATCGAAATCGCTCAGCCTTCGCAGGAACCCCCAAACCCAGCCGCAGGCCAATCCTGCCGCCACGAGCGCGATGATATGGACCCACTCGACACGGACAACACGAAACTTGTCCAGCGCCGCCAGACCGAGACACAACGCGGCCGCTCCTGTGCCTCCCACAAGCGCGGCTCGCTCAGCAATCAGCAGCCGCACTCTGCGCTTGATGGCTTCCAGACGAAGATCGAACACCACGGCTTCTTGCATCTCAAGCTCCTGCCTGTGCTCCCTCCTGAGGAGAAACCTGTGGTTTCGCAATGTTTTTCCGGCGAGTCTGATATAGGATCTCCGCAAGGCCGAACCCAACCATTGCGAGAAGCAGGTAGGTGATCGCGGTCACCGCCCAAATCGGTGGTGCTGGCGGTGCCAGGACAAATGGGAGTCCATTGTAGAGGGAGGGGTGACAGATCGCGCTAAGCCCCACATAAGGAGCAAGATAGAGAGAATAATGTATGGGCTCGCCTCCACTCGCCCCACTTGAATTGTAGGCAATCCAGACGGCCCCCGGCACCAAATGGGATAGAACGAACAGAGCGAGGATGAGAACAATACCAACTGTCCGGGACCTGAGAGCCGCGCCGAGTGCACCCAGTCCGCTGTAGCAGAGGAGCACTGCGCCGATGAGCGCGAAGATATGCCAAGCATCTGCGGCGGCAAGAGCCAATGATCCGCCGGGCTTGGCGACAGCAGCAGGGAGAGGAAGCCCTGCACCGGAGGTGCTTCCAGTGGCGGCCGAGGTGCCAACAGTGGCGTTGGTCAAAAGCGCCCCCGCGAACAGACCGGCAAGGAGGATCATATAGACCCAGCCGCCGCGCAATTCATTGGAGAAGATCCGCCGCGGGTGAAGACCACTTACCATCCACCCCAAGAGGGAGTGAGGCCGATGGTTGGGTGCATTACCTGTCGCCAATAATAGCGCGGCCAGCAGGAGTGCAGTGGACCCGGGGATTACTGCACTGGCGAGAAATTGATAGGAGGAGGGAATCAAATATCCCGGTGCGTTATGGCTCACGGCCAGAACTGTAAGCACAACCACAAGCAGCGCGAACAATCCCCGTATGGCAAACGCGCGGTTTACAGTGAAATGCGGCAGCCGTTCCATCGCCCAATTCAAGAAAAGGACCGACGCCAGCGGCAGCAGGACCACTCCAGGCAGCCAGCCGGGGATGCTGAATGAGAAGAAACTGAGTGGTTCAGTGCTGTAGAAGATGAATACGAATGGATTGAGCGCGCCGACGGCACCCCACGGACTGGCTTGGCTGGCGAAGGCCTGAATGACTACCGTAGTAATGAGATAGGAGAACACCGCTGCATAGGTCAACACAACGGCTAAGGCAGATCGTTTTAGCAATGAAGAACAGAGCACCGCCATGCTTCCGAAAAAGAGAGCGAAAAGACATAACATGAAATAGGACCAGAAGATCTCCGGCACTGAGACTCCGCCGAACATGAGGCAAAGGGCGGCCATCGGCAAAGAGCAGGTAAGCAGCATAACCACGAAGAGCCATCCGGAAAGGAGTTTGCCCGCCACTATCGTTCGTGGGACGAGCCGCGTACAGGCGAGCAGTTCGTAGGTGCGTTGTTCGTGCTCCAGAGTTATTGCTCCCGCAATCAAAGCGGGAGTAATCAGTGCTACCAGAGCTGCCTGGGTCATGAAGATTAACAGATAAAACCTGCGTCCGACATCAGAAGAGATTATCAGCGGAGAGACTCCCGCGCGGTGCACCAACCACCACATCAGATAGCTGAGCCCTATCATAACCACCAGCACACCCACATAAACGCCCTGTACCACAAAGGCCTTTGCCCCGCGCATACGGGTGCGCAGGTCCTTCGACAGCACCGGGTTCTGCAGACGATCCAAGAAGCCGACAGTCATGATCTATCCTGCCCCGAGTTTATAGTTAGGCTCGTGCCGCGTTAATCTGCGCGGCAATATGGCTGCGAGACTATTCACTGCCTCTATATAGCCATGACAATCCCTTACACGCGGAGTTTCGCGCCTCCAAGTGTTACCCACTGATCACCTCTCAAGAAACGACGCCTCGCGTCACCTTCATGAAGATGTCTTCGAGATCCACCTGAGTCTCGCTAAATGATTGAACCTGAAGGCCGTTCTTGATCAGCAATTGAAGGACCTCCGAATTCTCCACCTCATCGGTGGAGAATTGCACACAGACACAGAGGTTATCCTGCTCGACACTCTTCACTTTCGGCAATTGGGAAAGCAGCGCGACCGCCTTTTCAACGTCTGCCAGCAGAGTGATTTGAAGCCCCTTGCCACCTTGCACTTTGCGCATTATCTCTCCCACATCTCCACTGACTATCAACTCGCCCTGCTCTATGATCCCGATCTTGTTACAGAAATCGGCCAACTCGGGAAGGATGTGAGAAGAGACCAGGATGGTCTTCCCCATTGTCTTCAGTTCTTTGAGCAGTTCCTTAATCTCGACCCGGGCACGAGGGTCGAGTCCTGATGCAGGCTCATCCAGCAGGAGTACCTTGGGGTCGTGCAACAGTGTCTTCGCCAGACAGAGCCGCTGCTTCATCCCGCGGGAAAGGGCTTCCACATATATATCGCGCTTGCCGGTAAGATCAGTGAGTTCCAGGACATCATCTATGATCGTTTGGCGGCGTTCTCGCGGGATCTTGTAAGCGGCGGCGAAGAAATCCAGATATTCCCATACCATTATGTCATCATACACACCGAAAAAATCGGGCATGTAGCCGATCATGCCTCGCACCTCATTCGTCTTCTTGGTGACATCAAAGCCCTCCACATAGACCTTGCCTTGGGTCGGCTCAAGCAATGTCGCGCACACCTTAATCGTCGTCGTCTTTCCCGCGCCATTGGGCCCGATAAATCCGTAGACATCCCCTTTTTCAAGATGAAGAGAGAGATCTTTGACAGCAGTCAGATTCCCGTAATCCTTCCGTAGATGTTCAATTGTCAGCACGGTCTCCTCCTTACCAGCAATACCCTCCGGCGGCAATACTCCTAGGCGGCGCGTACACGTGCGTCCAGCCGGTAAAAGCGCCGCTGCATGATCGTCAAGAAGACGGCCGGAATAGTGACCCCCCAGAGAAGCGACGGTGTTATGGATAATATCGTCATTGGTTCAAAGGTGGGGATCATGAAGAACATCAAAAGCATACCTATGACCATAGTTATTAGTATGTAGGCTCCAATAGCCACCCCATATGCAATCAGCAACGCTGACCGCGTACTCGAACAGCGAAGGGAAATATAGAGAGCGATGACGCCATTGGCAAAGGCCACCAGCAGGCCGGTCATCCACCCCAGGATCATCCAGAGTGCATAATCGCCGGAATCAAAGCCTCCCCAAGTGCCGGTCATATGTCCCGGCGGGCCCATCCGTTCCGAGAGTATCAGCAATGTTATCCCCACGGGAATGAACGGAATCGTAACCCACACCAGGGGCATGAGCCGAGAGAGCAATTTCCCCCAGATGATCTCGGCTGGCGTGAGCCGGCTGAGAACCATCAAATCCCAGCACTTCTGTTCCCGTTCACTCGAAATCGCTCCGGCGACCAAGGCCGGCGCGATGGCAGGGCAGAGGAATGTGGGCCAGTGCGAAAGGAACGAAAATAGCAGATACGCGCCGGTGGAGTCTATCTCTTCCCAGAAGGTCAACACAAGAGCGGTCGGCAATATAGCGAGTGCAATGTAAATGGAAACTAACCCTGTGCGGGCGAAGAAGGACGCCCGCCGCCAGAATCGGGGAATACTCTCTCTCCGAAAGATCGGGTTATCTGAAATCATGGCTGCTTGACCCGTGCTTTGCGGTCGCAGCGAATCATTTGAAGTGACCGCGCAGTGAAACGTCCATCTGGCTCAATGTCACTTCTCCGTAACCGTAGCCACTTCTCGACCCGCTGGATTCATTGACAAACTTGACCCGCACCAGGCCCTCAGGCAAGCGCAAATAGGCCGCAGGGTTGGGTACATTAACGGCACCTTGGTCGTCGGGCAAGGCATCCCACGCCGCAGTCTGCCAGTTGTAAACATGCAGGGAGAGTTGTCCTGAAGCCCCGCCTGCGGGGCTGAAGTCGGTGAAGACCTCCAGTTCGTCAATTTCGAGAGACTCTTCGTCGATAGGAAGCCGGAACTCCTTGATGATGTAACCATCCGCGATTGTTGCCTCACCCTCTTCCAGGGACCAAGGCTCGATGCCCTGATGATCTATGACGGCACTGGTGGAAACCCCATAGGGAATGCTAACGGGGGCATTCCGGCTCACACTTAAGGGGAGGTGGAAAATAGCAAGGCCGAGTTGGGTAGGATTGGCTGAGCCGCCGTCTACAGTCAATTCGTGGAAGCGCTTCTCGTACCAGCCTTTGAGGAGCGGGCCGCCACTGTTCATCCTGGCCCTGTCATACCCGAAGAGACTAGCATCCACAGTCGCCCTCATCTGCTCAGCCGCGGAAGCCCGCGCGCCGCCACGTCCCCCATGCATGTAATGGCGGCCGTAGGGAGACCAGGACATCCGCCCCAGGCTGACGGAAGCGGGCTGGCCTTCGCCGATATTGTGATCAACCTTGGCTGAGGCCCCATCGGCCAAGTCGCCCAATGCCAAGGCGGTACCTCCCAGGGAGATCTCGCAGTCAGTGAGACGCAATCCAGTGCGATTGGTCACTTGCCCGGTAACTCTGCCATTAGTGAGTGTCAAATCTGCATTAAGGCCCTCACCCAACTCCGCCAGACTCTCTATCCTGAAGATACGCATAGACCACATATTCATTGCTACGCGCGGCAAGAAGACCGTCTCGGTCTCCAACACCGTCAGGTCTCGCTGTTTTTGGCCGTACTCCGTTGGCGGCACTTCGGAGATAATCGCGTTCACGTCATCAGTGCCAAGGCCGTATGCGGTCTTCGCCGGAGAGAAGAGGCCTGCGAATGTGGTTATACCCGCCGATCTGGCACCGGCCTGGGTTTCGATAAGGGACACTTGATTGATAAGCAGCCGGCCGCCTCTCATCCCATAGCCGATGAAGTAGGCAATCAGCATGAAGAAGACAACAATGACCGGGGTGGTCAGCCAGGCCAATTCACGTCGTCCAAGCCGTTTCAAAACCACATAATTGACCGGCACGAGCAATATCACGTATCCCCCCAGGAAGAGCGCCACCCACCAGAAGGGAGGGGTCTTCATGGCGGGAATGTTAACTACCGCGGTCGACAATGTGTTGCCCCGCCCATACGGGGGGCCGTACATATATGAACCGTCTTCCTGGGTCAGGGCCGCCTGCAGTAGTGGCGTGTTGGTCTTGGCACGACTCAGCAGGTCTTCCCAGAGCATGGCCTGTCCTGTCCAGCCTCTCACCGGGGGTCTGGTAGCGTCAAAGGCGAGGAAAATCACTCGGCCCGAACCAAATGGAGCCTCGGCAATGAGCGGCAGCGCTCCCTGTCTCACTCGCACCAAGGCCCCGGGCTTTGGTGTGGCACGGGAAATTACGATAGTGCCATCGGGTGGCGAACCATAGACCGCACCCAGCCCGTCGAGGCCCTTTACCTCTATTGCTCCGCTCACCTCCACTGGAAGCATCTCACTGTAGAAGGGCTCTGTCAGCCGCGCCCAATCGGGGCCGCCCATCACTACGAGCGTGCCACCTCCCTTTACCCAGCCTCTCAGCGCCTGCTTGACTTCGGCAGGGAATGCTTGGGCCGTGATCCCGCCTATTACCACGAGTTCCACGGCGCCGTAGCCTTGGGCGCGATCAGGTAGAAAAGGAGGATCAGAGTCAACGACCCGAACTCCCCCCTGAGCGGAATAACCGCTTTGCCCCGAAATGGACGGCCGCGTCCCACCTTGCGTGCTGGCTGTCCCCTGTTGGCTGCGGGTCAGAAACGAGAGCGCTCCTCGCTCCCGGGCGAGAACCACAATGAGGCTATCCTCAGGGGATAGCGAAGTAATGGAGGTCTCGGCTTCTGCATCCGGTCCTTGCTCAGAGCGCAGTTCTACAGTCAATCGCCCCAGCAGTCCCCGGCCCCTTATGTAGAGAATGATACGCTGGTCTGTCTGAGAGCCGAGAACCACAGGGTGGAGATAGGTCGTGGCGGTAAAATCAGGGTGGTTGGGGACCACTATCGTGAGTGCACCTCTGACCTCCGGCCCACGGTTGGAGATGTCCACCGTCACAGGCACCCACTCGGAATCCTTGTAGAATCCATCAAAGCCTGCTTTGACGGACATCTCTGGGCCCTGAGCCAAGGCCGGGGAGGCTGCCTGGAAGAGAATACATACAAGAAGACACAGGAAGGCGGATCTGAGCATTCGCTTGACGAAGTCGAGTCCGCAGCACGCAGCAGCCAGCCAAATCCCAGAAGCCATACATAGTCCTCGGCCTACCTTAATCAATCCGCTCGTTGGCACGCGCGGCATGATCGCAAGTGAAGCGAAAATGAGAATGGCTTTGTCTTGGACGATTGAACTAAATTATACTTCCTTAGCAAACAGGTGTAAACCTGGCACTTTCACCCATGGCGCAAGACACTCCTCAAACAGGGTGGGCATCTCCGTTCAAGCCTCTAGGGAGAAGAAATGAAAGACTGTACTATTCCGCGCGAAGTGCCTCCATCGGCTCGATCTTTGCTGCCCGCACTGCGGGATAGAGGCCAAACACAATGCCAGTGGTCATGGCGACAATCAGAGAAAGCAGAATCGCCTGACCTGACACGATAGTGCGCCACTTCGCATATCCGGAGATTAGCCGCGCCATCTCCACTCCCAAGGCGATTCCGAGCAGCCCTCCGATGCTGGTGATGACCAAACACTCGAGCAGGAACTGGCGGGCGATATCTGCTCGGCTCGCGCCCACACACCGTCGAATCCCTATCTCCCGGGCGCGGGCGCTGACGGTCGCCAGCATGATATTCATGATTCCTATGCCTCCCACAACAAGGGAGATGCTGGCAATCGCCCCCATTACGATGTTGAAAATGCGCTGTGTCTGCTGGCTCTGTCTGAGCAGTTCCGCGGGGATCGCCACCTCATAGTCAACGATTCCCTTATGTCTCTGTTCCAGCATCCGGCTGGCCACTCGCGCAGCCTCCCAAGTTTCCCTTTGATCCCCGACCTGCAAGATGATCTGGGTGATTGGACGCTTCTCCAGCGGTGGACGTTCTCTCAGCCGGGCCAACAGTTGTCGAAAGGTCCTGTAGTCAGAAGGAATGGCCTGTTCAACGTAGATTTGAAACTCATCCATTGCCGCAGTGATTGGTATGTAAATATCTTCGTTTATGTCCCGCAATGACACTACCTTGCGTCCCCCGGCGAGTGACCTCTCTTCCATCACTCCGATCACTACAAACTCCTGGTTCCCGATCTTCAGAGTCCTGCCAGTGGCATTTTCCAGGAAGAAGGCGGTTCGTTTGATTTCCGAACCGATCACGCAGACGTGGGCGCGGCTTTCCACATCGTGCTCGTCTATGAAGCGGCCTTCAGTGATGTCCAGGCGCGCCACGATGGGATAGTCGGCAGTGGTTCCAAATACCTTTGAGGGCACGCCTTGCCCACGCGCTCGCACCTCGCCGAAGACGCGACACACCGGCACCACCCGCTGCGCAGATGAGTAGAACTTCTTCAGCGCCAGAGCGTCACCATAGGTCAGGCCCTGGGGCGAGTCCTGCTGCGCTTTCAGCGCCAGATCCCCTGTAAGTGATTTGCGGTTGATGTGAACCACATCAACTCCCAGCAATCTTATCTGCTCTAATGCCTCTTGACGCGCGCCGGCACCTATGGAGACCATGGCGATTACGGAGGCTATGCCGAATATGACCCCCAACATGGTGAGCAAAGAGCGCAATTTGTGCGCCATTAGTTCGCTTATTCCAGTCAGAATAGCCGACCAGATCTTCACTTCATGCTTCTCCTAGAGAGGAAGCGCCAAAGTCGCTTCCTCTCTGCTGGCGGAAGAGGTCTCTGCTCCACCGCCGATGTCTCTGAGGGAAATCTCCTCCCCGCCTTTCAATCCTTTGGTCACTACGACCACGTCTGGATTCTCTGAGCCCAGTGCCACCCTGACTTCTTGGAAACGGGATCCCTTCTTTACATAGACCACCTTTCCGTCATCTCGGTCGAATACGCAGGCCAAAGGTACGGTAACCGCCCCATCAATCTTCTCCACAACGACTTGCACGGTTACCGTCATACCCGGTCGGAGAGGAGCATCTCCGGCATCGTCAGTAATGGATATTTCGGTTCTGAAGGTCTTCTCCGCGCTCGCGTTGGCTTCCCATCGGCTTCCTTCTGTACCCGCTGCCTGTGCGACTTCGGTTACTTCGCCTCTTAGCGTGACTCCGGGCAGTCCCTCAATGCAAATCCGCGCGGCCTGTTTCTTCTTGATCTTGCGCGCCCGAGACTGCGGCACTTCCAAGGACACGCGCATCTTGCTCATATCAGGAAGAGTGGCTATTGTATGCCCCTGCCATACGCGGTCGCCCGGCTCTAAGGGGCGCTGTGATGTTCCATCCCATTGTTCCGAAAGCACTACGATACCTGCGTTCGGTGCCCGCACGATCGCCTTCGCCAGTTCTTCCTGCACGCGCCTCAACTGCTGTTCCTGGATTCCCAGCCGCATCTCCATGTTTCGAGTTTCATCCTGCTGGGCGGCCTCGGCGCGCTGCAGTTGAGATTGAGCTTGCGCTACCTTAGCCTCTCTATCCAACTCCTCTGAAGCCTTCTTCGCCTTGTCAACTTCCAATTGCTTTGTCTGGCGCCGCAGGTCAAACTCTTTCGCTTTGATCTCCATAGCCGCCTGCTCGACCTCTTGCTTCGCAACCAGGCCTTCTTCGGCGAGTCCCCGCTTTCTTTCAAGGCGTTTCCGCGCGAGCGCTAATTCGCTCGTATCCCGATTCAGTTGAGCGGTCTTTTCCTTCAGTTCTGCCTCCGAATTAGATCGGAACTGTCCCAGTTCTATTTCCATCTGCTTCAATTCTGATTCGGCCTTCTCCACCTGCGTCGCCAGGTTGTGCTTTTGGGTCTCTTGTTCGTCCAACAGATTCTGGTAGCGAACAGTCTGAGAGCGCAGTTCCCTCGCCTTGCGGGGAAAATCTATCTCTGCGATCACATCTCCCTTTTCCAGGCAAATGCCGTTCGGCACCACCCTCACTATTTGACCACTTACCTCCGCTGCAATGGACTCAGACTTGACAGCCTCGAGCGTGCCTACTGCCTCCACCACCACCTCGAAATCCCCTTTGCGCGCCTTAGTCACGGCAATCGCTCTTTGCTCCTGGAGCATTTCTTCTTTCGCCTTTTTCAGAGCGGACATCCGCAGCGCCCATGCACCGGCCGCCACCGCCAAGGCAACCAGGGCGAAAAGCATCAGGCCCTGTGAGAGACCTCGCAGAATCCTCACTTCGGAACCTCCACTGCGATCAACCGGCTGGGGTGTGGTCTTCTGCAGGCGACCTTGTCACCCGCTTTGAGTTCCCCCTCCACAACCGCGATAAGTTCACTCCGCTTACCCACCTTCACCGGAACCTTTTCATATCTGTCTTGTCTTACCAAATAGACCACCTGCTTTCCATTCTCGGAGAAGACCGCTTCCACGGGAATCGCCAATCCTTGCTTCACCTCTTCCACTTCGATTTCCACTGTGACCCCCATGCCGGGCCGCAGACGTTTGTCCGCTTCCTTCAGTTCAATCAATGCAGCGAAGACCTTCTTGCCAGGCGCTCCGCCTTCCCACCAGAACCTTTCTTGCGCAAGATTGCTGATCGCTTTGACAACCCCGCGCAATCGAGTATTGCCCAGCGCCGTTACCACCACGGTGGCCTCTTGACCAACCTCAATCTGCTCAATCTGCGTCTCACCGATATCGCATTGTGCCTCCATTTTGGCCGGATCAATGACAGTGGCGATTCGCTGCCCCATGTGGACTTCGTCCCCCACCCGAAGTTTCTCCCCGGTGCGGTGCCATGCAAGTAGCACCAGCCCCACCGCCGGTGCTCTTATTTCTGCATCAGCGACTTCTCGCTCGGCGTCCTCCAGTTCTACTTCCATGACTGCTAAATCTCTCAGCGCCTGTTTCACCGACCCTTGTCCCGCGGTTTCGGCCTCCGCAAGGTCCAACTGCGCTTTCTCAATATCAATCTTGCGGAGTTTCTCCTGCGCGGCAGCATCCTTCTCTGCCTGTGTCAGGGCGCGGCGCGCCTTCTCCAGAGAGAACTCGCTTTTTCGCACCTCCTCTTCCGCCGACTCCACCTCCGTAACCGCCACCAAGCGCTCTTCCGCCAGCCGCTTTTGCCTGTCCAGTTGACCTCGGGTCACTTCAAGTTCTTTTTCCTGAAAGGCGATCTCTGCTCTGGCCTTCTCCAGAGAAGCCTCATTCTGCGATTGCACGAGCCGAAGCGCCTCCTCCGCCTTGGTCAGTGTTACGCGAGCACTTTGCACTTTTTTCTCAGCCTCATCCTCCACCTTTCGCACATGATCTTCCCCCTCGGCCACTTCCTTCTGAAGTTTGCTCGACTTCTCCTCGAATTCTGCCGAGTCGAGCCTAACGATTAGGTCCCCGGCCTTCGCAAGACTGCCGTCCTTGACTGCCCAGACGATGTTCCCCCTCTCCAGTTCACAGACAAGGGGGTGTGTCCTCATTGCCTTCAGGTTTCCAAGGAGCCGAAGGGTGATCCGGAAGTCAGCGGCTTCGACTTCTGAAGTGGGGAGCCTTCGCGTTCTCTCCGATGAGCGCCGATGCCGCGGCCACGCAATAAAGCAAACCACAGTAACCACGACGATTATCACCAACGCGACACCGGCTTTGGTCCTCATTACTCGGACTCCGCCCCGCGTTTAGGCATGCTCCGCAAGACTTCCTCGGCCAGCAGCCTCCGCTCCACAGGCCCATCAGATGTGATTTGACCATCGAAGACGTGCACAATGCGAGAGGTGTGCTGGGCCACGTTGGAGTCGTGGGTGACGATCAGAATAGTCATCCCCTCGCGGTTGAGCCGTTGGAAGACAAGCATTATCTCTTCTCCCGAACGCGAATCCAGATTCCCGGTTGGCTCATCCGCCAGCAGAATGGTAGGCTGCATTACCAGCGCCCGAGCGATCGCCACGCGCTGCTGTTCTCCTCCGGAGAGTTGACTCGGACGATGGTGCGCCCGATCCGCCAATCCAACTCGCTTCAATGCCTCCAGCGGTGCCTGGCGAGGCCGCCTGTGATACGAATATAGCAGGGGAAGCCTTACATTGTCCGCCGCGTTGAGGCGGGGCAATAGATTGAAAGTCTGAAAAACGAAGCCGATCTTCTCGTTGCGCATCCGAGAAAGTGCTCGATCTCCCATCTGACTGACGTCCTCACCCTCCAGCCAGTAGTGTCCTCCTGAAGGCCGATCCACACAGCCCAGAAGATTCAAGAGTGTAGTCTTACCGGAGCCAGAAGGCCCCATTATCGCCACCATCTCACCCTGGTCTATGTCAACAGAAACGCCGCGCAGTGCATGCACGGTCACAGCGCCTGCTAAGTAGTCCTTCTTGAGGTCCTCTGTGACGACGACGCGCCCATCGTGGCTCATCACTTCGCCTCTGTCTTGGTTGGGTCACTCAACGCCACTCTTTCTCCTTCTTTCAAACCCTTAGTTATCACCACCGCTTCATCATTGCGTTCTCCGGTTTCTACTCGACGCGGCACAAAACCGCCGTCAACAGACACATAGACCACTTTGCCTTTTGCCTTGCTGAAGACCGCCTCCACCGGGATATAGATCGCCTCCGACACTTTGCTGAAGATAAACTGCACGTCTCCCTTCATTCCCGGCCGTAGCACTTTCAGATCTGGGTCTAGAAGGGTGACTTTAATATCGAAGACATTTTGATCAGGAGGTAGACTCGGGTCATCGAGCAGCCACGCAGGTCTCGCCACCGCGCCGATGGCGCTTACCTTTCCCTCAAATTCCCGTTCCGGCACGCCCAAGAAGTTTACAATCACCTCCTGATCCAGCCTTATCTTGTCCGCGGAAGATTCCTCTACCCTCACCGATACCTCCAGATTGGTGAGATCGGTAATATGGGCGATCCTCCTCCGCCACCATACGTGGTCTCCTTCTCGCAGGGCCCTCCTTCCGCCGACTGAACGATCCCAGGTTCTCCCCAACACGACCACTCCGCCGCACGGCGCCTCTAGTTCTCCGCTGGCCAACTGTTTCTCCATTTCGTGAAGGCGCTCTTTCTCCCACTCGGCGCGTCCTCGAGCGTGCCTCACCCCTTCTCGCATACGCCGCTTCGCTGCTTCGATGTCGAACTTCGCCGCATCTATGTCAGCCTTTGCTTGCCCTTGCTTGCAGGCATGTTCGGTGGCGACATGACTCACTGACTTCTCCGATTTGGTCAAGGCGTATTCCCGACTTCGCAAGGTTCTCTCCGCCTGCTCCACGTTTGACTTGGGCACAATACCCACGTCGCTCAGGCGGCTATATCTGTCAAGATTAGCCTCCGCCCACTTCAGGTTCCATAGGTCATGGCCCACCTGGGCCTCGCTCAGTTCAACTTCTACTGTCTGAGACTGCTCCAGCACGTCCATCGCCCGCTCTCTTTGGTCAACCTGCATCTCCGCCCGCTCAACGTCTCGAGTGCAATTGCGCCGCTCTTGTTCTACCTGTGCCGCGAGGTTTTGATACTGCATGCGCTGCTCATCAACTCGAGATTGGAATTGGCTGACATCCACCTTTGCTATCAGGTCTCCTTTTTCGACCCGCGCTCCATCGTCAATCAGCCAAATGAGCGTAGAGCCGCTCCTGGGCGCGCTTATGCTGCCCACATTGGCGGATCCCAGAGTGCCGACCCTTGTGATGCCTACTGAAAACGGGCCCTTCCTCACCAGCACGGTCTCTGCCGCCGTCTGTTTCTGCTTGCCGCGCAACACCTCCACCAGCAGTTTGACTTGCCAGACCGCGAGCGCAACGGCCGCCATCGCCACTATCGGTCTAATCCAGCGCGTCATGCTTTGGCTCCTTTTCGAGCGTCTCGTCAGATGGCGTTTCCCGAGCGACGGGCAGATCCCGTGATATGTCCTCACCAATCGCCCGCCGCAACCTAACGGTGGCGAGATAGTAATTGATTTTGCTGGTAATGAGAGAAGTCTCGCTGCGGGTCAAATCGTCTTGGGCGTCAAGCAGATCGCGGTTGGTTCGCAGTCCTTCCTCCACCATTCGCTGAGCGAAGTGGAGGCTTTTCCGGGCCACTTCCACGCTCTGAGAGGCAATCTCCACATTCGCCCGGGCAGCCTCCGCAGCACGCACCTGGGAACGCACTTCTGAGATTATCCGCTGTCTCAGATCCACCAGGTCCTGCTGTGCCACCAGCAAACTCCACTCCGCCTGTCGCTCAGACTCACGCAAAGACCGCGAACTTATTGGAACGCTCAACTCCAAGCCGATGTCCCACTGCCGGGATGTCGTATCATTCGCGGTCCTACTCCATCCACCGAAGAGGTCAAGTGAAGGGAGACGCTCACTGCGGCTTATCCTTAGCGCGGCCTTACGATCCTCAATCGAGAGTTGAGAGACGCGCAATTCCGGNNTCGGGCGGAAATCCACCGTACTCACCAGCCCGGGTGAATCGCCGACCTGCATGCCCAGCAGATTAAGCAGATTGTCCATGGAATCCTGCATCGCCTGGCGTTGTTGAATGGCTGAGGTCTGTTCTCTGGCGAGCCTCAACTGGGCGCGCGTCAAGTCTATCTCGGGAATCAATCCCGCTTCCAGGCGCAGTGAGGCGTCCTTCACAGCTTGCTGTGCAAGTGAAACGCTCATCTCCTGAATCCTGACAAGGTGTTGTTGCTGCACCGCGCCAAAGTAAGCGGAGATGACTCGCTCCACCAGAGACTGGCGCTGAATGAAAAAGGAGATGAGTGCTCTTCGGTAGGAATTACGGGCTGAGCGCAGTTCCTCGCCGGCGAAAGAAGCCTTCCCGCTTCCGGCCAGCAGAGGCTGACGAAAGGTCGCATCCAAACTCTGCTCTTTCTCCTCTGAATCCAGCCGACTGAGTTCCGCAGTCACCGAGAAATCCGCGCCGGTCACTGCAGAATAGGAAAGAGTCGCGCCTGCCTGACGCTCGTTGGTCGTCTCCTCATTCCTTGTGCGCGTGGCTCCCGCGAACAAGGTCAAGTTCCAACGCTGTTTCGCTGTCTGCCAGTTGGAGCGCGCGCTCAGCAGGCTCTGTATGGTGCCTCGGAAATCCGCGTTGTAGCGAGAAGCCGCGCTTACCGCATCCTCAATGCTCAGTTCTTCAGGGGCTTCAGGCGGAGGCGTGACCTTCAGGTCCGCGCCGGAAACTCGCTCCTGTCCCACTTGCCATTCGGAAGTGAGGTAATCCCCTGCCGCGGCTGGGCGATCGGCAAAGCCGCTCAAGAAGAGAGCAATAAGGCAGGCCCGGAGTATCTTCTTAGCATACATGGTCTCGCTCACTCTGCTCTATTCATCATTCATAAGAAATGGCGATTGAACACTTAGAAAGCGAAGCCGCCAGAGATGCTCGCCATTTTCTCATTGCCAGGTACTCTAGGTACTGATATACATGTTCCTCCGCACTCTTTCAAGTTGTTCTTGCCACCGTGCAGACGGCAAGATCGTGTTACGTGTCTCCCAAGGACCCGAGGAAAGGCCGGGCATCTCTAGGATTGCAGAGGTCGCCTTTTGCAGAAAGAAGAAATGAGGCAGCGGTATTCGAACTCACCTCGGCTCTCCGAGATATCAGATGCCTCTGAGACCCCGAATGTTTCAAGCCTTTTCAGCACCGAGGACTTTTAGCCGCTATCTGTTGCATAGAAGGGCAGGAATCCCTTATTAACTGGCCAATTATTATCATACCCACCTCTCTGTGTGATTACAACTACTTACGAGAATCAGATCAACTGTGCTCTCGCATACGCAGTTTTGGG
>WVXJ01000018.1:0-538 GCA_011773575.1 Armatimonadota bacterium | reverse complement strand
GATTTGGAAGTCGTTAACCGGCGCCTCCACCAACTCAAAGAACAGGAAGACGAACTACTGAAGAGAGAGGCTCAACTTGAGGAAACCCTGGAGAACAACAGGCTGATCCGAGTCACTCACGGGCGAGCGGATATTTACTACTTCCCTCCTGGAGGGTGCGTCATTTTTATCTCCCCTGGCGGAGGGGGAGGGATTCGAACCCCCGGGCCGATTGCTCGGCCAGCGGTTTTCAAGACCGCCTCCTTAAACCACTCGGACACCCCTCCATAGAGGAATAACAGTCAGAGTTTATCCTCATTTTCCTCGTTTTTCAAGTCAACTCTCGCTGATTAAGCCGCATCGACAAGACATTCTTGCTGCACAGATGAGCAGGGATGTGCTTGCATCTGCATTTATGTTACCCTTTCCCGCAGGCGGGGGAGTAAACCACCCCCTATTTCAAGGTATTCAAAGATAGTGCATACATTATCAGGTACGGTTACTCAGCGGTGATTGACGTAACAACGATAGCGGTATTGGCGATTTTCGCAGGCGCGGC
>WVXJ01000232.1 GCA_011773575.1 Armatimonadota bacterium | reverse complement strand
CTGGGAGGCGAGAAGATCTCCAAATCCAAAGGCCACAAGATTGACCCACTCGAAATAGTAGACCGCATCCGCAGCGAATCCGGCTGCCAGCCGGAGATGGCATTGGACGCGCTGCGCTATTTCCTGCTGAGGGAGGTCACCTTCGGTCTCGATGGCGAATGGAGTATAGAGGCGATACTGGGTCGCTTCAATGCTGATCTGGCCAATGACTTGGGCAATTTGCTGAATCGTTTCCTTCCACTGGTGTGCCGCCACAACGAGGGGCGGATCCCTGCTCCGGCAAGAGCTGACGAGGTCGTTGCCGCCGCCAAACAAGCCGTTGCGGAGTGGGCCTCCGCCATGGAGAAGTACGACTTCAGCGGCGCGATGCGGGCGGTCTGGGCCTTCCTCGGAGTTCTGAACCAGTGGATTGATGCCCGCGCTCCATGGGCACTCGCCAAGAAGGGCGAAAAAGAGGAACTGGATCGGGTCTTCTACTGTCTCGCGGAGGGTTTGCGTATTATCGCGGGCATGATTTCCCCGGTGATGCCCAACACCGCCGTGGAAATCCACAAGCGATTGGGGTTGGATGTGGAATCGCACCGGCCGGGATGGGAAGATTTGACGGAGTGGGGGAGGCTCCCGCAAGGGTCTATGGTGACGCCGGGTGAGCCATTATTCCCCAGAGTAGTGCCTGCTGGTGACAGTAAGTAGTGAAAATCGCAGATGTATAGCAGGAGGTAATGATGATTTCCTTCCAGGATTTTCAGAAGATGGAATTGCGGGTCGGCAAGATTGAAGCCGCCGAGCGAGTCTCTGGCGCCGACAAGCTGCTGAAGTTGACTGTCGACATAGGGGGAGAGAAACGGACTTTGGCGGCAGGAGTCGCGGTGGCTTACTCACCGGAGGAACTTACCGGCAAGTCCGTGGTTGTAGTAACGAATCTGGAGCCGGCCACCATCCGCGGCATCCGCTCCGAGGGGATGCTGCTCGCCGGCTGGCTCAAAGGTGACGAGAGCACCATATCCCTGGTCACGCTCGACCGGGAATTGCCGTCTGGAGCCGCCGTTTCCTGAAGATTATCAGGTAAGAGTCTGCGGCCGTTCTTTACGAATTCTTCCACCAGATAAGGTGTGTTTTTGAGTATATATGAGGGCGGCGTTGCCGGTGCGCGCCGCCCCTGTCTATAATCAGACTGTTGAGGAAGAGATGAATATCATCGCCTGTATGAAATGGGTGCCGGATACACACGATGTAAAGGTTGATCCGGTCACCAATGCTCTCATTCGTGAAGGGGTCGAACACATCATCAATCCCTTTGATGAGAATGCCATCGAGGCGGGGCTGCAACTCAAGGAGAAACTGGGCGGCACTCTCACAGTGCTGTGCATGGGGCCGGGCCAGGCGGAAGCAGGCCTGCGCCATGCCATTGCCATGGGGGCGGATGATGCGATTCTGCTCTCTGATGCAGCTTTTCGGGGGTCTGACACCCTGGCTACCTCAAATGCTCTTGCCGGAGCAGTAAAGAAGATTGGCCAATTCGATCTCATCCTCTGCGGGAAACAGGCGATTGACGGAGATACCGCGCAAGTCCCCGCGGGACTGGCGGAGCGGCTGGGGATTCCTCAGGTGACATTCGCCATCTCCGTGGAACCGGCAGACAAGAACAGCCTGCAGGTGAAGCGAGTGAGTGATGAGGCTTATGAGTTGATCGAGGTGAAACTGCCCGCGCTGGTAAGTGTGGTGAAACAGATAAACGATCCGCGCCTCCCCTCCATGAAAGGGGTATTAAAGTCGAAGAAATTCCCCATAAAGGTGTGGGGTGTCAGCGATATAGAGATTGATCCCAAGACCGTCGGCTTTGACGGCTCTCCAACCTGGGTCAGCCGCACATTTGTCCCCGCCAGACACTCGCGGGGAGAGACCCTTTCCGGAACCGCCGGCTCAATAGCGGAGCGGCTTGTAGATATTATCTCCGGTGTCAGTATCAATCCCTCTTGAGGTAGACCTGACAAGCGGATGACTTTCGAGGAATGATTACATGGCTTTGAAGATTACAGAATCCAAATGCACCGGCTGCGGCCTGTGTGTGCGAGTTTGCCCATACGGCGGGGTCGAGGTTATCGAGAAGATCGCTCATTTCACCGA
>WVXJ01000101.1 GCA_011773575.1 Armatimonadota bacterium | reverse complement strand
TGCAGCGCTCGCCGCGCCTCTTCATCATACGCCAACATCTTCGCAGGCATTGTCTCACTCCTGTTGTCTTTTGGATTCGTTTTGGATCAAGTCCTCTGAATGATCAGCGGCTCGTTTTGGACTTCTTCGGCTTATCTCTTACGGCCAAAACGGAAAGTTCATCCAGTATGACGTAGTCTTCCGTGCCAACAGTTATTTCGGTGCCGCCGTACTCGGTATAGATCACTATATCTCCAACCTTGATGTCGGGGGGTACCCTTTGACCTTTTTCAAGCAGCTTGCCCGGGCCGACGGCCACGACCTCACCCTCTACCGGCTTCTTCTTCGCCGTATCGGGCAGTACGATCCCGCCCTTGCTGACCTCTTCTGCCTTGGAAGGCTTCACAAGTATCTTATCAGCCAATGGTTTCAACATCTCCTACCTCCTCTGGGAAACTCCGTTGAGTGATCAGACGTATATTCTAAATGCCCCAGCACTTATTTAAGAATTTAGCGGGGCATTGTCAAGCGAAGGATTGCCCGTTGATGTGTGATTCATACACAAAGGAAAACCAAGCCTGGAGGGGAGGTCAGAACATCGGCTTGGGGCCCGTCCTCTCGATTTCCTCTTGTTTGCGTCTTGATTCATCGGCCGCCTGCCGGATGCGGCGCAGTCGGCTTCTGGTAACCCAAATAAGGGCCAGCATTACGACAAAGAGATAGATACTATACCAGATGGCATGATAGCCAGCTATGATCGGCCAGATGCTGATTAGACCGACAATGATGATGATCCATTCAATGAGTACTACCCTGGACATGTTTGCCTATTTCAACGCAGAGAGCGGAATTCCCTTTTCCGACGGAAGAGGGACTTAGTCTTCATGCGGAGGCGCCGACTGCTTGGAAGGGAATTTTGACAGCAACTGGGAGAGATGTTCAACCGCGTCCACGACTCTTGGTCCCGGCCGGCTGTAAATGTCCTCATCTACTACGACGATGTTCCCCTGTCTTACTGCCGGTAGGGCGGAAAGATCCGCGCGAGCACTGAGTCGCCGGCGAATTACTTCCTCTTGTGTCGGATCTCCGGTCGCCAGAATCACTTCCGGCTGCGCTTCGAATAACCGCTCTTTGCTGATGGGGAAATAGGAGTGCCGAAAAGAGGCAATGTTGTCTCCTCCCGCGAGTCGCAGAATCTGGTCCTGAAGGGTGTCTGCGCCTACAGTCCAGAGAGACTCCTCATCTATGATGACAAAGACCCGAACACGCCTTTGATTATCAACAGGCAGCCTCTCCCGTGCCTTCTCCAACCGAGTGCGTAGGTTGGCGGCCGCCTGCTTTGCTTCGGCCTCTACACCGCAAACCGCGCCGACGCGCTCCATAACCTCAATGATGTCTTCAATGCTTTTGGGATTGATTCCGAAGAGGGGTATTTCAAGGTTTCTCAAGACAGGGATAATTTCCTTGGGATTTCCGTAGCCCAGCAGGACTAAATCGGGATTGACGGAGGCGATCTTCTCGATACTGGGGCGATCATAACGGCCCACGACAGGCTTTTCTTTGGCTTCGGGTGGATAATCGGAGAACGCGGAGACGCCGACAACGCGTTCACCCAGCCCCAGTGCGAAGGCTATCTCGACGGCATTGGGGGAGAGACAGACGATTCGCTGGGGAGGTTTGGCGAGTGAAACCATTTCGCCGAGGTCGTCCTTCGCCTGAAGCAAAGGTGGGCTTTCCGGCGGTGCCTGAGGGAGAGATTGGGGCTGCGGCCTGTGAGTACCACAGCCCCAAGTCAATAGTGCTGCGAAAAGCGTGCCTGCAAGCAGTCTCGGCTTCCTCACTGGAGACCCCATAACTCGTCTGAAGATTCGAGGGCATCCTGTGCCATTGATTTGGCGTGGCCGTCAACAAATACCATGTTCGCCTTGTTGAAATGGCGAAAATCGTGAAACCGGTAGTCCAGAGAGGGATATCCCCAAGACAAGAGAGTGGAAGGTGCGACCAGCATGGTGGATTCCCAGGTTGCCTTGCCTACAGGCGGCGGCGGCCAGGCTGCGGGATCATAGTGCAGGGCCGAATCGCCAAAGAGTATGGTTCGCGAAGGGTGGCGAACTTCTCCCAGATAGATCGGCGGCCAGCAAAGGGCTGCATTATAGCCATACCCCATGCCGTCCCCGTAGTTAGGATAACTGGGATGAAAACTCGGACAGCGCAGTATAGCGACATTCTCCTTGTAAGGTTCCAACAGACCCCTGGTGAGATCATAGGTGAAATCGGGCCAGGAGCCTTCTTCCAGACCATACCAGTACTGATACAGTGTCTCTGCCTCAGGGGTGATCATCTGATAACTGAATGGTGGGAACTGCTCATCCCAGTCCTGCATATACATGATACAGGCCATCCCCAACTGTCTGAGATTAGATAGACAAGTAGTCGATCTCGCCTGTTCCCGCGCTCTCCAGAAAACAGGAAGCATGATCGCCGCCAATATGGAGATGATCCCGATCACTACCAACAACTCAATCAGAGTGAAACCTTTGCTGTCAGCACTTCCATTCTTCAAGTCTTTCATCAACATTTCATATCGCCTTTCCTGGCGCCCGCGCACCAGATGGAGTTAGGTTCCTGCAGGCAAGGTGGGAGTCTCTCTTCATCGTTTTCGCGCGGGCCAAAACAAAAACCCCGATCATCCGCTCACTTCGCAGAAAACCGGGGCACATAGGCCGATTTCGGTTTCTTCACCTCCTTCCCGCGAAGCGATGATGAAGACAATTCTCCCGGCGACTGGCATTATCTGACTAGTAACGCCAGTCACAGGCGAGAGGCAGGCCGATCGGTCTCCTGGCTTCCGCGTCTCGTCCCATTTTTCAGGGGGGACAGCCTACTTTCTGCGCCTTCCCACCCCGAGGGGGCAGTGGCAATATGCAGATTTCGTAGCGGTCACAGTTGCGGGGCAGCGGCGGCTTTTGACCGCCTTCCCGAACATCAACCTGCGTCTATTACCTTATCAAGATACAAGCCCGCCGATGCAGGACCGGAAGAATTATATTGCCGACTTGCCGGGCCGTCAAGGGGGAATATGCGCTGGTCCAGATCTGTCAGCGGCCTGCCGCATTGACGAGATCTGGCTTGTTTGGTATAACCATAACTGCAATGAAGGCATAAGACATGGCTCTAATAGTGTGATGAGCGATGTTCCGCCGGCTGTCCGCAACAGAGCCGGTGTAAGCCTTGTTGTGCCCCATGCGTGTAAGCTTATGATTCCAGCGACCGTCGCTCGTTTCCGCGAAGCGGCGGTCTTAACATTTCTTGGAGGAAACCATGGATCGAAATCCAAATATAGATGCTTTTGATTCTGAGGCGGAAGTGCTGGCTCGCCTGTCTCCGTTCAGCGCTTCTTATGTACAGGGGGTTCGCCCACTCTTGTCCCGGCTGCACTTGGCAGAGACGGAGAGTGGGGTGATCATTGAACTCGGCTGCGCGAGGGGAAATCTCACTCGGGCATTGTTGGAGGTATTCCCCGCGGCAAAGGTAATTTGGGTAGATGGCGCGTTGCAACTGATTGATATTGCGCGTCGCCAGACCGCTGGTGAACCCCGCGCCAGTTTCATTGTCTCGCCCTTTGAGGAATTGGACTGGGGAGCACTGCCGCAGAACTGCGCAGCAGTGGTCGCCGTCTTTGCTTTGGAGCATGTCGCACGAGAGGAACGCTGTGAGAAGATATTCAAGGGTATTCGCAACATCCTGCGAAAAGGTGGAGTCTTTCTCGATAAAGAGTGGGCAAGAGATACGACACCACCAGGCACGGATACTCGTGACCGCTCTCGGCCGGAGAATATGCCGGACTTCATGAGGCAGGCGATTGAAGAGGGCCGTATCACAGAGGAAGAACACTGGCGGCTGTGGGACAAACTTGCACAGCCGGAGACTCATCATTTCATGGATCTCGATAAGCAACTTGACGCCTTGCGCAAAGCGGGCTTCTCGGAAGTAAGTGGTGAATGGGATACTGAATCCGTGACCATCGTAGAGGCGCAGAAATGACGTATAGACGATAGAAACGGGATAAGGGTTACAAGAACGCTCAAGCTTCTCGATTGGTATCGAGTAGCAAGGTTACAGGGCCGTCGTTCGTCAAGCGCACCTGCATCTTCTCACCAAAGGCGCCTGTGGCGACCTTAAGTCCACGCGCCTCTAATACCTGGACGAATTCCCGATAAAGGCTTTCGGCTTTCTCCGGTGGAGCCGCCTCCGTGAAAGAGGGGCGCCGCCCTTTACGGCAGTCTCCGTAGAGGGTGAATTGGCTTACCACAAGTATCTGACCACCGATCTGCTCGACGGAGAGGTTCATCTTCCCTGCATCATCCTCGAAGATTCGCAGTCCGGCAATCTTATCCGCGAGATAGGCCGCTTGCTCAGGTCCGTCTTCATTGCCCACGCCGAGCAATATCATCAGACCCGGGCCTATGGAGCCGATAACCGCTCCGGCGACTGTTACCTCGGCCTGGCTGACTCGCTGTACCACTGCGCGCACTAGTTTCTCCTTGAAGGGAAGAAAAAGGGATTGAGGATCGTATCCAGTGTGTCAATCGGATTCGGACTTCAACCGCTCTTCCAGCCGGGTCATAGCCTTTTCCAGGTGCTGGGCGCGGGTGGCGGCGGTAAGGTCTCCGCGAGTCTTTTCGATAATGGAGCGAGTAACATCCGTGGTTCGCTTCAGATTCCCGGAAATGGCATTTGGGTAGTCCATAGAGGCAAGGAGATAGTAGACGTCGTCCATCGCCGACAGCATCTCCTCACCCCAGCCGGGTCCCCGGCTCCGCATCTCATCCAGGATGTGGCGGCGAAGTTCGCCGACAGCTTCTCCCAGGCCGTTGAGATAGGCGGCATAGGAGACTCCGACATCGTCCGGGTGGGGGAGTGGGTCTCGATGGATAAGGGCATAGGTGGCGCGTGCCTCTGCATATTCTTTCTGTGCATCATGTACGAAGCCGGCCCAGTACACATCAAGGTGTTCGGCCAGCACTTTGTCTATCTGAGCGAGGGCTTTGGCGGTCTTATCCATGAGGTCAAGCGCTTCCTCATACTCCTCACGGTGAATGGCGCGGATTGCATTGGCGGAATTGCGAATTACTTCTCGACTGAGGGCGAAGGCCTGCTCCCGCGCGTCGTCTTTGGCATCAAAGGTGGCGCGAATCTTGTCTCCGATGTCCTGCAAATGCTGTTTTTCCATGATGCTTATTCCTTTTCCGTTTGAGTTTGTTTTGGCTCTGCCTGAGTCTCATTGAGCAGCCGCTTCAGAGCGCGCATATCATCGCGCAACAGGCCGCGGCGAGATTCATCGTGAAGGGCGAAAGCTGGATGGAAGATGGGAATGAAGAAGATACCTTGTTGAAAGAAGTGCTTGCCGTGAACCCGGGAGATGGAAAGATCAGGGGAGACCAGAGTATGCATAGCGTGCCGGCCCAGAGTGGCGATCACTTTGGGTCTTATGCATCCAATCTGTCCCAAGAGATAATCATTGCAGGCAGCTATCTCATCCTCCTGCGGATCACGGTTTCCGGGCGGGCGGCACTTCACCACATTGGTAATGAATACGTCAGTGCGTTTCACTCCGATTTCGGCAAGGAGAGTTGTCAGCAGTTGTCCCGCCGCCCCTACGAAAGGACGGCCCTGGCTGTCTTCGGCAGCGCCAGGGGCTTCTCCCACCAACAGCAAGGAAGCGTTGGGATTCCCTTCCCCGGGGACGGCGTTGCGCCGAGACTGGCTCAACTGACAGCGCCTGCACACGACAACCAGGGAATGGATCCACTCCAACAAGTCAGCGCTTTGGGCTGTAGGAAGCGGGCACAAGCATGTGCCTCCTAAGATTTGACATCGAGGCCAAGTCCGTACAATACCTTCCGAATCCGCTCACGACAGTTCTCGGAGGCGGGCAGAATGGGCAGCCGAGGAGGCCCTGCGGGCAGTCCCAGCATCTCCAATGCCGCTTTCAGTGGGGCGGGATTGGGCTCCATAAACAGCACTTCGGCGAGGGGCAAGAGCCGGTAATGTACGGCGCAGGCTTCTTTCAGTTTCCCATCCTGGAGCAATTCAACCATCTTCACCCATTCTCGGGTGGCGATGTGGGCGCTGGCGGCAATGGCGCCTTTTGCTCCGAGAGTCACAATGGGAAAGGCGAGGTTGTCGTCTCCGCTGAGGACGGCTAAGTCGGGGGCATGTTGAATTACCTTCATGGTGTCAGAGAGAGACACGCCGGATTGCTTGATGCCGACAATACTGGGCACTTTCGATAATTCCAGCACCGTGTCCGCTTCCATGAGGATGCCTGTGCGCTTGGGAATATTGTAGAGCACCATCGGCAGTTTGGTGGCGGCGGCGAGCTCTTTGAAGTGAGCGATGATGCCTTGCTGGCTCGGGCGGTTGTAGTAAGGGCACACCTGGAGGGTGGCATCGGCCCCGACTTTCTCGGCGTGGAGAGTCAGATCGAGTGCTTCAGCGGTGCTGTTGGAGCCTGCGCCGGCGATTACCGGAACTCTCTTGGCCGTATGCTCAACAACGATCTCAATCACTCGCTTATGTTCATCATGGGAAATGGTGGCCGATTCTCCCGTTGTACCACAGGGGACAAAACCGGTTACCCCCTCTGTAATGAGGTGATCGACCAGCCTTCTGAGTCCTGGCTCATCCACCTCGTCATTCTTGAAAGGGGTGATGAGAGGAACATAGACGCCGAGTAATTCCATTGTCTGTCTTCCTTGTCATTCCTTGCTGCAGAAGCGGGAATGGAGCAGCTTTACGCTTTGGGCGCGAGAGTCTTCACCCACAAGATAAGAGATGCTCAGGTCTCCACATATGGTCCCAAGGACCTCTATACCTGCTTCTTTCAACGTACCAGAGGCGAGATCCTGTAAACCCGCCTGTTCGCCTCGCAGGCGTTCTCCCACCAGTGAGACAAGCCCGTACCCTCCGGGCATAATGTCCGCCTTCATGCCCCGCAGGAAGAGGACGCGTCCCACCAAATCAATTACATCTCGATATTTTTCACGCTTAACCGCAAAGCGAACCTCCCCGTCTTCTTGACCCATCACAAAATGGGTAAGCCGTTCCATGTTCAAATGCTCGGCGAGCTGGCCGGAAAGGCGGGCGTTATCGCTCTTGATGGTGAACAAAGCGAGGTTGGCCATATCGGCAACACTGGTGGCCTTACCGCTCGGAGTCGGGGCGGGCTCTTCACCCATCTTGGTTCCTTGTACTTCGGCACGCCTGAAATTCCTCACCATCAGGGGTACTTTGTGTTTTCGCGCCATACGAGCTGCCTTGTTCTGGATCACCTCGGCTCCGAGACCGCTCATCTCCACACACTCATCATAAGAGAGGCGGGTAAGAACATGTGGTGATTCGTTCTCAGCGCAATCCACGAAGTTCTTCGGGTTCGCGGACATTACGCCGTCCACCTCTTTGAAGATATGGACAGGGGCCATCTCCAGTTCATCACCGAATGGCAAATGTCCGGTCTGGGAAAGCACCACCGCCAGCGCCACTGCAGTATAGTCGCTTCCTCCTTCGCCCAAGGTGGTAATGTCGTGATTCTCACTTATGCCTTGAAAACCGGCGACAAATACAATCTTTCTTTGCTGGAGCGCTTGCAGCACAGTCTGGGGGTCAATGCGAATGATTTGGGCGTGTCCGTGATAAACATCGGTAATCAACCCCGCCTGTCCGCCGGTAAGCGCAATCGTATCATAACCCTTGGCGGAGAGCAGGTGGGCCATCGCCACTGTGGATATAATCTCTCCACAGGACATCAGCAGGTCAAGTTCCCGCGGGCGGATATGAGGGTCAATGCGGGTTACCATCCCCACCAGTTCCGCGGTGGAATATGGCTGGCCCATCCGGCCCGCAGCAGATACCGCGACAATTGGATGGAGGCCGTGATCCTTCGCCTCCATGATCCGCTCCGCAGAAAGCAGTTGGCTCTCTTCCGATTCTACACAGGTGCCTCCGAACTTGTGGACGATTACTTTCATCTTTTCGTTTCCCCGTCTATCCCTTAGCTTTCAAAAGCCCCATCTCAAGCATCTTCTCGGCTATTTGAATGGTATTCAAAGCGGCGCCCTTTTTCAGGTTATCAGATACAACCCACAGGTTCAGACCGTGGGGAACTGTGGGATCCTCACGGATGCGGCCCACGAATACCTCATCTTTGCCGGAGGCATCTCGCGGGAGTGGATAGCCGCCCGGAGCGGCCTCGTCAATCACCTTTACTCCGGGTGCGGCCAACAGCAGTTTCTTCGCTTCGGCGGCGGAGAGAGGAGAGTGGAACTCCACATTCACCGATTCACAATGGGAGTTGAACACCGGAACCCGCACACAGGTGGCGGTGATCTGCATGGTCGTATCACCCATGATCTTCCGGGTCTCATTCACCATCTTCCACTCTTCTTTGGTGTAATCCAAGTCGCCGAAAGAATCTATATGCGGCAGACAGTTGCCGACTATCTCACAAGGGAAGAGTGTCTCATCCTCCGGCCCTGGCTGTTCCTCGGCCAGGCGCAGTGTTGCGCTGAGCTGCTCCTCTTCACTTACTTTGTCGAGTGAGCCTCTCATCCTATCCGTCAGCGCGCAGGTTTCGTTGCAGAGCGCCGCCACCGGTTCAGATCCTTTAGGAGAAGTTCCTCGGCCGGAAACCGCCTGATAGGTGGATACCACCAGGCGTTTGATTCGAGCGGCATCATGGAGGGGCTTAAGCGCTACCACGAACTGTATTGTGGAGCAGTTGGGGTTGGCGATGAGGCCCTCGTGATTGCGCAGGACCTCCGGGTTCACTTCAGGGACCACGAGCGGGACATTGGGATAGAGCCGGTAGGCGGATCCATTGTCAATCACCACCGCGCCCTGCCGAACCGCGGGCCAGCCGAAATGCCCCTCCGCCTTGTCACCTCCGGCGAAAAAGGCAATGTCAATATCCTTGAATGCCTCTTCGGAGATCTTTTCCACCTGATAGGCCTTCCCGTCAATGGTCACCTCGCGGGCGCGGGTCGCAAATACCCGCAGTGACGAGAAAGGAAATGACCGCGCATGAAGCGAGCGAACCATCTCCTGGCCTACAGCCCTGACGCCGACAACCGCAACTCGGAATCTCTCGGCCATTTGTATCCCTCCGAAGATGTTCCGGAATCATAACAATCGAGCAGAAAGACTGTCAAGAATGAGGGCTCAGTCGTCAGAGGCGAACCGTGCATATTCATAGCGCGGCTTTAGATACTCAAGCCGCGCTAAAGCATGGGTGAAATGTGTCTAATGAGGCTCAGTCACCTTCGCCCGTGTCGATCCCGGCGATATTGGAGAGAGGGCGGTGTGCCCGGGTATGGGATGATATTCGCGCTTGGGAAGGCTTCCAGATGGACCACGGAATCACCCATAATGAGGGCCGAGCCGAAGACTCCTCCCGTGCGCAATTCGATCCTTTGGCCCGCTCCAGCGGTGGGAGCCGCGGTTCGCTGCGCCCAGAAGAGTTGTCCCAGGAAGGTCTCCGCATCCTTGACGCTGGGCTTGCCATGGTGGTGATGGCGGCCGCTTATCTCCATCAGGTAGGAATCGAGCAGTTTCGGCCACAGCCTCTGGAAGAGTGAGGGATCATAGAAGACATCTGCCGCCAGCCATTCGCTACCATAGGCAACAACCACACCACAGATGTCGCTGCGCTTTTTCGGAAGCGGCGTGAAATGTTCGCGCAAAGGGTCAGTCCGTTCTTTCACCTCTTCGCTGTCAGCAACGGTGGCGAGAGAGCCGAGGGGTGCGCGTGTGGCGTGCTGAACACCGGCCACCGATTCCCAGACCTCCGTCTGGCTCTTACTCTCGGCCGCCCGTTGGCGGACAGATGAGGGAGCGACAAAACCGCGCGAATGAAACTCTTTTACACCTGTCCACCGGCCCCGCTCGACACACCAGACAGGCACTTGGGTGCGGCTGTGTGGCGGAAGCAGAGTGTCCTCTCCCACCATGCGGTCCTGTTTCGCTCCACCCAGGGCCTCCCCGGCCATCATGAAGATGTGGTTATCGCTCCGGTTATTGGCGATCACGCGGTTAACCTGCCCACTTCCCAGTTCGCTGATGGCAAGGACTTTCTTGGCCATCGCTTCATCGAGGGTAAGCACCTTCCTGAGACTTCCGGTTGGCTTGATACCGACAACCGGAAAGATCGTCAGCCCCCCTTCATGCCAGGGCCGCTTGATCTCGGCAGAATGTAACAGTGTTTCAAGGGGGTCGAGGGCCTTGCACTCAGGTACGCCTTCGGCGGGCTTTGGGGGAGGGGAAATGCCCCAGGCGAGGTATCCGATTGCCATCAGGCACAATAGGGTGAAAAGCCCTGCTGCAATTAACTTTCTCATTTCTCTCACCTCCGAGTACTTTGACCTCATCAGCGGGAGAAAGGTTCCA
>WVXJ01000135.1:3730-4029 GCA_011773575.1 Armatimonadota bacterium | reverse complement strand
CGCTTTATCGCGGGGCTGCTCAAACACGCGCCTGAGATTACGGCCGTCACCAACCAGTGGGTGAACTCATACAAGCGGCTCGTACCCGGCTATGAGGCTCCTGTCTATGTCTCCTGGGGACGGCGCAACCGCTCCGACCTGATCCGTGTGCCCATGTACAAGCCAGGCAAAGAGAACGCAACCCGGGTGGAATTTCGCAGCCCGGACCCGGCCTGTAATCCCTATCTTGCTTTTGCGGTGATGCTGGCCGCGGGTCTCAAGGGAATCGAGGAGAAGTATCCCCTGCCGGAGCCGGTGGA
>WVXJ01000135.1:1785-3644 GCA_011773575.1 Armatimonadota bacterium | reverse complement strand
GAAGTAGAGACCTATCTGCCTGTGCTTTAGAAAGCGGTTTCGAAGGACGCAGCGGAGAGGGCGGGATTTGTTCGCCTCGGGCTGATTCGTTCATCCCGCTTGTTTCAAGGGGACTCGAAGGAAGCGGAGTCAAGGGAAACCCGCAAAGCTACTGTAAGGTGCGCTGGCGGCAAGAGCAACCAAGACCGGCAGGAGTCCAGAGAGGTGGAGAAACTGGCAGGGAAACTGTTGGCCCTGCCGAAGGAAACAAGGGAAGAATTGGCGAAGGTGTTGGCAGGTTGAATCATAACCTGCAAGGGGGATGAAATGAAAACAGATCAATATACGAAGGTTATGCTGACGGTCATCGCATTCGCGTTATTGTGGCTATGCTTGCAGATGCCTTGGCAAAGAGCGGAAGCTCAGACGAAAGCGCCAGTGGCAGAAGTGGTAAGAGCTAGACAATTTGAGTTGACAGACTCACAAGGAAAGCTGCTGGCGGAGCTGAGTATCAAGGCTGATGGGAATCCGGTGTTTGCTCTGAGAGATAAAACGGGTCAAGTACGAGCTGAGCTATCGATAATATCGGGCGGAAGACCCGTGTTGTGCATGACTGATAAGGAAGGTAATTTGCGCGCTGGAATAAGAGTAAATCAAGATGGCACGCCTGACATACAGATTGTGGATGAAGGCAAAAGGACACGCGCTATCTTAGGAATGATGACAAATGGAATGGTTGGTTTACGCCTGTTGGACAAGAACGGGCAACTCCGCAGTGACCTCTCCCTGGCAGCAGACGGAAGGCCTGGCCTGGGGCTAACTGGCGATTCGGGTAATGCTGGAGCTGCATTGGGGGTATCCAAAGATGGGGAAATAGGTTTAGGTTTTACAGATAAGAATGGGAATTTGCGTGCTTCGCTCATGCTTGGCGATGACGGTCATCCAGAGATGCAAATGTGTGACAGTGATCAAAAAACACGCGCTCTTCTAATGCTCATGCCGGCTGGAAATCCTGGGTTGGTGTTATTTGATGGGGATGAGAAACTTCAGTGGACGACGCCCTGAAATAATCTCAATCTTCATCTCCGCCTCATCCTATCCGTTCGTGAATGCATCCGGTGTTTTTCCTGAAGGCCTATCATGACCTACTGAAGGAGACAAAGGAATGATTAGCGAAATATCCATCCTGTCAGCGATAATTGAGCTTCTCTCAGCGGAGGTGAGCCATCCCATTACAACTTTGTCGAGAATGTGATGCGCGAGTAAGCACGGAAGCTGTTACATGCCCGCACTGTGGTTGCCCGAGTCCCACTAAGCCAAATGAAACATTAGAAACATGCGAGGTGGGAAGGGAATCTACGGAAGCATTGCACCCACAAGCAGCAAAGGTTCATTCACAACTACGCCGAAGATTATTTCTAATCCTCAGTATTTTCTTGTTTGCGTCTGCTATGTTAGTCGAGCTTTCTCAATATAGATGGGATTTTGCTTTCGCTGCTGGCGTTTTGACTGGCAGAAGTGCTGTGCTTGCGTTCTTCTTCTTGCCTTTACATTTTGCTTATCTGAAGCGTTGGCCCGGGCTTGCGTTTCTGATTTTCTCACTCCTGTCGTTAGGTTTGAGTGTGTGGCTTTGAGAGTAGTTGCCTTATCATCTCTCTTTCATCTTTTCACCATGCTGTCCACCAGGCCATGTATACGCTGCTTTGCCACCAGGTCAGAGGCTGTTTGTCTTGAGAGTGGATAGGAGAAAGGTGACCGTTCGGTGAGGACCGCACTTGTTAGAGAGACATATCCACTGGATGCAGATGGTGCGTAAGTATCACCTCTCGCCTCTCTACTCTCACCTCACTTCGCCATCCTACTTCGCCAAGGCTACGTAG
>WVXJ01000135.1:0-1616 GCA_011773575.1 Armatimonadota bacterium | reverse complement strand
TAGAGGGAAGAAATTTGGCTTGTTGGCTTTATGGGAGGGGTAATGAAAGCGGTCTCAGTCGATCTGGAGAAGGTGAAGGCGTATCTGGAAGAGATCCTGGGCGGGCCTGTATCTGAGTTGGAAGCAGGCCTGATAGGGGAGGGGCCGGATTCAATAAAAGGATATGGATACGGCCGCCCTCTGCTATTGGAGTTCCAGCATGAGGGGGAGAAGAAGCGATTCGTTCTTGAGACAATGCCGGCCGGCGAGTTCGGCCACGAGGGGTTCGCCGACCGCGCGCAGGTCATGTTGTGGAAATACCCCGCCTCATTGACATTGCCAAACCATGCCAAATCCATTGACTCCGGGGCCTTTCTCTCTGATGGGCGCCTCATCTCAGTGGGCAAGGCGCAGGAGTTCTTCGTGCTCACTGAATTTGAAGAAGGAGAAGTGTATTCTCATGATCTGGATAGGCTCGCCGATGCCGCCCAGCCCCAGCCCTTGGATGAAGAGCGTGCCCGCGCCCTTGCTCGCTATCTGGCGCAGATTCACTCCGTCAAGAAGGATGCCCCCGGACTCTATGTGCGCCGCCTCCGTGAGTTGATTGGACACGGCGAATGTCTAATGGGGCTGAGTGATTCCTATCCCTCTGATTTCAAGGTCCCCGGCAATCTCACCCTTGAGGACATAGAGAAGAAGGCCATCACCTGGCGCTGGCGGCTGAAAGAGCGCACCTACCGCCTCTGCCAGGAGCACGGCGACTTTCATCCCTGGAATGTGCTGTTCGGCGAGGGAGCGGACCTCAAAGTGATTGACCGTTCGCGCGGCGAATGGGGTGAGGCGGCGGATGATGTGACCGCCATGTCCATCAACTACATCTTCTTCTCTCTCCAGAATCACGGGCGGCTCGCCGGTGCCTATGAGCGGCTCTTCCATCTCTTTTGGGACACTTATCTAGAGGCGACCAAAGACAAAGAGATATTGGAAGTCCTCCAGCCCTTCTATGCCTGGCGGGGGTTGGTGGTGGCGAGTCCGGTGTGGTATCCCCGTCTGGCGCCTGAGGTAAGGGAGGCCTTGTTCCGTTTCATCGAGAATATCCTGGAGACGGAACGCTTTGATCCTTCCCGGGTAAACCATTATCTGAGTTGAGTTGTTGCATGAAAGAGAAGAAACAAGGTTTTGCAGTCTGGATCACAGGTCTTCCCGCGTCGGGGAAATCTACACTGACCGCTGCGCTGACGGAGAAACTGGCCGCCGAAAACATCGCCGTCCAGGTGCTCGAATCAGATGCTATGCGGCCTGTTCTGGCCCCTGATCTCGGTTATGAGCCCGCGGATCGGGAGAAATTCTATCGTCTGCTCATTACGGTGGGGGAACTGCTTGTCCAGAATGGAGTGAACGTCATTTTNNAGAGAGCAAGTGCGTGGGCGGCTGGAACATTTTATCGAAGTACATATAGATTGCCCCTTGGAGGAGTGTCAGCGGCGGGACCCGAAGCAGATTTATAAGAAGGCGAAAGAAGGTATCTATACAAATGTGCCGGGCCTGCAAGTGCCCTACGAGCCGCCGGTGAACCCGGAAGTCAAGATTGACACCACAAAAGGCGACATCCGGCAGGAAGCGGAGACGGTGATGGC
>WVXJ01000189.1:2031-2417 GCA_011773575.1 Armatimonadota bacterium | reverse complement strand
TCGGGGTCTTTGTAAATCTTATGGACCTCCAAGCGGGTCAGCGCCGCCAACGGCATCACACTCATGAAAAAAACATATTTCGACCATTCGATGGTCTGAATCTGCGGTGACAACTCGACCTGGATGCCCGCACGGGCCAGTGCGTTGGCAAGGGCCTGGACGCGCTCCGAGGTGCCTTCCGGGAGTTCCCCAAGGTAGAGGACCCCATTGAACGTCAAGCGGACCTCTCCGGCTTGCATCACCTGCCCGCCAAGCATAGTGGCAGCTCCCAGGGTCTTCTCCCATCCGAAGTATCGAGCCAACTGCTCGTTCTTGAGCACACCATTCTGTACCGACAATGCGCTGCCAACCTTGAGATGGCTGACGCTCTCGAGGGCTTCTTCCAT
>WVXJ01000189.1:1426-1957 GCA_011773575.1 Armatimonadota bacterium | reverse complement strand
TAATGCCGTGTTCCCTGAGGAATTTTGCCCGCTCTCCACGGGCGATAAGAGTGACCTCTTCACCTGCCCTGGCCAGATGCGCCCCAATCAAGGACCCCAACGCCCCCGCCCCTAGAATGACTATCTTCATGGCTACCCCCCTCTGCTTAGAATCGCAACCTCCCTTCAGTGCAAAGATAACTCAAGCTGTACCACAATGTGGTTTTTTTGTCAAAACCTGTTTTGGACGATAATTGAAAGCTCTATTGATTCCTAACTTTTTCGTTTGGTTTCCTAAGTTGTTAGAATACTTGCGTTTGATAAACTATGGTTTAATAATTCGGAAATTCACAAATTTCACAATCTCAGTTGATCGTAAATTTTCTCTGAATAGCTCTTATTTTCTCGCGATTTCAAAAAATGGTTGGCTAGGACTGACTTGAAGATTGGGTTGTTGCGACAGGAAGGTTACCAATGAAAGACTATTGCTTAAGCTGGGAAGGGTCGGATCGAATACTTCTATGAGGCCGCTTGTTGTCAAGCTCCTTTTCG
>WVXJ01000189.1:0-1327 GCA_011773575.1 Armatimonadota bacterium | reverse complement strand
GATTGGGGAAGCGCCGGGGTGAACGGCCCCATCTAACTGGCGGTCCTTTCGAGAGGACCAAGCATTCTTGTACGGGCAGCTCACACCAGCTCGACATCTCATAATAGTAGACTGCGGTTGTTTTCTCATCACACTCAGGACTCTGTTCACGCCTTCAGCTCAGCCCCCTGGGGAATCACACCGTGCTGCAGGTATCGCCACAGATCAACAAGCAACTTGCGCGCTAAGGCCACAATCCCTATCCGCCTGAGCCGAGGGCTGCCATTGCCGAAACGTTGCTCATACCACCGACTGAGTTTACTCTGGGGTTGCCAGCGAAGCCAGGCCCAGGCAATCTGAATCGCCATCGACCGAATGTAACGATTGCCCGCCTTGCTGATGCCTCGCTCCCACGCCTCATCCCCACTCTGATGGGGTGTCGGTGTGAGACCGGCCAACGCCCCAACCTCCCGACGGTTGCGAAACGCTCGCCAACCAAAAAACTCCATCACATACAGCCACGCACTGTTAATACCGATCCCCCGAAGATCAAGTAACTGGCGAACCTTCTCTACATCTTGAGTGCCCGAAGTTCTCACAAGATCACCACGCTCCGCCTCCACCTGCTCAATCTGTCGCTTAACCATCTCCAAGCGCTCGTACTCTCGCACAAGACGCCTCTTCAACCCCAAAGGCACAGGCCTCCCATCCCAGAGCCGCTTGGTCTCCAATCGACCCAAAAAACCTCGGTCCACCCTCATCCGAACCCCATAGCTCGCCAAAAGCCCCTTGATCCGGTTGATATGCCGAGTCCGCTCCCCCCGGAGAGCGCTGAGCTCCCGATGAAGCTGACGACTGTCCTCCTGCTCCACCGTCGGCACCCTCACCACACTCCAGAGCTTCCTCTCTCCATTTTCGTACCGCATGAGCATCGAAACTAGCTTCCTAAGATCCATCCTGTCCGTCTTGGCCCGCCTCGCCCTCCGATTCACCTCAACGCTCGATGAATCCACAACCAGATTCCTCACCCCCAGATGAACCAAATACCGGTGCAACCAAAAACCATCCCGCCCGGCCTCATAACAACTCAATACCCGCACCTCACCAGACAAACTAAAACGCTCCTTCGCTCGCTCAATCTCTCGCCTAACACCAACAAGATCTCCCGCCAAAACAGTCCTCTCCCGTGGCCTCTGGCCAAACCCAACCGAAAACCCTAGCTTCCATTCCTTGCTGCCCAATTCAAATGCAAGATACAAATCCGCCTGATTCCTGGTATACTCTTCTTTGTGGGCTGTTAGCTGGTTCATAGCTCCCTCCTTTTGGTTTTGGTTTAAAGGAGCTTACC
>WVXJ01000139.1:1545-1669 GCA_011773575.1 Armatimonadota bacterium | reverse complement strand
GCAGCAAGGGATTGACCACGTCCGGAGCGCAGCTCATCACCCTATGACGCTTGGCAAGATCGAGCGGTTCTGGAGAACGATGTGGGAAGAGTTCCTGAGTGAAGCGGTGTTTGCCTCGTTTGCC
>WVXJ01000139.1:481-1390 GCA_011773575.1 Armatimonadota bacterium | reverse complement strand
CGGGTGGTTCGCAAAGGTGAAGCGATCGAAGTGAAGGTGGGGGATGCGGTACATGAGGTGATCCACATGGGTGCACCCTTCACCATCGGAGAGGATGGACGTTTTGGACGAGCCGAAGAGAACGTTGACGTGGAAGGAACTGAGTGGCCAGGAACGTTACCGCGTGGTGATGCTGGCGCGCCAGGGCGAAGTATCGGTACAGGAGTTGTGCAAGACCTTCGGTGTGAGCCGACAGACGTTGTACCGGGCGATGGAAGCAGCGGACCAGGCGGCGATGGAGGCCCTGGAGCCGAAGAAGCGGGGCCGCAAGCCGGCGCCGGTGTCGGAAGTAGAGGCGAAGGAACTGAGTTCGTCGAATGCCAGCTTAAAGAAAGAACTGGACCACTGGAAGACCAAGTACGAGGTGGCCAAGACGTTTATCGAACTCGAGCGGCAGCTCGAGCAGAAGAGCTCCCAGAGTGGCCGGAGAGAAAAAAAACACCGGGGCCGGAAGAAGAAGACGGACTGAATCGTTACGAGACGGAGTTCTCTCCCAGGGAGCAGAGCGAGGATGGTCGATAAGGATTATGGCGGAGGTTCTGGGCATAAGCTCCTTGGCATTACAGCGCTGGCAGGAGAGGCAACGTGTGGATCCTTCTCATCCGGTCCAGCTGGGGCGTCCGAAGGTGATATCCGAGGAGGTCCGAGAGAAAATCCGTCAGTGCTACCGGGACCACTACGGCCAGTGGGGACCTCGGACCTTGGCCTTTTGGTGTCGTCGCGAGGGACTGGGGAGCTGGAGTGCGTCGACAGTGGCGGCGGTGATCGCCGATCTACGTGATGAACCCGAAGTGCCCCTTGCTCCCGTCTGCTACGAGATCACTGCTCCGCAGGTCATGTGGAGTGAAGATGGGACGGGGTTTAAGGAGC
>WVXJ01000139.1:0-455 GCA_011773575.1 Armatimonadota bacterium | reverse complement strand
AGGTGACCACGCGACTGGTCGACGGCCCGGCGCGTGAGGAGGATGTTGTTTCCTACCTGGAGGAAGCCTTCCAGCGATACGGGCCGCCATTGGTAATCAAGCACGATGGGGACGCCATCTTCCACGGGGATCGAATGCGTGAGCTGCTTTGTCGCTACGAGGTGCTCGAACTCACAGGCCCCAGTTCTTATCCGCAGTATAACGGAAAGAAGGAGCGATCGATCCGGGATGTGAAGAGCTACGAACGGGCCCTGCGGCGATCTGGACGAAAGCTCTCGCTTCGAAAGCGTTTGGACGAGACGATCCATGATCTGAACGAACAACGGCCTCGTCCCGTACTCGGTGGCCGAACGGCCAGAGAGGTGTTTGCCCAGGACAATATCAAGCTTCCAGATCGACGACGCTTCAGGAAGGAGGTGGATCGAACCGAAGAGCGCCTGCTCACCATCGCACGC
>WVXJ01000218.1 GCA_011773575.1 Armatimonadota bacterium | reverse complement strand
GAGGCGGTTCCCGCCGCACTCCATTTCATCGGCGCAACTTCTCCGGTGGGGCATCTGTTGGAGATAACCGCGGGTGCTGCGCGCCTTGTCGAGCGGGCTCACCGAAAAGGTGCTGACCTCATAATAGTGAACACGAGCGGATTGGTGACAGGAGGTATCGCCCGCGCTCTCAAATCAGCCAAGATTCGTCTGCTCTCCCCTTCCCACATCGTCTCCATCTCTCCCGCCGGAGAAACCGCTGCCATCCTCGCCGGCCTCCCCAAACAATCCGGTGGACATGGACCCGTTGTTCATCGACTCACTCCCTCGCGGCAAGCAGCCGGCCGCGGCCCTGAGGAGCGCCGCCAGCGTCGGGAAAGCAGATTCGCCGCCTATTTCCAGCGCGCCACCGAAATCGAGATGGACTTCAATGACATCGCCATCCAGGGTGTTGTCTGGTTGAGTGGAGAGCCGCTGGATGGGGTCGCCCGCTCCTATGCAGAGGAGTGCCTGGAGGCCGAAGTCCTCTGGGGAGAACGCACCGCAGAAGGAGCCTTCTTCATTGTGGAGGGAACGCCGAATCCCTCTGGAGAAGAGGCCCTTGCGGAGACTTTCGAGAGAGGCGTAAAGGTAATAGAGCGATGGGTGTTGGAGAATCTGTTGGTAGGCCTTATTGACCATGACGGCGAAGATATAGCATTGGGAATCATAAAGGCGGTTGACTTCAAGCAGAGAAGAATGACCATACTTGCTCCACTGGCAGGCGCGGAGAACGTCGGGGGCCTGCGTATGGGCAACATGAGGCTCTCTCCTGAGGGGGCCGAACTCGGAGGCCTGCCGCTTTCAACTTGGAGGTAGCATTGCAGAAGAAACAGACACTCCTCTTCTTTGTTCGCCACGGCGAGACGGAATGGAACCAGAAACACCGCTATCAGGGACAGACCGATGTCCCATTGAATGCGAAGGGCCGCCGGCAATCACGCAGTACCGCCCGGCGCCTGGCAAAACTCACCTTTCATGCCGCCTATTCAAGTGATCTGAAGAGGGCAAGCCAGTGCGCGGAAATAATCGCCGCCCCACACAAACTCCAGGTCAAGAAACTCCCCGCGTTGAGAGAGCGGGATTTTGGAGAACTGGAGGGTTTAACCCGCGCCCAGGCACAGCGCCGCTCCTGGTGGCAATCATTCGAAAAGAGCGATGCCGGCATGGCTCCGCCGGCCGGCGAGTCGCGCTATCACCTGCACCGGAGGGTGCTGAAGTGCATGGATCAAATCATCGCCTCTCACCACGGGCAGAATGTACTCATCGTTACCCACGGCGGGCCCATCGCGCGAATGATCAGCGCGGTTCTGGGGATGCCGACAACACGAAGAGCCGCAATGCGGCTGGATAATTGCTCCATCAACCTGATAAGTATAGAAGGTGAGCAAAGAAGAGTGCTTCTCCTCAACGATACAGCCCACATCTTTCCCAAAGCGGTCATAGGTACACTCGCGGCCGCGGAAGACAAGGCGACATGAGACTCAAGCGAGGATTGGTGCAGGTATATACCGGAGACGGAAAAGGCAAGACCACGGCCTCCCTGGGGCTGGCCTGGAGGGCGATGGGCCACGGCCTGAAAGTGTGTTACATCCAGTTCATGAAGGGCGCCACTAAGAGCGGCGAAGAATTGTCAGCCGGGGTCTTCGGAGGACTATTCCACTTCGTCTCCATTTCCGCGGATGCTCAGGGCGCGGGAAGGAAATCTCTACCTGACGAACCCTGGTGGACACAGCCACTCACAGAGGCCGACCGCGCCTGCGCAAAGGAAGCGCTGGCGTTCGCCCACAAGGCCTTGAAGAGCGGAGAATACGATATCGTCATCTGTGATGAAATCAATGTCGCTTGTGATATGGGGCTGGTTGCAGTAGAAGAGATACTCACTCTCGTTCGAGAGAAACCTCCCAATGTGGAACTGGTGCTCACGGGCCGCAATGCCAAGGAAGAAGTAATCGCCGCCGCAGATCTGGTAACAGAGATGCGCTCTGTAAAACATCCCTTCTCGCGCGATATTTCCGCCCGCAAAGGCATTGAGTTCTGAGACGGTTGAGCGTTCAGAGTTGAGGGTTGTGAGTTGAGAGCCTTCCGAAACTTTCAGTTGGCAATCTATGCCGCAGTTATCGCGCTGCTCACCGTTTCACGCGCCTGGGCTGGCGAGCAAGACAATGGCATAGTCTCTCGATGTCCCATCCTACACTCTGAATTCGCGGAGCATTTCCGCCTTCGTTTGCTCAACGAACCTGACGGCGAAATAGCCGTGAGCACAGACAAGGGTTTGACCTGGGAAAGACTGGGGCGGGTGTTGAGGCACGCCGAAAAAGTGACCCCCAAGGGATTCACCGCCTCCAAGTGGGTGGAGCCGGTGCAAGTGGCGGCCACCGCCGTAAATGCAATCCACATTACCACCGATTACGACCCTGAAGCGGACCGGGCGGCGGTATTCTCCATTATTCCGAAAGGCATCGTTCCAACAGGCAGCTCTTTCTACAGCCCTTCTTCCTCCATCATAACCGACATCGCGCCGGGAGAAGGAATCTTCGGCGGCGGCTTTGCGCCGCTCGTGGGGAACCGGCTGTGGGTTGAACGGGGTGGAGAGACGTATCTTGCCGAGAAGGGTTATGTGCCCGGCCGGGGAGAAAGCCTGCTGATCGTAGTCGAAGGTTTCGCCAACCAAATCACGCGACTCGTCTTCGAAAACCGGGAAGAAGGATTCATCTGGCTGCAATTCCAGGACGGCTCGCGCCGGGTTATCGGCCGGGTGCTCCGGCCTGTCCGCGGGGTGGGGCGATTCACCGGAACAAAATACGCCGCCGCGGGAAGAGTTCGCGCCAATCACCCGGGAGTGATTGATGTTTCATGCAGCCCCTTGGGGAGTATTGCCGGCTTTCAGATAATCCCGGAGGCACACTCCCACAGTCCGGAGATGGGCCGCGCCCTGACCATGACCCAGTGGATGATCGTCGCGCCTCTCTCACCTGATGGACACTGGGAAGGAATGCCCCCTCTCTTCTATCAGTATATACGGCCCGATTATCGGCCTAATGACCTCCGATTCCCTGATTGGAGAGAGCGTTTGCTGAGCCGGTTCCTGGTGGAGGTGCGCAGAGGTGATGGCCCCTGGAGCCCTTGCCATTCAGTAGAGCTGGATCCCGACCTCTCCAAACCCCTGCCCGAATGGGCCAACTATGCCCTGATGGATGTCACCGCCATTCGCATCCTTTTCCCCGTTTCCGGGGGCGAGGGTGGCAGACCCAGCCGATGATTCGCTCTTTTCCATTAGCAGTCATTCTGGAAGGCCCTGCAATGAGACCCTTCGCTTTCGCTCAGGGTGACAGAATGGGCAAGAAGGCACAGCGCTTCTGTCATTCTGAACGGAGTGAAGAATCTCAGAGACAGTCATGGGCAGTTTTGAAGTGGCATCCAGCCCAGATAGACAAAACCGGCCTGCCTCCGCCTCTACTAATATGAGGGTAAAATGCCGATGGAGGCCTTATCTTATGCGGAGAAGTCATTGAAGGCCGACACGCCCAAGGCAGCCGGCGAGGGAGCCGTGCTGGCCCATCTCTATGACCAGCACGCGGCTGCGGTGTATCGCCTGCTGGTGGCAATGCTCAGCTCGGCGGCCGACGCGCAAGATGCCTTGAGCGAGGTCTTTCTCGCAGTAGCCCGCCGTAATCCCGGCCGTATTCAACATCCCCGCGCCTATCTGCTGGCGAGCGCGCGCCATAAGGCTATCTCATTTCTGCGCCGGCGCAAACGGGAGATGCCGGCCGACCCCGCCGACGGCCGCTTCTTCGACACCGCCAATCTCGGCTCGGATCAGACACTGCTCGCACATCGAATCGAGACCGCCCTGCGGGAACTGCCGCCGGAACAGCGAGAGGTGGTGGTATTGAAAACCTATGAGGATCTTACATTTGCAGAAATCGCCAAAATCAGCCGGACGCGGCCCAATACGGTCGCCAGCCGTTACCGTTATGCCGTCGAGAAACTTCGCAGACGGCTGCAGGAGGAATAATCATGGTTCACAAAGATGACCTCGAATTGGAGAAGAAACTCCGCTCACTACCCACGACAAAACCGCCGGCGGAACTGCGCAGCCGGCTGCTAAGCAGTGTCCGGCCGCGCACAACGCGTCAGTGGAAAAGGAAACTCGCCTGGGCGCTCTGTGTGCTGGGGTTGCTGGCCCTCGACCTAGGGCTCCAACAGGTGCAATCTGCGCGGCTCGACAGGCTGATGGGTGATGGGCAGAGAATCAGCGCACCCTCGCCAGGCACAGGGACAATGATGGCCTTTCTGCAAAATAGAACCGCGCTGGAGAAACTCCTACAGAATGGAGACTTGAGATGACAGACCCGCAGCACGAAAATGGCGGGGCATTTCCGACCCTCACCTTGCTGCCCCGCTCAGTATGGCGCGGAATCCGCTGGCTGTGGAGAAAGACCTGGCGTTTTAGTATCGCCCTGCTGATATTACTGATTATTGCGCACATCATATTCAACTTCACCGCCGGCCGCAGGCTGGAGGCGGAGTTGGCGCGGATTCGCGGGGCCGGAGACCCCCTTACAGTCTCAGAGGTGGCCCCGCCGCCGGTGCCGGATTCCGAGAACGCCGCCCTCGTCTATCAGCAGGCTTTCGAAGGATTACCGGCTGATGAGGATAATGAGATCATCGCTGATTTCATCTCACTGCCAGAGCATGGAGAATACCCGCGTCCCACTCTTGCCCAGGTCGAGGAGATCTTAGCCGCACACGAAAAGGAGTTACAATTATTGGAGGAAGCTTCTCTCATGCCCGCGGCTCGCTTCCCCGTGAAGTGGGAAGTGGGCTTCGCCGCCATCTTTCCTCATCTGGCAAAAATGAGAGGGGCAACGCGTCTTCTCTGCGCCAAGGCTCTGGCGGAGGCGCATCGTGGGCACAGCGGAGAAGCGCTCGAGAGCCTCGCTGTTATCGTCCGCATGGGGAACCATGCTGCAACAGAGCCGACGATTGTTGCACAACTGGTACGCGCCGCCATGATGGGGATACTGTTTGCATCACTGCCGGAGATACTCGCAACCGCGCCGCCCACCGCCGCAGAGTCTCGCGCCTTTTACGATCTTCTGGATGAAGTAGATGTAATCAATCCTTATGTAACTGCAATGAAGACAGAGCGGTGCAACGGACTCTGGGCCTTCGACTTAGTACGGCGAGATGGTGTCTTCTCGGCAATCCAGGAAATCCATCAGCGATTACCGCGAGCGGCGGAACGCGCATTGACACGCGCCTGGCCTGTCATTCGTCCCGTATGGGAACCTCTTCTGAAACTCGACAAGATCCGCTACCTTCAGACGATGGCGCAGATCGTCAAACTCTCCCACAAGACATATGCGCAAAGCCGAGACGATTACCCGCAGCTGAAAGAGCAGCCCCAACAGGTTTGGTACGCCCCTGTATCCTCAATGCTTAGCCCCGTTTACCCGAGATTGCATGGGAAGCGAGATGGACTGCTCGCAGAATTGCGCGTGGCACAGGCTGCATTAGCCCTGCGGGCATATCAAATCGAACATGGTGAGTATCCTGATTCCTTGGAGCAGATTGGTGAACGCTGGGAAATCGAGAAAGATCCATTCACCGGAAAACCCCTCGTCTATCAACGGGTGGGTGATGGTTACTTCATCTACAGCCTCGGCCCTGATCTGACCGATAACAAGGGCATAGACCTCCGCACTGCGCGGCAGGGAAAGGCCGGAATTCCCTCTACTGAATTCACTTACGACATTCCCCTGCGAATGTCGCGCTGAAAGCGGGGGTGTGTCTGTGGAAGTGGTGGGGGGGTAGTCTATCCCCCGGCCTGTCCCGCGAAGACGGGTGCCGAGAGATCTTGTTCGGGTGTTAGGTGAGCTGTGACGGCGGTCTTGCTGGAGAGTACTTCCTCCTTGGAGATGGCGCGCCATGTGTCTTCCGCGCACAGCACCCACCCACAGTCAATATGTCGAATCCAGTAGAGCCCCGCGGGTACTGCATCATATTGCGGCATGGAGATAGATTCACGCCCCAAGCCAAGAAGCAGATACTGGTAGGGCATGTTCGCTCCCGCCGCGGTGAAGAAATAACTCGTGGTGAAGAAACGTCCCGCATTTATCTCCGTAGGGCGCGGTATCCCTTCTGAATCACACTTCAAATCCACACAATAGATGCCATTCGGCCTCGGATCCACGGCCAGAATTGCCTGAGAAGCAATCTCGTTCACCTGTGCATTATGCACACTTCGCGCTACGACCGGACTGCTGGTTACACCACTGGGCGCGTGCTGAGGAAAGACGAACTCCAGGCGCTCCCGCGTAGCGGAAGTCACAAGCCGGCCCTTATGCCACACCGACTGAAAAGCAAACTCAGGGCCCGGCAGATATTCCTGGGCCATAAACTGCCAGCCTACACCTCGCGCGCTCCAGAAATCCAGCCAGGCGCGGCCCTGTTCCAGGTTCTCCACCCTGCAACTGCCGCGGGCACCGGCCCCGGAGGTGGCGCGGAGCCACAAAGGCAGCCCCAGCGCTTTCGCCGCTTTCTCCTGATCAGCGTGATTCCGAATCATGCGCAGCGGATCACGCCGCAAGCCCGCTTCATGCCAGCAATAGGCACAGATCGCCTTGTCCTGACAGGAGGCAACCACTGCCGGCTTCGGCAGCAGTGTGCGGGCGGGAAGAAGATTCGTATGTTTCGCCAGCCAGGCGACTTCCCAATCCGGCTGGCCGTGGACAAACTCAATTTTCTCACGCTCAATCAATGCCAACAGGAAGGGTAAGTATTCGGGGCTGTCAGTCATCGGTGCCTCATAGGCGCGATTCAAATCACCCCATTCCAGATGATAACGGTTGGCGTCCGCCCCAACGATATAGAGCGGCTCCGGCGCGTCACGCAGAGAACGAAGCACATTCTGTGAAGCGGGACTGCCAACTCCGGTCAATAAGATGCGATGCATGATTAATCCTCCCTGTTCCGTTCAATCCGACTCAGCCGGCCGGCACTGCAAGTAGATTTCCGCGCAGAGATCAGGCAGTTCACGCCCCAAGACCTGAAATGCCTCCAGCAGGTCCTCCGGCCACTTCGCCATCTGTTGGTTGGAGAGCGGCTTGAGAAAATTGCCTTCCTTGGCGACGATCCGCAAGCCGCTCTCCTCAATGTGCGACCTCACCGAATCCCAGGTATAAATGCGGCGATGCCCGATGGCGATATCGCCGGAATGTAGTTCCTCTGAACGAGTCAGCAGCCCCATCGCCACCCCGACCCGCCGATGCAATGACATGGCATGGGGCACAATGGCGTGGATGGAGCCTCCTGCAGCCAGCCAGCCCGCCGCCCTGTGCAGGAGGCCCACCGGATCGGCGACATGCTCCAGCATTCCCGCCATCACGATGTCATTGAAGGGCTTGTCGGGCTCGAACTCCTCAAACAGAGAGCAGTGGACTTGGCCCGCATCACCCAAAATGGCGCGCGCGGCCTCCGCATAGGCCGCGGTCCCTTCGACCACCACCACCTCGGGAAAGTGCACCGCGAAAACCTCGGTCATCACACCATTGGCACAGCCCATCTCCAGCAGTCGAGGACCGTGTGCATGAGCGAGCACAATATCCGCGCCGGACCTCACCAGGCGATAACTCAGCCCGCGGCGGCTGTCATAACAGCCCGCGGCTTGCTCCAGCCGTTCGCGTTCCGTCACCGGATTCACGAGTTGACTGAGACAGGCTGGCATTGCTCATCCTTTCCCGCGGACTGCGCCATCTCCACAAGGCGATGCCTGACGCTTGCCAATTCAGCCATCACTTCACGCGTGCCTCCGCTCAAATTGACGGCTTTTTCATAGGCCGTTATGGTTGCCTGGAGAGCCCTCTTCTCAAGATAAGTCCGCGCCACCCCAAGCCAGGCCTCCACATGCTCCGGCTCAATCTTGAGCGCGTTCTCAAAACTCTCCAGCGCCTCCTCCCACTTGCCTTCGCTGAATGAGAGTTGACCCAATCCAATATGCGCGACCACACACTGCTTATCCGCCGCCAGCGCGGCATGGAAGGTATCGCGCGCCTCGGTTGTTCGTCCCAACTCATGATAGGTATCGGCGAGATTGCAGAGCACCGCGCTGTTGGCGGGGTCGCTTCTTGCAGCACAGGCAAAGGCTTCCGCCGCCTCTTCGAAGCGCCGGCAGCAGGTCAAGGCGGTGCCGTGCAGGTTGCGCGCTTCCGCGCAGTCTCCTCTGTGGCGAACCGCCTCCGCCGCCTCGCGCTCGGCCTCCACTGCGCGCCCTGTCGCGATGAGTGCCGACACCAAAGCCGCCCGCGCGCCCAAATCGTCAGGCTGCGCACCCAGCCGCCTCCGGCAGTCTGCAATACGCTGCTCCATGTCTTGTGTTGATGGTTGCTCGGCGCGAGCATTATCAATGCGGGCGCGCAGTTTGTGCAGCAATTCCATGTCCCCGCGAACAGCGTGCGCCTTCTTCCACTGCGCCTCCGCTTCATCAACATCTCCACGCGCCAGCGCAATCTCCGCCAGACGCAAGCGGGGTTTCAAATCCCGGCACATGAAATCCTGGTTCGCCAGCTTGTCGCCGAAGCGTCCCCGCGTTGCTGTCTCATAGGCGTGGACCGCCTCTTCCGCGCGGCCCAGCGCAAGCCTCGCTTCACCCATGCCGAACCAGAGTCCGGGATTGTCGGGAAAATATTCGAATGCTTCTTCATAGATTCGCTCGGCCTCTTCCGGCCGGCCCAGAGCAACCAGTGTCTCCCCCAGATATGAAAAGGTCTTCAGGCGAAGAAAGGAGCCGTTTTGCTCGGCCAAGAGTTCAAGGGCGCGGCGCAGATGGGGAAGCGCCTTTTCGAAGTTCCCGGGACTGCGATACTCTTTGGCCAGGAAGAAATGTGTGAGCGCGTCATCCGGTTTGCGTTCTATCTCCGCCTGCAGAATGCGCAGGTTGCGCTCATGCCGACCGTTGACTTCTTCGGGGGTGGCGATGTATCCATGATGATACACCGTGATACTGGTACTGATCTGGGGCGCAACCCGGCGTCCGTCCGGATAGGCCAACTGCTCGTGAACGCTGTTCACATAATGCAGCCCGATATGATTGCGAAACAACCGGGGATGTTCAATGAAGGTCTCGAATCCGCCGGGACAAGGAATCCGCGTGCGCATCCAGCAGGCCTCGGCCTCGGGCCGGCCGTTGATAAACAAGCGCAGCCCGGCGTCTCCGCCGGGATCCATCTCATCATCGGCGTCCATGGTGAGTATCCAATCACAACTCGTCAGCCCCAAAGCATAATTACGGGCGGCCGCGAAATCATCACACCACTCAAAATGGCCGATCTTAGCATCGAATTCACGAGCTATCTCTACGGTGCGATCCTTGGAGCCGGTATCCACCACCACGATTTCATCCGCGGCCTTCTGAACACTGCGCAGACATCGAGCCAGTGTTTCTTCTTCATCTCTCACGATCATACAAACTGACAGGGTGGGAGGCGGAGTCTCCTCCTGTCGCGTCTCGGCACTGTGCTGGAGGGCGGTATCAATGCGCGCGAACAGTTCTTTTTTCCGTGCGGAGGAAAGCGTCGGCACAGGCCCGCGCTTCTTTCGACCGCGCCCTTTGCCCTGTTGAGCGAGTGCCTTGCGCACCTTGCGCAGGGCGTCTTCCGCGGAGGCCAGGCCGGGCATGCATTCCAGAGCGCGAGTAAGGTGTGGTATGGCCTCAATTGCCTTCCCCGAGTTGCACAGCGCGATACCCAGCGCGGTCTGTGCACACGCCGACTCCGGGTTCAGGTTGACCGCCTGCTGCAAAGCCTCAATGGCGAGACCGTGTTTGCCCTGGCGCAGATAGAGAATGCCGAGTCCGGAGGGAGCCTGTGCCAGCCCGGGGTCGAGAGTCATCGCCTTGCGAAACAGATCTACAGCCAATTTGTCCTTCCCGCACTCCATCATCTGGTGCGCGTAATTGCTGTAATCCGGGGCATAGAGATGGCCGAAGCCAACCTCGCCGATGACTTCGAAGGCTACCTCATACTTGCCCTCCGCCAATAATGACAGGACATAGGCTTCAGGCCGCGGCTTCTCGAACATATCAGACATTCAGATCTCCCCCGGCCTCTCTTTGTAGGCCTTCTTGCCAGGCCGGGTTTTGGCGCCCGTAAAGCGATATTGTGGGCGAAATAGGATTTAAGGAGACCAACTATTGAGTGAGTCTCGCCCTATCTATAATCTTCGGGCAAAATGCGAAAATACTTTAGAGTGCAGAAAGAGGGGCGATATCGCAGCATCAAGCAGACTCTTAAATGTCACTCCAGACTGGTCTTCACCTTCAATTTTCGCTAGTATCTCTTAGCAATAGTCCGTCTGACTTTTGAACGGAATCAATTAGAATTGCTCATGGCAGAGGCGAACTCGTGAGTGAACTTGAGCGTTTCGGTCTCTATTTCGTACAGGGGTTAGCCTGGGGCAGTCTGTATGCGTTGATTGCTCTGGGCTATACGATGGTTTATGGCGTCCTGCGGCTGATCAACTTCGCCCACGGTGATGTTCTCATGGTGGGCGCATATATCGCCCTCTTCTGCATCACCCTCTGGCATCTGCCACTGCTGGTCGCCATTGTCCTGGCGGTAGCGGGCTGCGCGCTGCTAGGAGTGTTGATTGAGCGTGGCGCCTATCGCCCCCTGCGCCGCCAGCCCCGCCTCACCATGCTTATCACCGCCATCGGCGTCTCTCTTGTCATAGAGAACCTTGCCCAGTTGTTTTTCGGTGCCGCCCCTCGCCATTTTCCAGCCCAGATCGGAGGTCGGCTCGGTGAGGGCCTTGAGGCCGCAAGCCATTCTCTTCAGCAGAGCAGCCATATCCTGATAAGCCCCCAGCAGATCTTCATTCTCATTACCGCCGCCCTGCTCTTCATCCTCCTGCAATTAATAGTCGGCCGCACTCGCTTCGGCCGAGCCATGCGCGCCATATCCTTTGACCGAGAAACCGCTGCTTTGATGGGCATCAACACCGACCGCGTCATCTCCCTCACTTTTGCTCTCGGCTCCGCGCTGGCCGCGGTTGCCGGAGTGCTGGCTGTCCTGGGCTGGCCCAAGGTGTGGCCCATGCTGGGTTTTGTCCCCGGCATCAAGGCCTTCATCGCCGCGGTGGTGGGAGGTATCGGCAACCTCACCGGAGCGGTCCTCGGCGGAATGATCATGGGAATGGCGGAGTATATGGTGGCCGGCTATATCTCAAGTGAGTACAAGGATGCCATTGCCTTTGCCTTGTTGATCATCATTCTCATACTGCGGCCCACAGGCCTGACAGGCCGCGGCATGATAGAAAGAGCATAGGAAGGAGCGAAAAGGAGAATGCGAGTCCGTAGGGCAGGAGTTGAACTCCTGCCATTGCCCTTCGATAGACCATGTTGAAACGTCTCTCAACGGCAATCATCATCTGCATCGGGCTATGGTTGGCCGACAGATTGCTCTCGGCCACGCTCAATCCATATCACTTGCAGATAACCATTGAGATAGGTATTGCCATCATCCTCGCCGTCAGCCTGAACCTCATCAATGGTTTTACCGGCCAATTCTCCCTGGGACATGCGGGCTTCATGGCGGTGGGCGGCTATTGTTCCGCGGCTCTCACTTTCTACTATGCTCCACAGTGGATAGAGGCTCTCTCCAACACAGGTATGGGCCCGGCCGCAGCGAAGCAACTCGTATTCTTCGGGGCCCTGGCAATCTCCGCTCTCACCGCTGCTATCGCGGGTTTTCTGGTAGGGCTGCCGACCCTCAGACTGCGGGGCGACTATCTTGCCATTGCCACCCTCGGCTTCGGGGAAATCATCCGCCTCATCATCAACAACCGCCCGGAAGTCGGCGGCGCTTCAGGCTTCACCCCCATGGTGCAGATTCCCCAGTTCGTCAACCTTTTCTGGATCTATCTCTTCGTCATCATCACCATCATGGTCTCCGCCAACCTGCTTCGTTCCGCGCACGGTCGCGCGCTGCTATCTATCCGGGAGGATGAAGTTGCCGCCCAGGTGATGGGAGTTCCCATCACTTATTACAAAGTGATGGCCTTCGCGCTGGGGGCCGCCTTCGCCGGTATCGCCGGCTGTCTCTCCGGTCATTATCGCCTGGGCCTTCACCCCAATGACTTCGATGTCATCGCCTCTGTGATGATAGTCATCATGGTGGTTCTCGGCGGCATGGGTTCAATCACGGGCTGCACCGTCGCCGCCATTCTATTGACTTTGCTCTCCTATGCACTGCGCAGCACCCTGGGATTGATGGTCGGGTCCCTCGTTTGCGCGGCCGCCATACTTCTGCTCTTGGCGCCGGCCTGGCGGCTGCCGAAAAATGCCAAACTCAGCATGGTTCTCGCCATTCTCGCTGCACTGGCGCTGGGCCTGGTGCGTTCCCAGGTCTTCCTCGCCGAGCGGGTGGCTGAACTGCGCATGCTGCTCTTCTCCGGTCTGCTGGTCATGATCATGCTCACCCGGCCGCAGGGCCTTCTTGGCGGCCGGGAAATCTCCTGGGCCGGGATTGTCAAACGCTTCACACTGCGCCGGAGGCAAACTGATGGCCCTGCTTGAAGCGCGCAACTGTACGGTCTGCTTCGGCGGAGTTACCGCCGTCTCGGAGTTCGATTTCTCTCTGGAGAAAGGCGAACTCGTCGGCCTCATCGGCCCCAATGGCGCGGGAAAGACAACCTTCTTCAATCTCATCTCCGGCCTTACCCCTTCGGCTCAGGGAGAAGTCCTCTTCTCCGGCCGGCCGCTGCGCGGCCTCTCCCCTAACCGGCGAACCCATCTCGGCATCGCCCGCACCTTCCAGAATATCCGGCTGTTCTCAAGCCTTTCCGTGCTGGATAATGTCCGTGTCGCCTGTATCCATTCACCGCACTACGGACTCGCCGAAGCCGTCCTTAGCACTCCCTTCGGTCAGAGCGAGGAATCTCGCATCCGCTCCCACGCCCTGGAACTGCTGGAGGCCTTCGAACTCTCGCCCCGCCGTGACCTTCCCGCCAGCAGCCTTCCCTATGGGGAACAACGCCGCCTGGAGATCGCCAGGGCGCTCGCCACGAATCCGCAACTACTCCTGCTGGATGAACCCACCGCGGGTATGAATCCTTACGAAACCAGGCAACTCATGCAGCTTATCTCCAAGGTCAAAGAAGACTTCAATCTCACCGTTCTCTTGATTGAACACGATATGCGAGTGGTCATGGGAATCTGTCAGCGCGTGGTCGTACTGGACCACGGAGTGCAGATCGCCGAAGGCACACCTGAACAAATCCAGCGAGACCCCAAAGTAATAGAAGCCTACCTGGGAGAAGCGCCGGTATGACTTTACCGCAGAAGAAACTTGCCGCAATTCTGGGATGGATTCTGCCGAGAGAAGATCCCGAGTCCACTTGTTTCCAAGACGACGCGGTGGAGAGCATTACCTTCCCTCTCCCTTGACGGGGAGGGTGCAGGGTGGGGGTGATTCCCTCCACCTCTTTCCTCCTCCACAGAGGGGGGAGGATGTCGCAAATCGAAGGCAAGGCCGAGCGATGGAACTCAAAGT
>WVXJ01000046.1:57812-58445 GCA_011773575.1 Armatimonadota bacterium | reverse complement strand
GCCTCGCCTTCCCCTTTGACACGGGCAAGCAAAGCAGTGCAGCAGGCCCAGTTCTCTGTCTCCAGAATGCCGAGGGCGTAGGCGGAATAGAGCCGATCCTTCGTCAGGAAAGGGTAGGCCTGTCGAGGATCGGTAAGCATCTCGACTGTGTGCTGTGACATGTTCAGTCTGGTGATTTCGACATATGCAGGGCTCTCCCCTCTCGAATTGACTTCGCCAATGACGAATTGTAGAATGAGGAGGAAAACCGCGGGCAAACCCCGATCCGACACAGGTATTTGAATGTATCAAATAATACGCAAGGAGGCGCTCGCGCCATCCGTATGGTTGATGGAGATAAAGGCGCCTCTGGTTGCGCGTCAGCCCAAGCCCGGACAATTTGCCATGTTCCGCCTCAATGAGGCCGGAGAGCGACTACCCCTCACCATCGCCAAACATGACCCAAACGCGGGCACCATTACCATAGTCTTTCAGGAAGTAGGCAAATCGACCCGACAATTGGCCGCCATGCAGGCGGGCGAGTCAATCAGTGATGTAGTGGGCCCCTTGGGGGTGGCCAGCGAGATCACCAACTTCGGCGAGGTCGCCTGCCTCGGCGGTGGAGTGGGCACAGCCTTCATCTACCCGGAAATC
>WVXJ01000046.1:53561-57748 GCA_011773575.1 Armatimonadota bacterium | reverse complement strand
AGGGCGGCGGGGATTGGTTACTCACGTGTTGAAGGAACTCCTTGAATCAGGTCAACAGTTTAACAGGGTAGTGGCCGCCGGACCTATACCCATGATGCGCGCGGTGGCCGAAGTAACCCGTCCTCACGGGATCCCTACTATTGTCAGTCTCGATCCCATCATGGTGGATGGCACCGGAATGTGTGGAGCCTGTCGGGTGACGGTTGCGGGAGAGAGGAAGTTCGCCTGTGTGGACGGCCCCAACTTCGATGCCCATCAGGTGGATTTCGATGAACTGATGATGAGAAAAAGAGGCTTCGCAAGCCTGGAAAGACGCGCCTTTGACGAGTGTCTCGCCGTGGAGAAGGCCCGCGGCAAACGGCGGCTCCAAGAAGAGAAGAAGGTCGACTAGATGGCCGAGCGCAAACAACGAGTAGAGATGCCCAGACGGGACCCAGAGAAGCGGGCAAGAGATTTCGAAGAGGTCGCGCTGGGCTACAATGAAGAACAAGCCCGCACCGAGGCGAGCCGCTGTTTAGGCTGCAAGAACCGGCCCTGTGTTGCCGGCTGTCCGGTGGGCATTGATATTCCCGGCTTTGTGGCGAAGACAGCCGCGGGAGACTACTCCGGGGCGATTCAACTCATCAAGCAATACAATGCCCTCCCCGCCATCTGTGGGCGTGTCTGTCCCCAGGAGACCCAGTGTGAGAAGGTGTGCGTCCTCGGCAAAAAGGGCTCTCCTGTGGCCATCGGCGCGCTGGAACGTTTCGCCTCCGATTGGGAAGCCAGCCATTTGCCCCCGCCGTCCATGCAGGAGAAACCGTCGCCTCCCGGTGCCCAGCGCGTCGCCGTCATCGGCTCGGGACCTGCCTCTCTGACCGCGGCGGGAGAACTGGCGCGCATGGGTTATGAGGTTACGGTCTTCGAATCTCTCCATTCACCGGGAGGGGTGCTCCGCTACGGCATTCCCTCTTTTCGCATGCCGCGTGACGTGCTGGAGCGGGAGATTGATTATGTCCGCAGCCTGGGTGTGGAGATAAAGATCAATGTTGTGGTGGGAAAGACCCTCACTCTGGAGGATCTTTTCAATGAGGGCTATGAGGCCATCTTCGTCGGGGTCGGCGCGGGTCTGCCCTATTTCATGGACATACCGGGAGAGAATTACAGCGGAGTCTACAGCGCCAACGAATTCCTCACCCGGGTAAACCTGATGCAGGCCCATCTTTTCCCCAAATACGACACCCCGGTTGCGGTGGGTGAGAGAGTGTTGGTTATCGGCGGCGGCAATGTCACCCTCGATTCCGCCCGCAGCGCGCTGCGCCTGGGGGCGAAAACGGTCACCGTCGTCTATAGGCGAAGCCGCCGGGAGATGCCCGCCCGCGCGGAGGAAATCGAGAACGGTGAAGAGGAGGGCATAAGATTTCGCTTTCTCGCCGCTCCAAAACAGATTCTGGCCGATGGTCAGGGGCGCGTCAATGCAATGGAATGCTGGGAGATGAAACTGGGCGAGCCGGACGAAAGCGGCCGGCGCCGCCCCCTGCCTGTGAAGGGGAGGGAGTTTATTTTGCGGGCGGATAGTGTTATAGTAGCAATTGGCGCGGCCCCCAACCCGCTCTTATCACGCGCAACTCCAAGCCTGGAGACCGAGCCTGACGGTCGCTTCCGCGTCGACCCGGAGACTCTTCAGACATCAATGCCGGGGGTATTCGCGGGTGGGGACATCGCCAATGAAGAGGGTACGGTAATCGCCGCCATGGGAGATGCAAAGCGGGCCGCGCGGGCAATCGACGCTTATCTCAAGGAGAAGCGTGAAAAAGCGACTGCAACCGCGAGCCACAAGGAGGAGAGGAATTGATACAGATTCGATTACATGGCCGAGGCGGCCAGGGTACTGTAACCGCCGCCGAATTACTTGCTTCGGCAGCCTTTGATGACGGCCGTGAGGCACAGGCTTTTCCCGCCTTCGGAGTGGAAAGAAGAGGCGCGCCGGTGCAGGCCTTTTGCCGCATCTCCGATGCAAGCATTCGCACCCGTAGCCAAATCTATGAACCCGATATCGTGATCGTTCAAGATACCACTCTCCTCGGAGTGGTAGATGTGACCGGAGGGCTGAAGTCCGGCGGCACTCTGCTCATGAATACAGAGCGCGACCCCAAGGAATTGGGGCTGAACGGCGACTTTCGCGTCGTCACTGTGCCCGCCACCAAAATCGCCATGGAAATATTGGGCCGGCCCATCACCAATACCGCCATCATGGGGGCCTTCGCCGCCGCCACCGGAGCCATCAGCCTGGAGGCGATAGAGCGCAACATAAAGGGCCGCTTCCGCGGCGATTTGGGTGAGAAGAATGTAGCCTGCGCCCAACGCGCGTATGAATTGGTGAAGGGGAAGGAGAAGAAATGAGACTGCTTGGAGTGGTTACCCGTCCCGGCACATCGCGCCAGAACAAAACCGGCAGTTGGAGGGTGATGCGGCCGGTGTTTGACCATGATAAGTGTACCGGCTGCACAACCTGTGAGACGATTTGTCCGGAGGGTTGCGTCTATCACACCGGGAAGACGGAATACGACTCGGATTTGGATTACTGCAAAGGCTGCGGCCTCTGCGCGGAGATGTGTCCGGCGGATGCGATCACAATGAAGGAAGAGATAAAATGAGAGCGATACTAGAAGGCAGTCACACAGTTGCAGAAGCAGTGAAATTGTGCCGCGCGCAAGTAGTGTCGGCCTATCCTATCACTCCCCAAACTCACATCGTCGAGGCCCTGGCGCAGAAAGCCGCCAATGGCGAAATCCAGGGCGAGTTCGTGCGCGTGGAAAGCGAATTCAGCGCCGCCTCGGTTTGTTTGGGGGCGGCGGCATGCGGGGCCCGCGCCTATTCCGCCACTACTTCCCAGGGTCTCTTGCTGATGGCGGAAGTATTATTCAACATCGCCGGCATGCGCCTCCCCATGGTGTTTACCATCGCCAACCGTTCTGTCTCGGCGCCATTGAATATCTGGAATGACCACCAGGATTCAATGACGGTGAGAGATTCGGGTTGGATCCAGCTCTGGGCGGAAGACTGCCAGGAACTTATGGATATGCACATCCAGGCTTATCGCATCGCCGAGGATCACCGCGTCTATCTGCCGGTCCTGGTGAACATGGACGGCTTTATCCTGACTCATACCTATGAGCCGGTGGAGATTCCCACCCAAGAGGAGGTAGATGCCTTCCTGCCGCCATTCGATCCTCTCTTCAAACTCGACCCGAAGGATCCGGTTACTCTGGGCGCCTATGTCGGGCCGGAGAAGTACCATGAAGTGCGCTATTGCCTGAACGAGTCGGTGGAGGAGGCGAAACCCGTGATCGTGGAAGTGGCGGAGAGTTTCCGCAAGACCTTCGGCCGCTTCCAGGGTGATCTCCTGGAGGGCTATCAGTTGGAGGGGGCGGAGACGATATTCATCGCCATGGGTTCACTCGTCGGGACACTTAAAGACACCGTAGACCGGATGCGCAAAGCAGGCCATCCGGTGGGTTTGCTGAAATTGCGCTGTCTGCGGCCTTTCCCGGGCGCAGAGATTCATGATGCAGTGAAGAATGCGAAAAATGTCATCGTCCTGGAAAAAGCCATCTCTCTGGGCGGTGGCCACATAGTCGCAACCGAACTTCGCAGCGCCTTCTACGGCCGCATGCCCGCCCCCCGCATAGCCGGAGCGGTCATCGGCATGGGAGGGCGAGACATTACCGCAGAGAGTATCGAAAAAGTCTATCAGCGAGTTGTCGAAGGCGGCGAAGAGTTCTTCTGGGCCGACTTGAAAGAAGAAGTATTGCAAGAGGCGTGATACATGCTTGTCAGCCCTTACCGTTCTACTTGTGGTGAGAAACCGATTGGAGGATGAAAATGGCTGAAGCCGAAGTTGCAGAGAAGAAAGCAATGCAACTCTTTAATCCGGGGCATCGCGCCTGTCCGGGTTGTGGGCTGTCGCTCGCCGTCAGGCTGGTGATGGACGCGGCCGGCCCCGATATCATAGTCACCTGTGCCACGGGCTGTCTGGAGGTGTTTTCCACCCCCTATCCGGAGACTGCCTGGGGAGTGCCGTGGATCCATTCACTATTTGAAAATTCCTCCGCGGTGGCCGCGGGAATCGAGGTTGGGCTGAAGGCCCAGGGGAAGGCCGAGAGTGCAAAGATAATCGCCATGGGCGGCGACGGCGCCACCATTGA
>WVXJ01000046.1:50623-53521 GCA_011773575.1 Armatimonadota bacterium | reverse complement strand
CGGAGCGGCTCCACCCCCTTCGCCGCCGCCACCACTACCAGCCCGGCCGGCACATGTTCCTTCGGAGAGGACAGGCCCAAGAAAGACGCCCCCGCCATCTTCGCCGCCCACGGAATACCCTATTCAGCCACCGCCTCAGCCGGCTATTGGCCGGATTTGAAGCGCAAGGTGAAGAAAGCGCTGGGGATCCAAGGGCCCAAGTATCTTCAGATTCACTGTCCCTGCCCGCCGGGTTGGGGCCAGGCCGGCGAACACAGTATCCGCATGGCTCGCCTTGCTGTGGAAAGTGGACTCTATCCGCTGGTGGAATATGAGGACGGCCTCTTCGCCAAAGCGCGCAAGATCAAGAAAGTGCCTGTGGAGGAATACCTCAAACCCCAGCGCCGCTATGCCCACCTCTTCCGCTCCGAACAAGGCAAGGAGGTCATCGCCAAGGTCCAAGCCCTCGCCGATGCCAACATAAAGAAGTTCGGGTTAGTGGAAGAAAAGCCAGCCTAGCAGGCTTCGCCCGGCTGCAGAACAAATTCCTCACCGCAGAGCCTGCTTTGCCAGGCTGCTTCGTCAATTCAGCCTTCGTAGCCGTCCCACTTCGGCGGAGCAGACGACTCGCAGGACAAGCGGCTTCGCAGCCCAAGGGTCGCCGAAGGCGCAGAGAAACCAGTACAATTATCTCCGCGCGCTCTACGGCGAATCGTTAAGGAGGATGCTGAGGAGTGCTGAACTTCGACGCGCGGACATGCGGGGATTTCTCCCAGGCTGCTTCCAAGGAGTGGCTGGAGACCAATGGCCGGGGAGGATTTGCCTCCTCGACAATTATCGGCTGCAACACCCGCCGCTATCACGGCCTGCTGACCGCCGCGCTCGATCCGCCAGCAGGCCGCACCCTGCTTCTTTCCAAACTGGAAGAAGAACTCCTTATTGACGGCTTTACTTATCCGCTTTCCGGCAATCAGTATGTCGGCGGCGTCTATCCTCTCGGGCATCGCTTTCAAGAAGAGTTCCGCCTGGAGCCTTTCCCCGTCTTCCGCTACCACACCGGCGGCGTAACCCCCGAAAAAGAGATCTTCATGCCTCATGGATTGAACGCGGTCGTGATAAACTACCGGCTTCTTCAGCCGAAAGAGACCGCCCAACTTCGCCTGCGGCCGCTCGCGGCGGGCCGTAGTTTTCACCATCTCAACCGGGAGGGCAATTTCCAGATTGACACGGAAGCGGGACCCAACGAAATACGAGTGCGCTTCGGCTGGGGAGCGCAACTATATATCTACTACGAAAAAGGCGAATTTACCGCAGCCCCGGAGTGGTATCACAACTTCGAATATGAACGGGAGAAAGAGCGGGGCCTCGACTATCAGGAAGATCTTTATTCTCCCGGAATCATCACCCTTCCGTTGTCCGCGGAAGGCTGTTGGATAGTCGCCTCCGCGGAACCGCTCTCACCCAAGCCGAAGGAATGGAGAGAAGAGGAACTCGTCCGCCGCCAGGCCCTCGGCAAGATTTGGCCGGGAGAGCGGGAAGAGATACCGACTCTGCTGCAAACGGCGGATAGTTTCCTGGTGCAGCGGTCGCAAGATATGAGAGGGATAATCGCCGGCTATCACTGGTTCGAAGACTGGGGGAGAGACACCATNNTTTGCGGAACCTGATGGTCATCCCGAGTATAACAGTGTTGACGCCGCCCTCTGGTTCGTGAATGCAATGAATCAACTTGCCGCCCAGGAGGGGCAAGAAACCTTCGTGCGTGAGAATCTTTTGTCTGTGGCGCGACAGATTGTGGAGCATTATGCGGGTGGTACGCGCTTCGGGATCCACGCCGACTCCGACGGCCTCATAGAAATAGGGGAGGAAGGCGGCCAACTCACCTGGATGGATGCGAAAATGGGCGACCGGGTAATGACACCCAGACACGGAAAGCCGGTTGAGATTCAGGCCCTCTGGTATAACGCGCTGCGCATCCTGGAACGGTTTGGTGAAGACCGCTGGAAAGACACGGCCGAAAAAGCCAAACGATCTTTCGCCTCACTCTTCTGGAACGAGAAAGCAGGTTGTCTGTACGACCGGGTAACCCCACAGGGCGGGGATGGCTCCATCCGGCCCAATCAGGTATTCGCCTTGTCTTTGCCCTATCCCATCCTGTCCGGGGAATCGGGGCGGCGTGTGCTGGAGGTTGTAGAGAGGGAACTTCTTACTCCATATGGTTTGCGCACACTCTCCCCGCGAGATTCCCGCTATCAGTGCTGCTATCAAGGCGATGTTCTTTCCCGGGATAGCGCCTACCACCAGGGAACCGTCTGGCCCTGGCTGATGGGGCCCTTCATTTGCGCCTATCTTCGCTTGCACAATAATTCAGAAGAGGCGAAAGTACGCAGCCGGGCATTACTGGAGCCGCTCTTGCAGCATCTCAGTGAGGCGGGTCTGGGGAGCATTTCGGAGATTTTCGATGGCGACCCGCCCCACCGGCCTCGAGGCTGTATCTCCCAGGCCTGGAGTGTGGCGGAACTGCTGCGTGTCTGGAATCTGCTGAGGCCGGAGAAGGATTAGACAATGAAGGGGAGAGCCGGCGGTCGGATTCGAACCGACGACCTGCGGTTTACGAAACCGCTGCTCTACCACTGAGCTACGCCGGCCTCATGAGGATACTACCCCTGCAAAGTTCCGTCGTCAAGCATTGGCCTGCGCGCGGAACCAGGCCGCGGTTTCGCTAAGTCCTTCCTCAAATGTGACCCGTGGCATCCACCCTAATTCCTTCTGGGCGCGCTTACTGTTGAGATAGGTACGCTCTATCTCCCCGGGCCGCTTGGGGGCATATTCCGGGGAATCCGAATAGCCCAGCAAGGCGGCGAGCCGCCAATAGATTTCATTTACGGTCGTGCCCACCCCCGTACCTATGTTGAGCGG